>JAQYLJ010000013.1 GCA_028720145.1 Clostridia bacterium
CGCGGTATTACCGCCGAGGATATGCGGAGATTCCGCTCCGAGACCATCGACGCGACTGCCGAGCAGATTCGTGCCTATGCGGCTCCTCTCGCAGAGGCGTTCGGGAAATCCGTCCGTTGTACGGTCGGCGCGTCGGAAAAGATTGAGGCAGCGAAAGACCTCTTCGACTGCGTCCGATAAATGTTAAAACCCTTTGGGACCGAAATCTCAAAGGGTTTTTCTATTTGCAAGAGAAATCAGGATACCGTCACGCCGGCTTTCGCGCCTGCGGTGATGAACCCGATGTAACTGGTGCCGCGGTTTGCGGTCAGGACCGCACCCGTCGCATCATAGAATGTCAGAGTGCCGTCATCATTTCTTTTCCATGTGATATCCGTATAGGTACCGTTCGTTATATAGTAGCCCGAACCGCCGTCCTCAATCACGAGGTCGAGTGATTTATTGCTTTCGCTTTCATAGATGACAGACGATGCGCATAGGATGAAGAGGTTATCAAAGGCGACCTCACTGCCGTTCGTCGCGTCGACCTGTTTCTCGCCGTATTGATAGCGGACATACTTACCGGTAGCGGTGTTATAGAGATAGGACACATTGAGGTCATCGGAGTAGCGGACGATGACTCGATTTGCAGACGCGCTTCCGGCGACGATTCTGGTATCGGGGGCGGCAAAAACAAAGGGAAGATAACCGTCCTCTGTCGTTTGATTGAGTTCGGCTTTGCGGATGCCGGCATCGACGAGAATCCCGTTTGTCATGAGGTCTGTCTCGTCAAAGCGCGTCGTGTCATAGTAGTACATTCCCGCGCATTTCCCGGACTCATAGTCAAGCGTATCATAAAGAGCGATCTCCTCCGCCGAGATGGTCGCGTCGCTGCCGTTAAAGCATTGGATGGCTTTGAAAGCGTTGCAGATTTCGAGCAGATAGGAGCGGGTCGAAGAGATGGCACCGATGGTTGTCATTTTGGCGTAATCGGTGGTGAGAAGGGTCAAACGAGTAGTTCCATCTTCGAGAGGCACTTCGATCAGAATCTCTCCCGCGCCGATTCCGTATTGGGGCATGGAGTAAACATCATTCGCGACAGAAATAGCAACAGGTCTTAAATCAGCAAGTTCACTTGTTGTTTCAAGACCTGTTAGCACTTTATAGGACTTTTCGACCGCGACGGGTTTGACGGGGTCGTTCGTCTCGTTTTTGACTTCTTGATTGACATTGACATCTTGTGTGGCGGAGGTAGGCGGTGCCGCCTGCTCGTCACGGTTGTTGAGAGAAGAAAGGGTGCAGCCCGTGAGACCGGCGGCGACAATCAGTAGTGCCGAAAGCAGAACGATAACCGTCGGTCTGACAAAGGCGGGGATAGTGCGGTGTTTCAAAACGGGTTCCTCCTAGATACAGTTGAATTATCGGTTGTAGCGGTTCAGCCACGCATCGCCGAATTCAAATGCATCTGCCAGCGTTTTCACCATCTTTTGCATCTCTTTCACGGGTTTTTTGGTTGCGGAATCAAATACCGTAATCAAAATCATGGTCGGGACTTCTACGCCGAGTCGCTCTTCCGACGCCATAATGTTCATCGAGAGATACCCTTTATCCGAGAGGTCGCCGAGGTATAACTCGTTGCCTTTACGGACAAGAGGTCTGCCGCGAAATTCGAGATACTTTCCTTGGATGCCGTTTGCAGTAATCATAGTTCGCTCCTTTCTTGCATATTTTTGAATCGGTCGGCTGTCTTGCTTGTCCCCATCATATCTCTTTGATATTTCTCTGTCAATGCAATCGACAGGATAAGCAGAAGATGAAGATAAAGGCAAAATCAGGCACCGTTTTATCTATTTCATAACCAGCGGCGCTTTTTTGTTTAGATTTGCCGCGGATTGTGGCGTAGGAAGGGATTGCAGGTAGAGGGCATCGGCAAAATCCGCGCGCTCGACCGCCGCTTTGACCGTCGCATCTTTCAAAAGAGATTTGTCGGCAGGGCGGACAAGAATGGGGAAGGTGCTGTACTCTCTGATGTGCTTAAAGAAAGCTCTGCCGCGCTCGTTCATCGCGAGCAAACGCGTATATGAGGGTGGGGTATGGATTTCCTCGGGAGTGACACCAAAATAAGCATTGAAAACCGCGCGGCGAATGTGGGCATCCGTTAGGTTCTTCGCTTTCAGTACGGTAAACAACTCGCTAAGCGTGGCGACCGAGGGCAGGGCGGTTTTCATGCGGTGGGAAAGCGAGGAGTCGATATCAAAGCATTCTGAAAAATCGCGTCCCTTATCCACCCAAGCCAGTTTGGTGAGGAAAACCGCGGACAGGCGGTCTATCTCCGCCGGAGCATCCCCGTCTCGGAGCGCTTGTTTCAAAAGCAAAGCAAAGTCTGCCGAGCAATAACGTTCAATTTCCGAAATATTTTTCGCCGACACAGCATTTCTCAAAGCTGTCGCAGAGGGATACTCTTTATCCGAACTTGTCTTTGCATGATAGGAGCCACACCGCTTCACGGTAAAGGGTTGCATGGATGACATCGTCTGTCTGAGTGCCAAAAGGTACTCAATCGCCAGGATATTATTCGGCAGAGAAGATGCAAGTGCCGCTTCGTTTGAAAGATTCTCTCGAATGAGTTGGGTGCGCAACTGAATATAGCTCGACAGATTTTCTTGCTCTCGTGCGGACTGAATTGCCGCAGTATAAGCGTCTGACGATAGGTATGATGCTATCTCGCATAAGGACGCGAGGTCGCCTAATTCCGAGCCGAACGCCAATATGTCACAGATACCGAGCGCATTCAGTAAAGAAACGGCTGCGCGTGCGTAAATCTGCGCGGTGCTGAAAGAATAGGGAAACGGCAGTTCCAAAACGAGATCGGCACCGATCGCGAGCGCGCCCGCCGCGCGAACATATTTGTCGACCATCGCGAGGTCGCCACGCTGGACATAGTTCCCCGCGAGGAGGACTAGGACCGTGGCGTCCGCACCGTAAACACGTCTGACCTCTTCAATCAGATGGGCGTGTCCTGCGTGAGGCGGATTCAATTCGGCGATGATTGCAACTGTCATGGCGTTACCTCTCACACAGTTCTTGAAAAATGCTCGCGAATAGTATATAATATTTTCCGACAAAAAACAATAGGAGATTATAAAATGAAAGTATTGGTCGTGAACGCGGGGAGCACCACCCTGAAATACCAGTTGTTCGATACCTCGGACTATCATGTGATGGCAAAGGGGAATTGCGAGCGGATCGGTGACGGCGGTCTCGTCGAGCACAAGGTACCGGGGAAAGAACCCTATGCGAAAGAAATCACACTCCATAGCCACGCGGATGCCGCAAAGGTCGTCGTGGAACTGCTGACCGATAAGACCCATGGCTGTATCGACAGTCTCGCCGAGATTCAGGCGGTCGGGCACCGCATCGTCCACGGAGGACCGCATCTTTCCGAGTCGATAGCGGTCGACAAGCGGGTCATGGACGAACTCGAAAAGTGCAGAGTCATCGATCCCTTGCATATCCCGGGGGCGATCATGGGGATTGAGGCGTGTCTCGCCGCAATTCCGGGAGTCCCGCAGGTCCTCGTCTTTGACACCTCGTTCCATCACACCATGCCGCCTGAAGCATATACCTATCCCATCCCGAAAGAGTTGGCGGAGAAGTATCATATCCGCAAGTACGGGTTCCATGGGACCTCGCACAGATATGTCAGCCGTGAAATGATCAAACTGCTCGGCGGGAAAGCCGAAGGAACAAAAATCGTGACCTGTCACCTCGGCGGCGGCTCATCTATTGCAGCCGTAAAGGATGGGAAAGTACTTGATACCACGATGGGGTTCACTTCGCTCGACGGGCTCGTGATGAGCACGCGCTGCGGCTCGATTGACCCTGCCGCCGTGACATTCCTCATGGAGGCAGAGGGTTTGACCCCCCGTGAGATGGATACCATCCTCAACAAGAAGAGCGGTCTTTACGGCATGACCGGCATGGGCGACTGCCGTGACCTCGTCACGGCGATGAACGCAGGGAACACCGATGCGAAAATTGCGCTCGACACGCTTTGCTATCAAATCAAAAAGTATATCGGCTCTTATGCCGCCGCGATGGGCGGACTGGATGCCGTCGTATTCACTGCGGGTATCGGCGAGAATCAGGCGTATATTCGCGAGCACTCGCTCGACGGTCTCGGATTCCTCGGCATCGACTTTGACCGTCAGGCGAACGACGCGGTGAAGAAACCCGCTCCCGTTACCCGCCTCTCGAAAGAAGGCTCTCAGGTCGCGGTTTATCTCATCCCCACAAACGAAGAACTCGTCATCGCACAGGATACGGCAGAGATTGCCGCAAAGAGCCTGTGACAAAACAAAAAGGGCGGCGAAAGCCGCTCTTTTTCCTTGAAAACGCCAGCATTCAAATGGTGGGAATGCTTGACAAATCATACATGATATAGTAAAATGTATTGTTAGAAATACAAAATATAGTGGGGGTGTCCTATGACCGTCATCGGACTGTGCGGCGGATCCGGCAGCGGAAAGACCGCCGTCTCGGAGTACCTGACCTCTCTCGGATATCCTGTATTCGAGTCTGACCGCGAATACCACCGTCTGACAGACACAGCGACCGACTGCGTCCGCGCACTCGCCGAAGCTTTTGGGAAGGGGATTCTGAACCCCGACGGATCGCTCAACCGCCGATCACTCGCGAAAGTCGTCTTCGCAAACGATACGGGAGCGGAAGAAAAGCGCAAACGGCTGAATGAGATTTCCCACCGCTTTGTAAAAGAGTCTTTCTTTGCGTGGCGGGCGAAACAGGAGGCCGCGGGACAAGCGCTCGCGGTTTTGGAAGCGCCGCTGCTCTTCGAGAGCGGTCTTGACGCGTGTTGCCGTTACACGGTGGCGGTGACAGCACCCGACGCATTGCGGTGCTCACGCATTATTGCACGGGACGGGATTTCGGTCTCAGAAGCCGAGGCGAGAATCGCCTCGCAAATTCCGAGCGAGCGCTTGGCATTGCTTTGCGACTATACGCTCGATAATGCGGGCACACTGGAAGATATGCATACACAAGTTAAGCAAATTATTGAAGATATACTAGACAAGGAGAAAAACCATGAGTGAACTTTCCGAGAAACTGCTGATGAAAAAAGAAAACGCCTACAAAACCGCGTCCGAAGAAGAACGCGCGGAAATCTATTCCTATGCCGAGGGTTACAAGGCATTCCTCGACGGCGCCAAGACCGAGCGGGAAGCCGTCCGTTACGCGCTCACGATGGCGGAGAAAAAAGGGTATCGTCCTTATCGGTTCGGCGACCCCGTAAAAGCGGGAGACCAACTTTTTTATAACAACCGCGGTAAAAATCTCTTTCTTATGAAGATCGGGAAAGCGCCGCTCGAAACCGCCGGCATTCGCATCGTCGCCGCGCATGTTGATTCGCCGCGTCTCGACCTCAAACAGTGCCCGGTCTATGAGGACAGCGAAATGTGCTTCTTCAAGACCCACTACTACGGCGGGATTAAGAAGTATCAGTGGACGGCTATTCCGCTCGCGCTCCACGGAACAATTGTTCGTGCGGACGGAACCGAGGTGGATATCTCGGTCGGCGAGGACGAGAACGATCCGATCTTCTATATCAACGATCTGCTGCCGCATCTGGCGCAAAAACAGTCGAGAGAGCCGCTCGGCGAGGCAATTTCGGGCGAGACTCTGAATATTCTTGTCGGCGGTCTGCCGCTCGCAGGGGAAGAGGGAGACGCCATCAAACTCGGCGTGCTCAAGATTCTCAATGAGAAATACGGCATTGTCGAGAGCGATTTCCTCAGCGCGGAGATCTGCGCCGTCCCTGCGATGAAAGCCCGTGATATCGGTTTTGACCGTGCGCTTATCGCGTCCTACGGTCACGATGACAGAGTTTGCGCTTATCCTGCGCTGACCGCTCTTCTGAATACCGAGGACACCGAGAATACCGTGATTGTCGTCCTCGCGGATAAAGAGGAAATCGGCAGTGAGGGGACGACCGGTATGCAGTCGGTGCTGCTGAACGATCTCATCGAGCAGATTTCCATCTCGCTAGGGGCGAATCCGCGTCTCGTGCGGGAAGCGTCTGCTTGTCTCTCCGCGGATGTCAACGCCGCGTATGACCCGAACTTCAAAGATGTCTTTGAGAAGGCGAACAGCTCGCTCGTCTCCTGCGGTACCGCACTTTCCAAATATACCGGCTCCCGCGGGAAGTCCGGCTCGAACGATGCCTCTGCCGAGTTCGTCGGCAGAATCCGCCGTATCTTCGCCGACGGCAAAGTCGCATGGCAGAGTGCGGAACTCGGGAAAGTGGACGCCGGCGGCGGCGGAACGGTCGCGAAGTATATCGCCAAGATGAATATCGACACCGTAGACCTCGGCGTGCCTGTCATCTCCATGCATGCGCCCTATGAGGCAATCTCCAAAGCGGATCTCTTTGCGACCTATCGCGCGTGCGCTGCTTTCATTGACTCATGCAAATAAAACCCGCTTACCACGCGTTTGATGCGGTGGTATCGCGGTACGAGGAACTGACGGCTCGGCTCTCTGCGCCCGACGCGATGCGGGATATGACCGATTATCTCGCGAAGACCGCCGAGCTGGGTTCGCTCGACGAGCAAGTGTCGACCTATCGTTCGTATTGTGCGCTCCTTAAAGAACGCGAAGAAACGGCTGTCCTCGCTCGTGAGACGAAGGACGCGGCGCTCCGTGAGATGGCGAATGAAGAGCTAGCAGAACTCGAAATAAAGAAGTCCGCTTTAGAAGCAACCTTGGATGAATACCTGCGCCCGAAAGACCCGCATGATGCACGCAATGTCATTATGGAGATTCGTGCAGGCGCGGGTGGGGAAGAAGCGGCACTCTTTGCGGCAGATTTGTTCCGTATGTACTCGATGTATGTGCAGAAAAACGGCTTCCAAATCGATTTGACCTATACGAACCCGACCGAACTTGGCGGGTACCGCGAAATTGACTTTCTGATCGAGGGAAAAGGTGCGTATTCCCGCTTTAAATACGAAAGCGGGGTTCACCGCGTACAAAGAATCCCGACCACTGAGTCGAACGGCAAGATTCAGACCTCTACCGTCACGGTCGCGGTTCTGCCGGAGGTCGACGAGGTGGAAGTGCGAATCAATCCGCAGGATATCAAAATGGAATCCTGTAAGTCGAGCGGTGCCGGCGGACAGCATATCAACAAGACCGAATCCAGCGTCCGTCTGACGCACCTGCCGACGGGGATCGTCGTCGAATGTCAGGAACAGAGAAGCCAGCTCAAGAACCGCGAGAAAGCTCTCAAAATGCTGGAAGCGAAACTCTATGAACGCGAACGCACGGAGCGGGATTCCAAAATTGCGTCCGAGAGAAAAAGTCAGGTCGGGACAGGCGAGCGTTGCGAGCGCATCCGCACCTATAATTTTCCCCAAGGACGCGTGACCGACCATCGCATCGGTCTGACACTCTATCATCTCGAAAAGTTCTTATCCGGCGACATGGCGGAGATGGTTGACGCGCTCCGCCATGCGGAGTTTGAGGAAAAAAACGGGGGAAGTCAGTCAGAATGACGACCAAATTCGTTAAAATAAACGAAGTTAGTTCAGGGCAGAGCACATCCGCCTTACAACAAGCCGGTGAGATTCTCCGCCGCGGCGGTCTTGTGGTCTTTCCGACCGAGACGGTATACGGTCTCGGGGGAGACGGTACAAATGCCGACTCTGCACGCGCCATCTACGCGGCGAAAGGACGGCCGGCAGATAATCCGTTGATTATTCATATTGCGTTCCCGGAAGATGCGGAAAAGTATACGGAGACAAGCGATCTCTATTTTCGTCTCGCCGAGCGGTTTATGCCCGGACCTCTCACCGTCATTCTGACGGCAAAACCCGTGATTCCACCCGAGGTGCGCGCGGGACTGGATACTGTTGCGGTGCGCTGTCCGTCCCATCCTGTCGCACATGCGCTGATTTGTGCGGCGGGTGTCCCGATTGCCGCTCCCTCCGCGAATCTGAGCGGGAAACCTTCTCCTACTTGCGCCGCCCATGTAAAAGACGATATGGACGGACGGGTCGACATGATTATAGACGGTGGTGACTCCGAAGTCGGTTTGGAATCCACAATTGTCAAGATGGAAGGGGACGGGAGCTTAACCCTCTTACGCCCCGGTGCTGTCACGCTCGACGACCTGCTCACAGTCACTGACCGTGTCACAGTCGCCGATGCCGTCACGGGGCAACTCGCCCCGGGGGAAATAGTGCTCTCGCCCGGGATGAAATACAAGCACTACGCGCCCGATGCGCCGTTCTATCTTCTTGACGGTACGGACGAAGAAATCTTTTCATTTCTTAAGACAAAAGAGGGGCGAATCGCCGTCCTGACTTATGAAGAGGATTTGGACGCTTGGCGCGACGGTCTGCCCGACAAGGATTTTTACGCATTCGGCAGACGGAATAATCGCGTCGAACAGGCACATCTGCTGTTCCATCTCCTGCGTGAAATCGATAAACGGGGGTATACCGCGATTTATGCGCCGTTGCCTGCGAAAGACGGCATCGGTCTCGCTCTCTATAACCGCATGATCAGAGCCGCCGCACACCAAATCATCAAACTATAAGTTGCAAAAGACAGTCAGCAAAAAAGGGGACTATCACCATGGCGAAAAAGAAAAAGCCGGTCGTGGAACTTCCTGAAAAGGTGGCGGAAGTGACCCGTCAACCCATCACGGAAACCATCGAGAAAAACTATATGCCGTATGTCATGACGGTCATCGTTTCCCGCGCGATTCCGGATATTGACGGGTTCAAGCCATCGCAGAGAAAACTTCTCTATACGATGTATAAAATGGGGTTGCTCACGGGCGCGAGATCCAAGAGTTCCAATGTCGTCGGACAGACCATGAAACTCAACCCGCACGGGGATGCCGCCATCTATGAGACCATGGTGCGTCTGACCCGCGGGAACGCGGCACTTCTACACCCGTTCATCGACTCCAAGGGTTCGTTCGGAAAGCAGTACAGCCGCGACATGGCATATGCCGCACCTCGTTATACAGAAGTCAAGCTGGACCCGTTCTGCCAAGAAATATTTTCCGGAATAGACAAAAACGCGGTGGACATGGTCCCCAACTATGACAATACCACGACAGAACCCACCATGCTCCCCACGACTTTCCCGAACATTCTGGTCTCTCCGAACCTCGGAATCGCGGTCGGGATGACCTCGAATATCTGCTCGTTCAATCTGGCGGAGGTCTGTGACGGCACGATCGCCATGCTTCGCAATCCGTCTGTCACAGTCGACCGCATGATGGAGATTATCAAGGCACCCGATTTCTCGGGCGGCGGATTCCTCATCTATGACAAAGAGGCGCTCCGCACCATCTATGAGACCGGCGTGGGAAGTGTCAAACTGCGTGCACGGTACGAATATAATCCCGATGACAACAGCATCGACATTTTGGAGATCCCGTACAGTTCCTGTATCGAGAGCATCATGAAAAAGATCATCGATATGGCGAAAGAAGGGAAAATCAAAGGGGTCGTCGATGTGCGTGACGCAATCGACCTCAGCGGGTTCCGTCTGACGATTGAACTCAAAAAGGGCACCGATCCCGATAAACTGATGCAACGCCTGTTTGCGACGACCGACCTCGAAAAGTCTTTTGACTGCAACTTCAATGTGCTGATCAACAGCGCACCCTGTACCCTCGGTGTTCTGGGGATTCTCCGCGAGTGGATTACATTCCGTATGGGATGCTACAAACGGGAACTCTCGTTTGAACTGAACAAGAAGAAAGACAAACTCCACCTCCTCGAGGGACTCGGTCTGATTCTGCAAGACATTGATCAGGCAATTCGTATCATTCGCAACACCCAAAGAGAAGAAGATGTCGTCAAAAACCTGATGGAAGCGTTCGGTCTTACCGAGATACAGGCAGAGTATATCGCGGAAATCAAACTGCGGCATCTGAACCGCGAATATATCATCAACCGTATCAACGAGTTGGAACAGTTGATGAAAGAGATTGCCGACCTGCAGTCGCTCTTGGCAGACGACCTCAAAATCAAGCAGGAACTCATCAAACAGCTCACGGAAATCAAGAAAAAGTACGGGAAACCGCGGAAAACCATGATCATCGCGAAGGATGAGACTCCGCTCGTCATTGAGAAAGAAGAGGTCGAGAATTACCCTGTCCGCGTGGTCGTCACCCGCGAGGGGTACTTCAAGAAGATTACCATGCAATCCCTCAAAGGGAATGATGAACAGAAAATCAAAGAGACCGACGAGATTCTGTACACGGAGGATACCGATAACCTGGGAGAACTCTGTGTGTTTACCAACATGGCGCGAATGTACCGCGTCAATGTCTCTGATTTTGAGAATACGAAAGCATCGCTGCTCGGCGACTTCCTCCCGCCGAAACTCTCGATGGACGAGGGAGAATATCTCATCGGCGCGCAGGTGCTTCATGAGTATCTCGACGGCGCTTGCTTCGGGTTCATCTATGAAAACGGCAAGGGCGTGAAGACACCCGTCAAAGCGTATGAGACCAAAGTCAAACGCAAGAAGCTCGTACAGGCGTTCTCCGATAAAGTACCGTGCGTGGGTGTGTTCTATGAAGAGAATAAACCCGTCGATGTCCTGATGGTCTCGGCACACGGAAAGGGAATCCTGATTTCCTCCGACCTCATCGGGGAAAAAGTCGGGCGCGGTGCGCTCGGCAGCACCCTGTTTGAACTGAAACGGGGAGACAAACTGGTCTATGCATCGGCACAGTTCGCATCGCGTTATCCCGATGCCACGACCACCTGTCGGAAGCGGAAAGTCCCGACGACGGGGAACCCCATGTGACTCACTCAAAAAACGGACAATATTTGCATTTTTTATGCAAAAATATCGCGATACGGTATTGACATTGTATTTTGCATCCTTTATAATAATTTAGCGCGTGTTCATGGGCTCTCAAGTGCGTATGCCGCCCATTACAGCGATTTTTGAGAAAGAGAGGTACGCTTCATGTTTGCGATTATGGAAACAGGCGGGAAGCAGTACAAAGTTGCCGAGGGCGATGTGCTCTACATCGAGAAACTGGGCAAGGAAGCAGGAGACGCTGTCACTTTTGACAAAGTGCTCGCTGTCTGCGATGACACCGTCAATGTCGGTGCTCCCTATGTTGCCGGCGCTTCCGTCGAGGCCGAGGTCGTGAAAAACGGTAAATCCAAGAAGATTTATGTGATCAAGTACAAGGCCAAGAAGAACGAGAAGAAGAAGATCGGTCACAGACAGGACTACACCGTCGTCAAGATTACCAAGATCAACGCGTAAGTTATGACGACCGTCACCTTTTATCAATCAAATCAAGTCTTGTACGGCTTTTCGACCGAAGGGCATACGGGATACGCGGATGCGGGGAGCGATATTCTCTGCGCCGCCGTCTCCTCACTTACGATCTTTGTGGTAAACACCATCGAGACGGAACTGAATGTCCCTGTGGTAGTCGATGAAAGAGAAGACGACGAGGACAACGCAAGCATCACGCTGGAAGTTCCCGCACTCTTTTCGGAGACACTCTCCGACGCGGACAAGTATGCCGTCAGGCATTTGATTGAGTCTTACAGGCGCCAGTTAATAGAAATGGCGGGTGACTATCCCGAGTACATTCGTGTACTGACACGGGAGAAGGAAGTCCGGTAAGCAACGAATTTGAATGGAGGAAACGAAAATGTTGAAACTGAATTTGCAGTTCTTCGCTCACAAAAAGGGCGTTGGTTCCACCAAGAACGGCCGTGATTCCGAATCGAAGCGTCTCGGTGTTAAGCGTGCGGACGGTCAGCATGTGACTGCCGGCACCATCATCGTGAGACAGCGCGGCACCAAGATCCGTCCCGGCAATAATGTGGGACGCGGACATGACGATACACTTTTCGCTTTGGTGGAAGGGAAAGTCAAGTTCGAACAGGTGGAAAAAGACAAAAAGCAGGTCAGCGTTTACGCTGAGTGATTTCTAAGAGAGTAGGGGATATTCGCCTGCTCTCTTTCCATATGCAAAGGGGGATTATTATGTCGATTCTTGTCACAGGCGGTACCGGCTATATCGGTTCTCACACAGTTGTGGAACTCATCAATGCCGGAGAAAAGGCGGTTATCGTCGATAACCTTTCCAACAGTAAAAAGTGCGTCCTCGACCGCATAGAGACCATTACGGGGGTACGTCCCGCATTCTATCAAGTGGATTTGCTTGACAGTGAGGGGCTTGATCGGGTATTCAGAGAGAATCCGGACATCACTTCCGTGATTCATTTTGCGGGACTGAAAGCGGTCGGAGAATCGGTGGAACTCCCGCTGCTATACTATCGCGTCAATCTGCTCGGCACCCTGAACCTTTTGGAAACCATGAAGAAGCACGGTGTCAAGGAGATTATTTTCTCCTCGTCTGCAACCGTCTACGGCGTTCCGAAATCCGTACCGATTCGTGAGGATTTCCCGCTCTCGACGACCAATCCCTATGGGGAGACCAAACTCGTGATTGAACGCATCCTTGCAGACTATGCCCACGCGGACAAGGATTTCAGCGCGATTTGCCTGCGGTATTTTAATCCGATCGGGGCGCATGAGAGCGGACTCATCGGGGAAGACCCCCGCGGGATTCCGAACAATCTCCTGCCGTATGTGGCGCGGGTCGCACTCGGGAAACTGCCGTGCGTGACGGTCTTCGGCGACGATTATGAGACCCCCGACGGGACCGGGGTACGCGACTATATCCATGTCGTCGACCTTGCGAAAGCACATCTCTCCGCGCTGAAACGCGCTGGAGCCATGAAAGGCATCGAGTATATCAATGTCGGGACGGGGAACGGATATTCGGTTCTGGATATCATTCATGCCTATGAGGCCGCATGGGGCAGTCCGATTCCGTATCGCATCGGAGCACGCCGTTCCGGCGATGTCGCCGCTTGTTATGCCGACCCCTCCCTCGCGAAAGAGCGTCTCGGATGGGAAGCACAGTACGATCTCGCGCGTATGTGCGAGGATACGGTGCGTTGGCAGAGAAACAACCCGGACGGGTATCCCGACGACTAAAACCAAACAAAACAAAAGAATACAAAAGAAAACCCGAAGCAGAATTTGCTTCGGGCTCTTTTTTTGTTTTTATCCCTGCTTGTCAAGATAATGACATGCCGCGAGTGCGGCAGTCGCGCCATCTGCCATCGCGGTGACGAGTTGTCGTACTTCTTTGGTGCGGCAGTCGCCTGCGATATAGACGCCGGGTGTCCCCGCCTCGCACGCCTCTCCGATGTCGGCATAGCCGCCGAGGTCAAGAGTAGTAAAGGATTTGAAAAGGGCATTTTCGGGATTGTGTCCGATTGCGATAAACAAGCCATCGAGCGGAAGCTCCTCTTTGGTTCCGTCACGCTTTTCGAGGGTAACACCCGTCAGATTCGGGTCTCCCGTGAGGCGCGAAACGGTCGCGTTTTTGTGAAAGACGACATTGGAACGACGCGAAAGGGAGGTTTCCAGAATCGCATCCCCGCGAAATTCCTCTCTGCGGTGAATCAAATGGACGGTTTCGCAGATGTCGGAAAGATAAAGTGCTTCTTGCAGAGCGGTATTCCCGCCGCCGACGACACCGACTGTCTTTCCACGATAGAACTCTCCGTCGCAGACGGCACAGAAAGAGATGCCTGCGCCGATATACTTTTCTTCATCGGCGAGACCCAGTCTCCTCGGACTAGCACCGGTAGCAAATATGACGGTTCGCCCCTCGAAGTCTCCGCCGAAAACCGAGGAGACACGGAATCCGTCCTCGGTCTTTTCGACCGCTGTGACCTCGTCGAGTTCCAGGGTCGCGCCAGCGTCTTGCGCCTGTTTCGTCAGGTTATCGCCGAGTTCCAATCCCGAGACTGAGGGGAGAGCGGGGTAGTTCTCGACCTTCGGGGACCAGACGATCTGACCCCCAAAGGTGGAGCGTTCGATGACCAGCGTCTTTTTTCCTGCGCGGCAGGCATAGAGTGCGGCGGTCAAGCCTGCGGGACCTGCGCCGATGATGATGACATCAAGCATTGGCAGAACCCGAGTCGACAATATACTTCCGAATGGCACCCGCACCCGTGTGCTTGACTGCTCCCTTGGGGGTCACAATGACGAGAGTCGGTGCCTGCACAATCCCGTACTGTTTTACAAGGTCGGGATGCTCGGAGGCGAGGATGGTGTCATAGGCGATTCCTGCTTTGTCGAGATAGTCATGGGCGATCCGACAGTTCGGGCATTTCTCGGTGGTGAAGAGAAGAGTCTCGTGACCGCCGGCAGAGCAGCAGGTCGCTTCGGTTTTTGTCTCTGCGGCTGCCTCTTCGGGTTTCCCGTGTTTCAGGACGCTGGTCTCGATGACATACTCTTTCCGCGCCTTGTATTCCTCGGATTTACCTGCGTTCCAGTTCTGGACGGGACGATAGTAACCCGTGATACGGCTGTAAACCTCGGTCTTCTCGCCGCAATGCGGGCAGGTGAACTGTTCACCCACGAGGTAGCCGTGATTCTTACAAACCGAGTAGGTGGGAGAAATGGTGTAGTAGGGAAGTTTGTAGTTCTCGGCAATCTTGCGGACGAGATTTGCCGCCGCCTGCCAGTCGGGCATCTTCTCGCCGAGGAAGGCGTGGAAGACCGTGCCGGAGGTGTAGAGGGTTTGCAGTTCATCCTGAATATCGAGCGCGGCGAAGATATCGTCCGTGAACCCTACGGGCAGATGGCTGCTGTTCGTATAGTACGGCGTTCCGCCCTTTTCGGACGCGGTGATGATATCGGGGAACTGCTCGACATCGTGCTTCGCGAGACGGTAAGAGGTGGATTCCGCGGGGGTCGCTTCGAGGTTGTAGAGATCGCCGTATTTCTCCTGATAGTCGGACAGACGCTCTCTCATATGGTTGAGGACCTTCTTGGAGAACTCCTGGCATTCGGGATGGGTCATGTCGCAACGGATCCAGTTCGCGTTCAGACCCGCTTCGTTCATGCCGACAAGACCGATGGTCGAGAAGTGGTTCTCAAAGGTGCCGAGATAGCGTTTGGTGTAGGGATAGAGACCCTCGTTCAGAAGCTTGGTGATGACCGTTCTCTTGGTTTTGAGAGAGCGGGCGGCGATGTCCATCATGTGGTCGAGACGATGGAAGAAGTCTTCCTCGTTCTTCGCGAGATAGGCGATACGGGGCATATTGATGGTAACCACGCCGATGGACCCCGTGCTTTCGCCCGAGCCAAAGAAACCGCCGGATTTCTTGCGGAGTTCACGCAGGTCGAGACGCAGACGGCAGCACATGGAACGGACGTCGCTCGGCTCCATATCACTGTTGATATAGTTCGAGAAATAGGGCGTGCCGTATTTCGCGGTCATCTCGAAGAGCATGCGGTTGTTCTCGGTCGGAGACCAGTCGAAATCACGCGTGATGGAGTAGGTCGGAATGGGGTACTGGAACCCTCTGCCGTTCGCGTCGCCCTCGATCATGATTTCGATGAACGCCTTATTGACCATTGCCATTTCCTCGACGCAGTCGCCATAGGTGAAGTCCATCTCTTTGCCGCCGACAATCGCGGGCAGGTCTTTCAGGTCTTTCGGGACCGTCCAGTCGAGGGTGATATTGGAGAAGGGTGCCTGCGTGCCCCAACGGGACGGGGTGTTCACACCGTACACAAAGGACTGTACACACTGTTTGACTTCTTTATAGCTCAGGTTGTCCACTTTGACAAAGGGAGCGAGGTAGGTATCAAAAGAAGAGAATGCCTGTGCGCCCGCCCACTCGTTCTGCATGATGCCGAGGAAGTTCACCATCTGATTGCAGAGGGTAGAGAGGTGAGCCGCGGGAGAAGAGGTGATCTTCCCGGGGACGCCGCCGAGACCTTCTTTGATGAGTTGCTTCAAACTCCAACCCGCGCAATAACCCGTCAGCATGGAAAGGTCATGCAGGTGGATATCGCAGTTTCTGTGCGCCTGGCTGATTTCTTCGTCATAGATCTCCGACAGCCAGTAGTTCGCCGTAATGGCGCCCGAGTTCGAGAGAATCAGACCGCCGACGGAATAGGTCACGGTCGAATTTTCTTTGACGCGCCAGTCGAGAGACTGAATGTACTTATTCACAGTCTCACTGTAATCGAGGTAGGTGGAATGGATATTGCGGAGTTTCTCACGCTGTTTCCGATACAGGATATAGGACTTCGCCACAGCTTCATACCCGCCGCGGGAGAGGACGGCCTCTACGCTGTCCTGCACGTCCTCGACGGAAATATAGCCGTCTTTGATTTTCGGCTGAAAATCAGCGGTCACTTTGAGAGCAAGGAAGTCGATAATGTTATCGGTATACTCGGTCTCGGTGGCTTCAAATGCCAGTCTCATGGCGTTCGCGATTTTGGCGATGTCGAATGGAACGATTTTTCCGTCTCGTTTGATAATCTGGTACATGGTGTTTCCTTCTCTCAAATAGTATTTGTAATTCCGCGTGCTTGCGCACAGGGGACATAGGGTTTCATCATACTCGCAAAGTGCAACATTTCTTCGTCCGAGTAGGCGGACAAGCCGTCGGGCGCGATGAGGTCGCCCGAATCACGGTACTGCTGCAGATAGTATTCCTCGTCGCCGGCGATCCATTTCGCAAGAGAAAGCAAATCCTCTTCATCGTGGAGTCCGCGGACGACCGTGGTACGAAATTCAAAGGGCAGGGTGCCCTCCATGAGAATCTTCATGGACTTCTCGATTCTCTCCATCGGCGGGCGGGGGACACCCGTCACGCGTGCATAATTTGCGGGGGAGGACTTTATATCCATGGCAACTCTGTCGATCAGTCCCTCGGAAATAATCTCGGCGAGCAGATCGGGGGAGGTCCCGTTGGTATCCAGTTTGATGCGATAACCCATTGCTTTGACGGCACGAAGGAAGTCCTTGATATCCGGCTCGAGCAGGGGTTCTCCCCCGGTGAGGGCAACTCCGTCGAGGATTCCGACGCGTTTTTTTAGAAAATCATAGACTTCTTCTTCCGGGATATCTTCCGACCGGTGATCGGGTAAAACGAGTGACGCGTTCTGACAGAACGGACATCGGAAGTTGCATCCACCCGTAAACAGGGTGCAGGCAACCATCCCGGGGTAATCGAGCAAGGTCAGTTTTTGCAAACCCTTGAATCTCATAGGCCTCTCCTTGGGTGGAATGCACCCAATCATACCATATATAGTATTTGGTGTCAACAGTAATCCCTAAATATTGTGTTTACAAACTTGTAGAAGATTTCGCGAAATTTTTGTTGAAAAAGATAAAAAACAAGGAAAAAGCGTTTTACGCTCTCTCCTTGTTCAAGGGGTCAAAGAGTTCATTTTCGATTCTGCCGTAGAATTTCATAGGCAAACATGGTGACAGCCGATGCCGCCGATAGGGACTCAAAAAATTGTCGACCGTAAGGGATTTTTACCCTCAAATCAACTTCGTCCAAAACCGTTTTGGAAATCCCGCGTTTCTCACCGCCCGCGACCAAAAGCAGTGGTAGCGGGAGCGGGGTCAGCCCCAACTCGTGCTCGGTTCTGAGGTCTGCCGCGACCGTCAGATACCCGTGACGACGGAAAATGGGTACTGCGTCCTCGGGGGAAGCAATGTAAAAGGGAAGTCTCTCGGACGCTCCTGCCGACGCGCGGGCGACCACGCCTGCGGCTGAAAGCCAATTCCTCTCGGAAAGAATGATTCCGTCGACGCCCGCAGCATAGAGAGAACGAATGGCATATCCGAAGTTATAAGGGTCTTCGATGCCGTCGATGAGTGCGTAGAAACCGCAGTCGGGGAGGGAAGTCACGTCTTGGAGAGCGGGGTATTTTCTCTCTCCGCAGACGGCAATCAGACCGCCGTGGGTGTTTCCGACCGCCATTTTTTCGAGTTCATCCGCGGTGGCGGGGAGAACGTCAAAACCGTATTCACGGCTCTTTGCGCGCAGATATCCAAGGTCTTTTAGGAGTTTTTTCTTGTCGGAGTCAAAGTATACCGTCCGAATCGGGCGATCGTTGATTCCGTCATCTTTTGCATGGATCAGCGCGCGAATACTGACCATTCCTTCCAGACGTGTACCGTCCGCAAATTGCTCGGATTCTTTTCGCATGGAAAAAAGCGACCTTTCATATAATGATTCAAAGAGTAAAGGAGGGGACCCCATATGCTATCCGAAGAATTCAGTCGCGACCGCTCCGAAGTGATCGCATCTTATATGATCGAGCACCAAGTGACGGTACGCCGCGCGGCACAGATCTTTCATATCAGCAAAAGCACGGTACATAAAGACATCACGGAAAAACTCAAACACATCAATCCGGCTCTGCATGAAGAAGTAGGGAAACTGCTCGCGACAAACAAATCGGAGAGGCATCTCAGGGGCGGCGAGGCGACTCGTCAAAAATTCTTAAAAATGAAAAGTAGGGAAATGAACAGCGTGTCGCAATCGCAGGACGATCGCGCGTGTTGATTCGTTTCGATTCATCATACCATACGGCACTCTAAAATACAAGTCCGACGGTCTTTTTTGCATCACAGCCAAGAGGGAAATTCGCCACGCAGTTTCGTTTTCGGTAAATGCAGTTTCGGGGGAGCTATCAAAAATTCATGTGTGGAAATTATACCTAATAAATATTTTGTATAATTCAGGGAATGAATAACTGGAAAAAAACTGAAAATTCTGTTTTTGAGACGGATTTCAGACGTTTGACCGATTCTTAGCGGAATCTGAACCGAATCCCCGATTTTGGCGATATCTGCGCAAATAATCGGTTGCGACTGATCTAAATACGAAAAATTATATTTTGGACTTGCGGATATGAAAAATCAGAATAACGATTTTGGATAATTGCAACCGACGATTTCAAAACACAATTTGATGCGTATCACTGTTTGGCGGATGATACCGATAGAAATCACGAAATCCGAAAAATACGGATTGCCGCAGCGAAAATCTATGTTGATAGGTGCTCCCAAATCGCGATGACAATGTTTCTCTCAAAAATTGTGAAACTTTCAAAAGACGTAGAATGTCGTTTTGGCGCATATTCATGATGAAGATATGAAGCTGTATGGAAAACTGCAAAAATCAAACAAGTAATTCAATCAAACGCAATTGATATTTATATATAATAAATAGGAAGAAAAACGGGATTCGCGGCGCAAAAACGGAAAAAACAAGATTCGTTGTTCTGATATGAATCACGGATGGAGCATTATCTGTCTGAATAACACCAAAAGCAAAGCGGGGAACTCGAAAAAACGATTTTTCGCACTTCCCTATCGGTTTTTTGTGACGAAAACTTCCCTATTTGATATCAGAATACAAAAAAGAGGCGAAAAGCCTCTTTTTCTATGAAAAAACATATCTGCCTTAAAATAAATAAATCAAAACAAGTAATTTGTTACGTCAACTAATACGATTAGGGTTCAATCAGTGCGGGGATACGACAAACTCCTTATTTTACAAATTCTGCGTAGATGGAACGAATCGCGAGATTGAAGTCTTTTTCTTCCACGCCGATGATGATATTCAACTCGCTGCTCCCTTGGTCGATCATCTTGATATTGATATTCGCATCTGCCAAAGCGCGGAAAATACGAGCAGCGATACCTTTGTTACGCACCATACCCCGTCCGACAACGGCAATGAGAGAGATATGTTCATCAATCACAAGAGAGTCCGGATCAGTCGCGCGGTAAATATCCGCGATGATGGATGCGCGGAGCGGCTTGAAGCTATTTGCGTTGACCAGAATCGACATGGTGTCAATTCCGGACGGCAAATGCTCAATCGCCAGTTTATACTTCTCAAATACCTCGAAAATCCGTCGACCGAATCCATACCGCTTGTTCATCTGGTCTTTCTCGACCGTGATGGAGACGAAGCCGGACTTCCCTGCGATTCCGGTGATGATCGTATCGGGGATTTCGTCTTCGGTCCCGGGGACAATCAGCGTCCCGGGATCATCCGGTCGGTTGGTGTTCCGAATATTGATGGGAATCCCCACATAACGAACCGGAAACACTGCTTCATCGTGGAGCACGGATGCGCCCATATAGGAGAGTTCCCGCAGTTCCTTATAGGTAATCAGTTCGATTCTCCGCGGATTCTCGACACAGCGCGGGTCTGCCATCAGAAAACCGCTGACATCCGTCCAGTTCTCATAAAGAGTCGCCGCGGATGCGCGCGCAACGATGGAACCCGTAATATCAGAACCGCCACGCGAAAAAGTCGTGATGGAGCCGTCGGGGAGACTGCCGTAAAACCCGGGGATCACAGCCTTCGGATATGCTTTCAGGAGTTGTTTGAGGTACTGATTGGTCGTCTCGGCATCAAAGTTCCCTTCCGCGTCAAAGAAAATACAGGTCGCGGCATCGATGAAAGTAAATCCGAGATAGGCGGAAAGAATAATCCCGTTGAGATATTCCCCACGGCTCGCGGCATACTCTCTACTTGCACCGTTACGCAAATCTTTCTCAATTTTAGTGTATTCGCAGTCGAGCGAAAGGTTCATACCGAGTTCATCGATAATCTTATTAAATCTGTCCTTGATTCTTGCAAAGACGGCTTCCGCATTTCCCTGCTCATTGATCGCTTTGTACAGACTGTAAAGCAGATCTGTTACCTTTTCGTCGCCGTCAAACCGTTTCCCGGGAGCAGACGGAATGACATACCGTCGGGTCTCGTCGGCACGGATAATTCCTGCCACTTTCTGAAACTGCTTTGCATCGGAGAGCGAACTGCCACCGAATTTTACTACTTTGAGTTCCATGAGCGCCTCCAAAATGGAATGGATTTATTATACCATGCCTTTTCTCTTATTGCAAGAGTATCGGAAAAACACAAGCAAATCTGTGATATATTTCGCAAGATAAAAGGATTCTATCCAAAAAAACAGAAAAAAGACTTGCAATTACAATTTTTATATGCTATACTCTTAGAGTCCGCTCGGAGAGATGGCTGAGTGGTCTAAAGCGCACGACTGGAAATCGTGTAAGCGTTGATAGCGCTTCTAGGGTTCAAATCCCTATCTCTCCGCCAAAAAAAGACAGGTTTCTTTCTAGAAACCTGTCTTTTTTAGTGACGCGCCTGCGGCGCATGAAAAATGAAGCAGGACTTTGTCCTAAGAAGCGTGCCTGCGGCACAAGGATGGATAAGGCGCGCTTCGCTTCGTGGCGGCAACGCCGCTTCGTGCGAGCACAACGAGTGCTTCTTATCGGCGCAGTCGACGCTTCATTGACGCTGCGACACAAGTATCGTTCTTCGCACTTTTTGTCCAAACTTCCCTCTTTTGATGTTGTATAATAAAACCCAGGTGGTGAAAGAAATGGATCTGTTTGAAGTCTTTTGTTCCTCGATAGAACTCATCGAAGAAGAACTCCGAAACGAAGACCTGGATATTCCGTATTTGGCAAAACGGCTCTATATCAGTCCGTATTATTTCCAGCGGCTGTTTTTTGCCCACACGGGGAAAACGGTCGGTTCCTATATCCGTGAAAGGCGCCTCACGGAAGCGGGACAGGAGGTCAAAAACGGGAAATCCATCTTGGAAACCGCGTTTCGGTACGGCTATGATTCTCAGGAATCCTTCACCAAAGCATTCCGCAAGTTCCACGGAGTGACACCCGGTAGAGCCAAGCGCGGGTGTATTCTTTCCTGCTGCCCGAAAGTCAATGTACAAGCCCTACACAAAGGAGGTATCAGTATGGACTATACGCTCGAAAAAGAAAACGAATTTGAAATTGCGGTCATCACACGAAGTTTCCACCCCGAAACCGCGAACGAGGAAATCGAAAAGTTTTGGGACGAATACTACAAAAAGGGTTACGAAAAAACAGTCCCTCCCATGCTCGGCGTCTGCCTCACGGGAGCGGCATACGAAACTTCTGACGGCACTTTCCGCTACGGAATCGGTTCTCTCAAAGACTATACACAGGAAATCCCCGAAGGATTTGAAGTCCTGAAAGTCCCGGCGGGTCTATGGGGTAAGTTCTACACCAAAGGCTCTCTGCCGGACGCCATTCGGAAACTTTGGTGTGAGGTATCCGACAACTGGCTCCCCTCGAGCGGTTACGAGGTCATTCCCGGATTTGACTTTGAGTGTTACAGTGAAGGTGACCTGAAAAGCGACGATTATGTCAGCGGCATCTGGCTCTGCCTCAAAGAAAAATAAATACGGAAATCCCCCCGATTTCGGGGGGATTTTTCTCAGAATCGCGTTTGATTCAGTTTTTGTTGCCGCAGCAACCTCTCGACTGACGACCGGTCGGCTCGTTGCGCGTCTCGTCGCACTCGATGCCCGTAAATTGTCGGACGGGGAAAGCGAGTGAGCGGAACAGGCGGCAAGGATCGTCCTGCTCTGCTTCCACGCATTCTTTGTCGGGAACCGTAAAGTCGGTACCGTTGACGAGAATCTGTGCCGGGCGGACAATACGAATCACCGAGAAGATGCCGAGCGACACAAAGAGATTGTTCCCTCTGTCACATTCCACAAGTGGACCGCAGAAGCATCTGCTCACCGCCTCGGGAATCTCGGTGCAACTGCAACAGCAATACCCGCACTGGCAACTGCAATCCACCACTTTGGAAGAGAGCGCGATGGGATCGATGATGTCTACGATGGCAGTGGGGAGTGTGTTCCCCGCGTGGCAGGACTTCGGTCCCGCGCAGAACGAGTTGTTTCCGTCCGAGCGGAATGTACTGACATTCCCTTCTCCGCCGAAGAGAATGACGACCTTCTGGATCACCGCAAGTCCTTCAAAGACCGTCCCACGGGTCTTCCCCATACAACCTTCGAGCGTCAGCTTGACGAAGGTCTTGATGGTGACCTGGAAGAAGCCGTCATTGAACGCCACTTCGTTCAGAGCGATGTTGACCCACAGAATTTCGGTGTCGATCACACGGATATTGCACGAGTTATCGAGGACATTCTGCCCCTCTGCCGTCACAAGGATCTTCACATCCTCGAAGCAGTCTCTGTCGCGGCAGGAGTCAAGCACGCGGAATGTATCGATGCACACAGTCCCGTTCGATGAGCTGAGGGGACCGACACAGCCGGAGGAACACCCGCCGTTTCTGTTATCTACCATGATGTATCTCCTTACATAAGATTATCGAGACAACACGGTAGCATTGTCTCGATAATATCTTATGTGAAAGAGAAAATTTGGTGTATCAGAAGAACTTATGCAAAGCGTGCGGAATCTCGTCCTGTGCGGCGGAGACCGTCATGACAATCTCGCAACGGTCGGCGGCGAGAGAATCAAGGAGGAGCACAAGTTTTTCAAACTCTGCGAGGTCGTAGTTGCAAATCTTCAAAGCGGAGTCGACATAAATATGGGTGATATCATAGTTGGATGCGAGAATCCCGGCGATGAAGCCGTAAAGCGCGGTGGCACTGGTGATGGAATATGCGGTACTGTCGACGAGACGCGCCTGCGGTTTGATATCGTAGTTGAGTTTGTTCCCGAACTCGATGCAGATGACATCGCCCTTGGACGCGGAAGAAGTCGAGTTCACCATTTCAACGAGCGCCTTGGTTTTTCCTGAGCCTCTGAGTCCGACAATGAGTTTAATCATAACGATCCTCCCAAAAGATTGGTTTTGTTCTGTCTTTATTTTACATGAATCTTCCCCGCTTTGCAAGAGGGGGATACGATTTATTTACAGATTCTCCAGTCTTTTTTCAAGAACCGCCTTCATCTCCTCATATCCGGGTTTCCCGAGAAGGGCGAACATATTCTTTTTGTAGGACTCGACGCCGGGCTGATTAAAGGGATTCACGCCGAGCGTATAACCCGAAATCGCGCACGCGAGTTCAAAGAAATAGAAGAGATAGCCGAGCGAATACGGTGTTCTGTCACGCAGCGTCAAAAGCAGATTGGGCACACCGCCGTCAGTGTGTGCGAGCAGAGTCGCCTGCATGGCTTTCTTATTGACCTCATCAAGAGTCTTCCCTGCGAGGAAATTCAGACCATCGGTATTCGCGTCGTCATACGGAATCGTATATTCGGAGCCGGGATTCTCGACCGAGACAACCGTCTCGAAGAGATTGCGCTGTCCCTCTTGGATATACTGCCCGAGCGAATGGAGGTCGGTCGAGAAGATAACGGACGCCGGGAAAATCCCCTTGTTGTCCTTCCCTTCGCTTTCCCCATAGAGCTGCTTCCACCACTCGTTCATCATCAGCATATAGGGCTCATATCCCACGAGGATCTCGGTGGTCTTCCCTGCGCGTAACAGAAGATTTCTCGCCGCGGCATACTGCATGGCGATATTCTTCTTCATATCTCTCACCGAGAGGTCCTTGCGCGCGTCTGCTGCGCCCTGCATGAGTGCCGTGATGTCGACACCCGCGACGGCAATCGGCAAAAGACCGACCGCTGTAAGCACCGAATACCGTCCGCCGATATCATCGGGGACGACAAAGGTCTCGAAGCCGCATTTGTCCGAAAACGCTTTCAGCGTTCCGCGCTCTTTATCGGTCGTCGCGTAGATACGGGTACGGGCGCCGTCTTCTCCGTATTTCTCCACGAGCAGATCACGAAATACGCGGAAAGCGATCGCGGTCTCGGTCGTGGTACCCGATTTGGAAATTACATTGACGCAGAGATCCTTGCCCCGGCAAATCGCCAAAAGATCGTTTAGCGCCGTCTGACTGATCTGATTGCCCGCGAAGTAGATTTCGGGACAGCCCGCTTCCCGACAGGCATTGTAGAGCGGAGATTTCAAGAACTCGATGGCGGCACGGGCGCCCAAATAGGAACCGCCGATGCCGAGAACCACAAACACATCGCATTCTTTACGAATCCGCGCGGCGGCAGCGATGATTCTCGCAAATTCCTCTTTGTCATAGTTTACGGGAAGATCGACCCAACCGAGGAAATCGGCACCTGCGCCGCTCCGTGCGTTCAGGGTGTCAAACGCCCGATTGATTTCGGGTTCAATCCCCGTGAAATCGTCTGCACTGAGAAAACCTTTCAAATAACGGTCATTCAAAGAAAGTACCATTTTTGTTCCGTCCCCTATTTCATATTCCTAAAAATTATACAACATTTCGGCTTGCGATTCAATAAAATTTCTTCCAATCTTATATTAAGAAAGCAACAAGATTTTCATCATTCTGCCGATAAGTTGCCAAAATCCGATTTCTTCGACTGTCTCCGCCGCCAGAATCGGCGCGGTTTCGATAATTTCCCCGTCGGAAAGATAAGTGACCGTGCCGATTTGCGTGCCCGCCTGAATGGGTGCCTCGACCCCGGGTTCGAGTGAAATCTGCTTCTCGACCGAGCCGATTTTTGACTTCGGCAGAACCTTGGTCACGGTCGATTTGGCCCCTTTTACGCTGTCCGACAGGCCTCGCGACACTTTCACGGGACCGAGTTCTTCTTCCGCGTCCCGATAGACGCCCCAGTTCGCAAAGCCCCAGTCAAAGAGTTTCTTCGCGTCGGAATTGCGGTCGTCGCGCGAGGGCGCGGTCATGATGACGGCGATAAGTGTCATACCGTTTCTTTCGGCGGTCGCGGTGATGCAGAACTTCGCCTTTTCCGTAGACCCGGTCTTGAGACCTGTTGCGCCTTGATAAAACCGAATGAGGCGGTTGGTATTGGTGAGCGTAAACGCTCCGTCCCGTATGGTATCCATCCATACCGAACTATATTCAAGAATCAGCGGATGACGAATCAGTTCGCGCGAAATCACCGCGATATCCATTGCACTCATCACATGGTTCTCGGTATCGTCGTCGAGCCCCGTGACATTTTCAAAGTGCGCACCCGCAAGCCCCAGTTCTGCGGCTCGTTGATTCATGCGCTCCACGAACGCAGTCTCGCTCCCCATGACCTGCTCGGCGAGCGCCACGGCGGCATCGTTCGCACTTGCGATGACCGTACACTTAATCAAATCCTCAACGCTCATTTGCTCGCCTTCTTCAAGAAAGACCTGAGAGCCGCCCATGGACGCCGCGTAACCACTGATGGTAACCGTATCGGTGAGCGCGAGATTTCCCGCTTCGAGTGCCTCCATGACGAGCAGAAGCGTCATGATTTTCGTGACCGATGCGGGGGGCAGTTCTTCTGATTCGTTCATGCGGTACAGAACAGTACCTGACGACGCTTCCATCAGTACCGCGGAACCGCAAGTCAGACCCATATCGGGGACGGTATCGACGTCGGTCTCCCCGGTGCCGGTCGGTTGCTCTTGCGGGCTCAAAGGTGTTTCATCGGTATCTGCCGAACAATAAATTCCATTTCCAACAAACAATACGACAAATGCCAGAAAGAATGTTAGGACTCTTTTTGAGATAGACATGGTATTCCCCCTCCCGTTTTGTATATCGTATGAAAAGAACGGGGGGAATATGAAAACCCGCCGACGAGTCAGCCGACGGGTGCAGCTAGAGTGTCATATTCTTCTCGAGTCAAGGTCGCATAACCTATCCGTCTCTCGACTCCTTTAATCACCATAGGTTCGGTCTCGCCGCGGTAAATCATTCCACAGTGTTCCAAAACCCTCCGACTCGCGGTGTTTTCGAGAGCAAAGTATGCTTCAATCCGATGGAGGTCCAATTCAGAAAAACCGAACACGACCGTCGCTTGTGCCGCCTCGGTCGCATATCCCCGTCCCCAATAATCGGGATGGAGCGAATACCCGATCTCCCCGGTATTGCTCCCGTAATGGAACTTGGTAAACCCGCAGGTGCCAATCATCTTCCCGTTTCCTTTCAGGGTCACCGCCCACTCAAAGTAGGTGAAGTCACGGTAGGAACGGAGCAGATCGGAGAGGTACGCCTTGGTATATCGCATGGAGGTGTGCCTGTCCCACAGAAGATACTTGGATACTTCCTCGCGGCGGGAAAACTCGTTCATATCGGCGGCGTCGGCGCGTATCAGTTTTCGGAGGATGAGATGCGGCGTTTCCAGCACAGGCATATCCTTATAGATTTCTCTTACCCGTTCTCGGAGCATATCCGTCACCTCCTTTTTCTCCTATTGTAGCACCGCCCGCCCGAAGACGCAAGTATTCCCGAAAGGAACTTGCATTTTTCGGGTCTTTATGATACACTATTTCTATCAATTCGTGTCGGAGGAACTGATTTGTCCGAAGAAAAGAAAAAGTGGAAACTCTTTGATTCCCAAAGAGAAGGCAAAGGCGTTTCCAAAGAAGAATCCAAGTTGGGACCGGGGCTCAAAAAGTTTTGGCGTATCTACCGCGAGAACTTTTTCGGTCGGCTTCTTTCGATCAACATCATGATGATTGTCGGGAACTTCCCTGTCATTTTCGCTGTGATGGCATATCTCGGGGTCGGAAAGTTGAGTTACACCGTCCCGTCAGATGCTCTCTTCGCGCTCTTCCGGGGCATGACGACACAGGCGGGAACACAAACCGCAGGTTCCCTCGCGATGCAAGGTGTGGTCGGAATGCAGACGGCGGAGCTCGCCGCGACCCCGTGGACCTATGTTCTCTACGGGCTGGGGGCGCTGACCTTCTTAACTTGGGGATTCGTTTGCGCGGGATCCGCCTATGTGCTCCGCAACATGGCGACCGATCAGCCGATCTTCCTTTTGAGCGATTTCTTCGATACCTACAAGAAAAACTGGCGGCAGGTACTGCCGTTTGGGATGATCGATCTCGGGATCTTGCTCCTCCTGGGATACAACATCGTAGCGACACTTCGGGGTTCTTCCAGCGCGTTTATGAGTTTCCTCTTTTGGCCGAGCATCGTACTCTTCCTCATTTATTTTATTATGAGGTGGTACATTTATCTGCAAATCGTCTCATTCCGTCTCACGGTTTGGAAAACCGTTAAAAACGCCCTTTACTTTGTCCTCTTGGGCTTGAAACGGAATCTCATGGCGCTGCTCGGTATCGCTCTGATGGTGGGCGTGATGCTCTTCTTCACCTTTGTGCTCGGCACCTATTTCATCGTGATTGCACTTGCGATCCCCGCCCTCATGCTGTTCTCAAGCGCGGGTCTGATGGCGAACTATGCCGCATGGTATAAAATCGACGAGATTATGGTGATCCATGACGAGGAAAAGACGGAGAAACCCTCGGATGAGGACGCCGAAGATAGCTCCAAAGAGTTTGCAGACGAAACCGAAGAATAAATTGTTTCTGAAAATAAAACCGGGCAGAAATTCTGCCCGGTTTTTTACTTGCACAGTTCGTCAAGGGAGCCGAAACGGTATCCGTCCGCTTTCCACGCGGCAATCAGGTCACCGAGAATATCTGCGTTGGTCTTGGAAGTGGGGTGCAACAGCAGAATTTCGCCCGGGTGCGAGTTGTCAAGAATTTTTTTCTTGGCGCGCACGGGGTCGGGCTGTTTCGCATTATCCCAGTCAGCATAAGCGAAACTCCAAAAGACCGTCACATACCCCATCTCCTCTGCCCATGCGAGGTTTTCTTCAACAAAGTTCCCTTCCGGTGGGCGGTAGAACTTCGCAATTTCCTTGCCGCACCCCTCCCGATAGACATTTTCCATCTCGCGGAGCTCGTTCTGAAACTCCTCTTTGTTCGCTTGCGACATATCCTTATGATGCGCCGTGTGATTGCAGACCAGATGCCCTTCCTCTGTCATGCGGCGCAAAAGGTCGGGGTTTTTATAGACGAGATTTTGCAGAATAAAGAATGCCGCCGGTACATTTTCCTGTTTCAGTGTATCCAGAATCCGCTCGACATTCCCGTTCTCATATCCCGCATCAAAGGTCAGGTAAATCACCTTATTCTCTTCGTTCGACTTCTTATCAACATAGAACGCCTTGTAACTATCAAGATAGGAAAACCTTGGGTCAGCAGTCGGCTGTGTATGGTCGCCCGTATGGCGGATATACCAGTGACTGCATGATTCCTGCGGTCGCTTCACAGGTGAAATTAAGGTGAGAACCGCTAAGACCGCGGAAAATAGTTTAAGCATTGTGTATCCTCCTCTTGTTACGCTACTGTTAGTTTTGCCACAAAAACGGAAGAAACACCATGTAAATGTTGCAAAAAATAAGAGAGCCGACCGAGTGTCGACTCTCATATTCTTACTTGAACTTGCGCTTCCGAGCGGCCTCGGACTTTTTCTTACGCTTCACGGACGGTTTCTCATAATGTTCTCTCTTACGGAGCTCCATGAGGACGCCGGATTTCTGACAAGAACGCTTAAAACGGCGGAGAGCACTGTCGATCGACTCGTTTTCCTTCACGCGGATTTCTGCCATGATTATCCCCTCCCTTCGTTTTGAGCAATCAATTTACACGCTTAATTATTATATGAAAATGATGCGGGTTTGTCAAGCCTTTTTCAAAAAATCAACCCTGATTTTTCCTCTCGGCAGTTCGCTTCGCCGCCGTGAGGGTGTTTCGCATCAGCATGGTGATGGTCATGGGTCCGACGCCACCCGGGACGGGGGTCGCCGCCGACGCGACGAGTGAGATACTCTCATAATCCACGTCCCCGACCACTTTTCCGTCAGGGGTACGGTTGATGCCGACATCAATGACGACGGCACCCGGTTTCACCATATCGGCATTTACGAATTTAGCCCGTCCGACCGCGACCACCAGAATATCCGCCGTGCGCGTGATTTCCGTTAGGTTCTCGGTCTTCGAGTGGCAGACCGTCACTGTCCCGTCCTGTTCGAGCAGTAAAAGCGCCATCGGCTTCCCGACGATGTTGGAACGCCCGATGATTACACACCGTTTCCCTGCAATCGGAATCCGATAGTATTTCAGAATCTCCATGATGCCGGCAGGCGTACAAGGGACGAATGAATAGTTCCCCTCGACGATCCGTCCGACATTCGCCGGATGGAACGCATCGACATCTTTATCGGGGTCGATTGCGAGAATGACCGCGTTCTCATCAATGGTCTTGGGGAGCGGGAGTTGCACGAGAATGCCGTGAATCCGCGGGTCGCGATTCAGGGTATCAATCAGCGCGAGTAAATCCGCCTGTTTGGTGTCGGCGGGAAGTTCGTACTTGCGGGAAAGAAATCCCATCTCGACGCAAGCTTTCTCTTTGTTGCGGACATAGACACTCGAAGCGGGGTCGTCTCCGACCAAAATCACAGCAAGCCCGGGCGGGTAGCCGTGCGCCTGTGTAAATGCCTCGGCCTCCCGTTTGATTTCGGTGCGGACAGACAGCGAGACCTCTTTCCCGTCAAGTCTTATCATCTCGGTTTCCCCGTTTCTTTTTTGCTTCCGTTTTGCTCTTGGGAGCAGGCGTGTCCGAGGGCTTCTCGGCATCTGCCGTCGCATCGCTCGCGGGGGTCTTCTGCTTTTTCTTGAAGATGGGTTCCCCTTTCACGGGTTCCCCCTCGACCGTAAGCGGCAGGAGGTGCCCTTGGTGAATCTCGTTCAACTGTACCACGATGATGGTCGTACAGACGAGGAAGAACAAAAAGCCGATGATGACCGAAATCTTATTGTACCAGACATCATACCCCGGGACAATATACAGGCTGTCGCTCCGCAGGACCTCGATGAACATACGGGCGAAACCGTACCATGCGAAGACCATGCAGACAATCTGTCCGTCAAACTTTTTCTTTTTATAGAGCAGATTGATGAGGATAAAGCCGAGCAGATTCCAAATGGACTCATAGAGGAAAGTCGGATGCACATAGATGGTGTACGCGCTCCCCATTCTTTGAAGCCCCATGCGACAGAAGATATCGGTCTCCGCACCATATGCCTCGGCGTTAAAGAAATTTCCCCATCTCCCGAGCGCCTGTGCAAAGAGCAGCGACGGAGAGAGACAGTCGGCGACGAGCGGGAAAGAAAGTTTCTTGATTTTACAGACGATAATCACACCAATGGCGCCTCCGATGAGAGACCCGTAAATAGCGATACCGCCCTCCCAAATCTTGAAAATGTCGACTAAATTATCTTTGTAACTGTCCCAACTGGTTGCGACATAGTAGGCGCGCGCCCCGATGATGCCGCAAATGACGGCGACAATCCCGATGTCGATGATATGGTCGGGAATGATCCCCACGCGTCTCGCACGGTAGATGGTGTAGAAGAAGCAGAAGATGATCCCCAGCGTAATGAAAATCGCGTACCACGGAAACTCATGCCCGAACAACTTGAAAGCGACGCTGTCGACTTCCATCTCGAGATTCGGGAACAATCCCGGGAATGTAATTTTTGTTACTTTTAACATGCTATGCCTCCGTAACAATGAATATGTTAAGTATAGCAAATATCACTCGAAAATACAAGTCTTAACTGTAAAAAGAGAAGAGGTGCCGATGCACCTCTTACCCCTCGTGTTGTTTGGAGAGAAAGCTCGCGGCGGTCTGCACGAGTTTTTCTTCGACATTCCCCCCCGTTTCGCTCTCATCCGGCTTCCCATTCTGCCAAACGCCGAGCGAACAGACACAGCCGATGAGGTCGCCCTCGGAGATAATCGGCATGGCGCAGCGTACATAGTGCCCTTCGCTCTCCTCGATGACCCAGATCGGCTCGCTGCCGTTCTGATACCGATACATCTGTCGGCTCTCGATCAGTCTTTCGAGTTCGGGCGAGATGCGCTTATCCCCGTATTCCTTCTTCGAGACCCCGCCTGTGGCAATCACTGCGTCACGGTCGGTGATCACGACTTGGAGAGAACCGATGCGCGCAAGCGTGTCCGCGTATTCCGTCGCGAATGACGAGAGCTCTCCGATGGGAGAATACTTCTTAAAGATAACCTCTCCTTCCCGATTTGTATAGATTTCAAGAGGGTCCCCTTCCCGGATTCGCATCGTGCGCCGAATCTCTTTGGGAATCACGACGCGACCGAGGTCGTCTATTCTCCTGACAATTCCTGTGGCTTTCATGAAACATACTCCTTTGAGAGAATTTGTGTTTACAGGAGTATTGTTTGTAAAACGGTTCAGGAATATCCATTACAAATACTGGAACGGTGCATAGAGCATGGTTTTCGAGAAAATTCCCGCTGTACGGTGTCTTACCGCATCACCAATTCAGAATAAACTCGATGACAAAGCACGCGCTCCAACTGAACGAATGCCAGTAAAGACCCCGTCCGGTCTTGGAATCATAGTTTTCATAGATGCCGTCGGTGTTCTCGTCCACCATGGAGAGTATCTTTTCACGAATCCCCTCCGCGGTTTCGAGGAAACCGTAGTTTTTCAGCCCGCGCGCAGCGAAATAAGCGATATTGAGCCAGGTCGGTCCCCGCCAATAGCCGGTCGAATAGGTCGGGTCGTTATACGAGACGGAGGGCATCCCCGGGTAGAACAATGCGGGATCGGAGCCGAGCTTGTGCATTGCCTGCGCCTGTGCATAGGTCGCGATGCCGATATAGAGCGGCATGAAAGAAGCGGGGGTCACGACGGACGAGAACCGCCCCAAACGGAAGTTATAATCTGCGAAGCGTTTCTTTTCGGGGTCAAAGAGTTTGGTGAGAATGAGCTGCTTCAAGGCATTTGCCTTTTCGGTCCATGCGCTGCCGTCTTCGCCGATGGCATAGGCGATATTCGCCATGGAGCGATAAAACAGCACCATAAAGCAGTTGAGGTCGATGGGATAGAAGTCGATCACGGGAGAATCCCAGCGGGGCGAGTTATCCCATCCCGATTCGTACCGTGCGAACAAATAGTCGTTTTTCGCGATCTCTTCGGGCGTCCCGACCGAGGAATAGTGGAACAGTCCATCGTGCATTCTTTGGTTCACCCAAAACTGCTCGTTTTTGACAAAAGAGGGATAGCAGGTTTTTAAGAAATCCTTATCGCCGTCTTTTTCGTATACCGTCCATGCCGCCCAAGGGAGCACCGGCGGTTTCGTCAGTTTCTCCACCTTGTTCCCTGTCAGATAAATGACATCGGGGTACATGCCGTCTTCGAGCTGAAACGCCATAAACCCGAGCAGGCAGTCCTTTGCGAGCGGAATGTCAAAATAGGAGGTCGCCATCGCGTGAAACGCGGAATCCCAGTTCCAAATCCCCGTCGTATCATTGATCCACGGGGAAATGCACCGTCTCGGTGCCCACGGGGCATCGGGAGAATCCACGATATTTCCCTGTAAGGTGTCATAGGCGCGCCCGAGGAGCCGTTTCTCCCGTTCGGTCAGCCTGTCTGCGTATGTCGCAATCAATTCTTCTTTATTCATAAAACCCTCTCATATAAATTCCGTCAGAAAGGGAGCACGCCTGTGCTCCCTCTTGTGACGCATATTGTATGGTGATTTGAAGAATGTCGCAGAAATGTTATTTGTAAGCGGCTTCGCTGTTCTGCAACCAAATGTAGTAAGCATTTTCGGGGTCGATCCCAAGCGAGGGATCGGTCGAGGGATACAGCGTGAGGATATTCCCCGTATAGGCGGGAGAGATGCTGTATGCGGGTCCCTCGGCAATCGGCGTAACCGAAACCACATTGCCGCTCGCGTCGGTCGTGGTGGTATAAGTCACATTCTTGACACCGTATTGAAGAATGGAATGAAGTTCCTTATTCGTATAGAGTTCCGCGATGACTTCAAGCGCGCGCGACGAACTCTCACAAGTACGGGAGATGCAGAACATACCGTTAAAGAGTTCATCATAGGTCACGGTCGGCTTCTTCGCTTCGCTGTCGTCGACCAAGATAATGTAATCGTCGGTATTCACGCCATCATAAGGAATGGTAAAGCGGGCACGGTAGTCACCGGTATATTCGAGGACATGAGAGCTAAATCCTTCGGAATCCGCGCTTCTCAGAACATTGAGGACCTGCTTCGTCGTAACGCCTTCACCGGAAGGTGCGTAATACTTGTTGTAGAATTCGCGTTCAATCGCGTAGTAACTGTAAAAACCGATTTTGAAGTTCGCAGGGACACCGTAGTAGACTCCGTCGACATTCGCGTGATCGTAAATCAAGGAGCAAATCGCCTTGTCCCGACCGGTCTCGTCGTTCAAAATCCGAGAATAGCTCGTGGTGAGAGACGAGGTCAAATCGCAGAGCGCGTTCTGCGCGACATACGAGTCAAACATCTCTTTGCCGGTCATGACAAAAATGTCGCATTGAGACGCGGAGAGCTGCGGAAATTTATCGTTCAAAAGATAGGTCTTCTCTTCTTTGACACCGGAATCTGCCTGCGTCGCCGATACCGCATACTGCTGAGCGACCACCGACTCATATTCGGTCTCGTCAATCAGACAGAACTGAATCCGGGTCCGATACTTCGGCTCGATAATCGCGTTAAACTCCGCCTGCATCGCGGCGACCACGGCAGGATCGATCGCTTCATGCGTAGCGAGATTCGTGGGAATATACATATTCAGCGTCAAATAGGGTTTCTCGGGGGTCAACTGGTTCTTCTCGATATACTCTTTCGCGGCATCGTAATCCGACTCTCCGCACGAGACGAACACCAAAGTGACGAGGAGCAGGCACAGCGCCAAGGCGATCAATCGTTTTTTCATGAGATATCCTCCGGAATCGGGCACTTTCTATAATTTTACTACATGGTGAAATGAATGTCAAGTGTCACTCAGGTGTCAAGATAATCGCGGAGAGGTTTCGAGCGGCTGGGATGACGCAGTTTGCGGAGCGCCTTCGCTTCAATCTGGCGGATGCGCTCACGGGTGATGTTAAACTGCTTTCCGACCTCTTCGAGCGTGCGCGGTCTGCCGTCTTCAAGACCAAAACGGAGCTTGAGCACCTGCTCTTCCCGCTGGGTCAAAGTGTGAAGCACATTGTTGAGTTGCTCGCGGAGCAGACTGTAAGACGCCGCCTCCGAGGGAGCGGGAGACTCGGTATCTTCGACGAAGTCGCCGAGATGGCTGTCCTCTTCTTCCCCGATCGGCGTTTCGAGAGAAACGGGGTCCTGCGCGATTTTCATGATGTCGCGCACTTTCTCGGGGGTAATGTCGAGTTCTTTCGCGATCTCCTCGGTCGTGGGTTCGCGTCCGAGCTCTTGAAGAAGCTGGCGGGACGCACGGGAGACTTTGTGGATAGTCTCCACCATATGCACGGGAATACGGATGGTACGCGCTTGGTCGGCGATGGCACGGGTGATCGCCTGCCGAATCCACCAGGTCGCGTAGGTCGAGAACTTGTAGCCTTTGGTGTAGTCGAATTTCTCGACCGCTTTCATCAGCCCCATGTTCCCCTCCTGAATCAGGTCGAGGAAATACATGCCTTTGCCGACATGGCGCTTCGCAATGGAAACCACCAGACGGAGGTTCGCCTCGGCGAGTTCATCTTTGGCTTCCTTACTGCCGAGCGCAATCTGCTCTGCGAGGTATTTCTCACGTTCTGCGGTGAGCAGTGGAATTTTACCGATCTCTTTCAGATACATACGAACCGGGTCGTCGATCGCGAGACCTTCCTGTTCGAGCATCTTCTCCATTTTCTCGGGGGTGTCGTAAGTCTCGACATCCTTCTCGATCATGCGGGTCTGCTCGGTCTCTTCAAAAGAGGGTGCCTCGCCATCCTCCTGCCCGTCATACAGTTTGTCCACAGGCTCGATATCGTAACTGATGTCTTCCAGCGCCTTCATCAAATCCGAGCCGCCGACGCCGTCATCGGTCGAGCGCTCAATCAATTCCTGTACATCCAATTTGCTTTCGCTACTCATCTCATTCACCTTTCTCTGTCTTTGTTTTTGTCTTTGTACGCTTTCCGTCAAGGAGTTTCTGCAAATCCTCCGGAGTCATTGCAGATGACTTCTGCCTTTGTTTTTTAACCGATTCTTTTAGTTTTTTACAACATTCAAGGAAAATTTCCGCACCGTTATCTGTCATGTTCATGCGGTCGATCTTCATTTTGACGATTCTTCCCGTCTCTTCGGGCGTGAATGCTTCATAGTCGATTTCCCCGTCCTCGGTCGCGATGATTGCCGAATAGACACGCCGATTAAATTCGGTGAGAAAATCGTCCTCCGAGAGAATGCTCGAGTCGGCCTTTATCTTCGGGAGATACTCACCCGGGCGGAGAAGCAAAAGACCGAGCACCGCTTCCTCGGCACGAGCGACCGCCGGCATCTTCACGAAATCGCGGTTCACCGTGTCGGAGAATCCGAGAGACGCCTGTTTGACGCTTTGGACTTCCTTACGTTTTCCGTCCTTCTCCCGCTTAGAAGCTGCGCGTTCGACATCGTTCTTGACAACTGCGGCTTCCATCCCGAGTGCTTTCGCCGCCACGCGGGTATAGACATCCCGTTCCGCAGCGGAGGAAACCTGCGCTATCATCTTCGCGAGTTCGTTCGCGGCATCGATTTTATCCTGCGGATCCGACAGTACATATTTTGAGAGAATCCTGTTCAGGTTATAATCGAATTTGCTGGCACTCGCGTCAAGGGCTGCTTGGAACTTGTCCCGTCCGAATTTTTTAATGTACTCGTCGGGGTCTTTCGCGTTTTCGAGTTTTAAGAGACGGACATCGAGTCCCACCTCTTCGAGCAGCACCATGGCTTTATCCGCCGCGTGCCGCCCCGCCTCGTCCATGTCGTAAGCGATCACGATGCTCTTGGTATACCGTTTCATCAGGCGCGCCTGTTCGGGCGTAATGGCTGTCCCGAGGGTCGCCACGGCGTTTGTGAACCCCGCCTCGTGCATCGAGATGACATCCATATATCCCTCGCAGAGAATCATACTCTCTCCGCAAGCGTCTTTTGCAAAGTTGAGGGCAAAGAGGTTACGGCGTTTACTGAATACCGGCGTATCCGAAGAGTTCTTATACTTATTCGGCACACCCGACTGCATCACGCGCCCGCCGAATGCGATGATATTCCCTGCCGGGTCAATGATCGGGAACATGACACGGTCGTAGAAAGTATCATAGACCCGTCCTGTGTCGGCGTTCTTCCCGCAGAGAAATCCCGCTATCATCTCCTCTTCCGTATACCCGAGACTTTTGAGATAACGCGAGGTGGCACCGTATTCGCGCGGGGCGTACCCGAGTCCGAAGTGGTTGATGGTCGCGGTGCTGAGCCCCCGCTTCTCATGGAGATACGCGAACGCTTCCTTTGCTTCGGGCGTATTCGCGAGCAGATTGGCATGAAAGAAACGCGCGGCGGCGACATTCATTTCATAGATGCGCTTTTTATCAAATTTGGGTTTCAACCCGTACTTGTCCGGCGCATCCGGAATGGTGATTCCCACCTGCTTCGCGAGGTATTCCACCGCCTCGGGGTACGACAGATTCTCGGCTTTTTGAATAAACGAGATGGTAGACCCGCCGACGCCGCACCCGAAACAATAGAAACTGTTATCCTGCGGGTAAACCGTGAAAGACGGCGTCTTCTCGCTGTGGAACGGACAGAGCCCTTTCATGATATTCCCCGCTCGCTGTAAGCGAACATAGGGCGAGATCACCTGCTTGATGTCCGCGCGGGCAAGAATCTCGTCAATGACTTCCTTCGGTATCATGTGTTGCTCCCCCTCCATACCTCGGGGACAAAGAGCTTCTCATACACGGAGATGGCGTATCGGTCGGTCATGCCCGATATGAAGTCACAGACGCATCTGCCGACCCCGTCGGTCGGAATGAGTCGCTGATAGAGTTCCGGCATCTCTTCGGGATGCTCGAGGTAGTATTGGTAGAGCGAAATCAAGAGGTTTTTCGCCTTTTCGTCTTCCGCTTTTGCAAGCGAATGGCGGTAGATCGTGCGATAGAGGTAAGCGTGTAACTCGCGGGTCGCCTCGCCTATCTCCCCTTGGAAAATGATATCCGGCTGATTCACACTCTGCTCAATCAGCGAGGAGACCATATTGTTGATTCGTTCGCTGTTCCCCCGTCCGAGGACATTCAGAATCTCGCCGGGGATATCGTCGAGTGAGAGAATGCCCGCGCGGCAGGCATCGTCAATATCATGGTTGATATAGGCGATCTTATCCGCATAACGCACAATCCGCCCCTCTATGGTGGATGCCCATTCCCCTCGCGTGTGATGGAGAATCCCGTCGCGCACCTCGTAGGTGAGATTCAGACCCTCACCGTCCTTTTCGAGGACATCCACGACGCGCAGACTCTGCTCATAGTGGGAGAACCCGGGGTCGAAACACTTTCTGAGCGCGTCTTCCCCTGCGTGCCCGAACGGCGTATGTCCGAGGTCGTGCCCCATCGCGATCGCTTCGGTCAAATCCTCGTTCATGCGGAGCGCACGGGCGATGATGCGCGCGATCTGCGTCACCTCCAAGGTGTGGGTCAGACGAGTGCGGTAATGCTCGTCAATCGGAGACAGAAATACCTGCGTTTTATGTATCAGACGACGAAAAGACTTCGCGTGAATGATTTTGTCGCGATCCCGCTGATAGTCCGTGCGGTTCGGGCACGGAGGGATGGGTTTCGCGCGTCCGCGGGTGTTCTCGGTGAGAAAAGCATAAGGAGACAGCGTCTCGCGTTCTCTTTCGAGAAAAATATCAGAGATGCGGGTCATGGGTACGCTCCTTTCCCGATGTATTCACAAATAAGATACGCAGAAAAACCGTCAAATACTCTTTTTTGGGGGTATTTTCCCCGATTTTTGTGCAATCATTCACCCATTTCGGTTTTTTGTGCCGAAAAGAGTTCTTCGAGCACCTCGGCAACACATCTTCCCGCCGTCGTTTCCCTGACTGACGCGGTGAAACGGTCGATCGCTTCTTCGGGAATCAACACTTCAAAAGACACTTCCTCCGCAAATTGTGTATTCACGACGGTATAGCGGGAAAGCAGGGATTCAAGGCGTTTATAATCGCTGTAACCCGCCCTAGCTTTGACGCGAAGCGCAGGCGTGTAGGTGACGGGATTCGCATCGTCAATCGCCTGTTTCGCCGCGGTGGTATAGGCGCGGACCAGTCCGCCTGTGCCGAGGAGCGTCCCGCCAAAGTAGCGCACCACGACGACCAAAGCATCGGTCACGTCTCCCGCTCGCAAAAGATCGAGGACGGGTATTCCCGCCGTGCCCGACGGTTCTCCGTCGTCCGAGAACCGTGTCTTACTATCCTGTCTCAACCGATAGGCGTAAACATGATGGCGTGCATCGGGATATTGATTCTTGATCTCCGCGAGTTTCGTCAGCGCTTCCTCCTCATTCGCGACCGGATATGCGAATGAGAGAAAAACCGACTTTTTCTCATCATAGCGCCCGCCCCCGGGGCGTTCCAAACTCAAATACGCCCGTCTCATTCTGCAAAGTATTCGGCGTACTTCCCGGCAGATTTTTTGTCCAGTGTCGCCGTGATGCGCACGCCCTCCTCCGAATAGATTTCTTCTTCGACTGTCGCGTCGTCGTGGAGCGCACTGACCTTAGACAGGCTGTCATAGGGGATCAGAAGCGCGTGCCGCTCCTTTCCGTCGTCGAGCACCTGCGCGAGAGATTCCAAAAGCAAATTGAGACCGAATTTCTTTTCTGCCGAAATATATATCTGATTATTTTCTTTTCTAAGTCCCGTTTTCGGGAAATCCGACAGTTTGTCGCATTGGTTATAGACATACAAAATCGGCTTGTCGCTCGCGCCCAGTTCCCCGAGCAGTTCCTCGGTGACGGCGATATGCGTATCGGTCTCCGGGTCGGTGACATCGCTCACCAGTAGGATGATATCCGCGTAGACCACCTCGTCGAGGGTGGAGCGGAACGCGTGCACCAAATGGTGCGGCAGATTCCGAATAAACCCGACCGTATCGGTGATGAGCACTTCTTCCCCGTTCTGTAAAGTCAGACGGCGTGTCGTGGGGTCAAGGGTGGCGAAGAGTTTGTTTTCGGCGAGCACTCCCGCATCGGTCAGGGCATTCATCAGAGTCGACTTCCCAGCATTGGTATATCCGACAAGTGCCACTTTGCGAATCCCCGAACGGTCGCGCGCGGCACGCATGGTTTTTCTCGTGCTTTCCAGCTCTTTTAATTGTCTTTCCAGTGCACAGATGCGCTCGTGGACGTGTCTGCGGTCACTTTCGAGCTGACTCTCCCCGGGTCCTCGCGTACCGATACCGCCACCTAGACGGGAAAGAGCCTTCCCCCGTCCGACAAGACGCGGGACGGTATATTTGAGTTGTGCGAGTTCGACTTGCAGTTTCCCTTCTCCCGTGACCGCGTGTTTGGCGAAAATATCGAGAATCAAGATTGTGCGGTCAATGACCTCCATACCATCGAAATCGTCTTCGAGATTCCGAATCTGCGACGGCGTGAGTTCAAAGTCGAAGACGACAAGTTCTGCCGAGAGATTAGTGCCGAGTTCTTTAATTTCATGTACCTTTCCTGCCCCGATGCAGGTGCGTGGATCCATTGCTGTCTTTAACTGAATGACCCGTGCGACCACCTCGCCGCCCGCCGTCTCGACAAGGCGCGTCAGCTCATCGAGTCCTGTCTCGGCATCGCTCATGTCTCTCTGACTCTTCGCAATGGTGACTATAATTGTTTTTTGAATGGTTTCTGCTTCCATGGGACCTCCGTCAAAAAAATGCGCGTGGAGTTTCCACGCGCATTTATGGTTTCAACTGTCTTATTTCGCCTTAGCGGCTGCGGCGTTACGCCGAGCGTTGAAACGGTCAATCACACCGCCGATATCAACGAGTTTCTGCTTCCCGGTAAAGAAGGGATGGCACTTCGAGCAGATATCAACATTCATATCGCCTTTGGTGGAGTGGGTCTTGACGACCGCACCGCACGCACATTTAATTGTTGCTTCTTTATATTCGGGATGGATGCCGGACTTCATTTTTCTTACCTCTTTGCTGTTATTTTACTGAACGATTATAGCATATCGAAAAACAAAATGCAACACTTTTTTCGCTGAAAGTTATATTTTTTCCGATATTTCTTTTTTCAGATCGCGAATGATGCGTTTTTCAAGCCGAGATATGTAGGATTGAGAGATCCCGAGCAGGTCTGCTACCTCTTTCTGTGTCAGGTCATCTCCGCCCGTAAGTCCATACCTGAGTTCGATAATCATCCGTTCCCTGTCGCCGAGATGCGAGATCGCCCGATGGAGCAGCGTCTTCTCTTCGGCTTCTTCGAGGTCTTTCGAGACGACATCGGGGTCACTGCCCAAAATGTCCGAGAGCAACAGTTCATTCCCGTCCCAATCGACGCTGAGCGGCTCGTCAAACGAAATTTCTCTTCTCGCATTCGCATTTTTCCGAATGAACATGAGAATCTCGTTCTCAATGCAGCGGGACGCATAAGTCGCGAGTTTGATATTCTTCTCGGGCTGATAGGTCTCAATCGCTTTGATGAGCCCGACCGTGCCGATAGAGATGAGTTCCTCAATGTTGACGCCGGTGTTTTCAAACTTTTTCGCGATGAAAACGACCAGACGCAGATTGCGCTCGATCAGCGTCGCGCGCTTTTGCTCGGGGGCAATGTCCGAATGGATCAGTGCTATCTCTTCCTCTGCCGTGAGGGGAGACGGCAGAATGTCCGAGCCGTTGATATACATCAGGTCGGCGTCATATATTTTTGTTTCGTTCATTTTCACTTTCCTCTGTTTTAGGAACAAGCTTTTCAAAAAATGCAGGATTCTCATGTTATGTCTCCCCGATACACAATGCGGCGGGAAATATCCCGTCATACTTTCCCACGGAACACTTCGGCAAAACCGCCATGAGCGCGTCCACGGGTTTCCCCTTACACAAGATGGCATCCGGACGGTACGCGAGGATGAGTTCTTTTCCGTTCACGCCCGTGACACTGACGATACACCGCCTGGACGTTAAATAATCGGCTTGTTTGATGCGGACGCCAAATGCCGCCACTGCCTCCCGTTCTCCGAGGAACACCACGCACTTCCCCATCATCGGGTCTCGCACCAAATTCCCGCTGTCGACGAGCAGATGAAATCGCCCGCCCCTGCCGTCTATTTGGATTTCGACTTCAACCGCCTTCTCCCCCCGTACATCGGTCAGCAGATGGTTCCCAAGTCCGATGAGACACCCGCTGAGCGCTGCCAAGACGATGAAAACAAGGACTTTCATGCCGTTGTCATGCATATCGGCGTTAGCGAGCACCCGAGATAAGATTCGGTACAGAAGCATCATACAAGCAGCAGAGAGACAGGAAATGCCGGTGAATACGAGCAACTGGCGAAAGAGCATCTTCGCGGAACGGACACGGAACGCGATGAGGCACCCGAGCGCACCCGCGAGGACTGCGGTCAGAATCAACAGTGGATAGGAAGCACAGAGCAGCAAAGCCCAAAGCGCGTAGAGCGCGAGCAAAAGTGATGCGATCATCAGCCGCAGGCGGCGCATCCCGAACCGCAGCGCTTTCCCCGTCAGGTAGAGTGCCATATAATCTACCGAGAAGTTAATGAGGAACAGAACATCGATATAGATGGTATTCATGTGGGCCTCCGAACCCATTATATCCGCTCGGAGACGCAACTTCTGTCTCTTTCTGTCACACGAGAAAAAAACAATTCGGCAGTTATCTTCCATATAGTTATATATAAGTGACAACAGGTTATAAGAGAGAAGCCAAAAGAGAACAAAAAAAGAAAGCGAAACCCTTTCGGATTTCGCTTTCAAAAGATGCGTCAAGAGATTAACGGCCGCGTTTGACATACCCGGTGTGCAGAATCTCATGTGCGAGATGACTGCCGTACTGACCGAGAAATTCATCATAGACCATCTTCACGGCAGAGTTCTCATGCGAGGTTCTGACCGCAGACGCTTCGTCGGCGCGATAGAGGATGCCGGCGCGGACGGCGCGGACATCAATGTTGTTCCGAACCGACGCGGGGACGATCGGCTGACCGCCGCCGTTGACACACCCGCCGGGGCACGCCATGATCTCGATGAATTGCAGATCGACTTCGCCGTTCTGTACTTTCTTCAAGAGGGTGTTCGCGTTCTTAGTTCCGCTAGCGACCGCCACATTGATGGTGATATCGCCAATCTTATAGGACGCGGACTTGATGCCCTCGACCCCGCGGATGGGTGCGACATCGAGTTTCTCAAACGGGACCCCGCCGACAAGTTCCGCCGCGGTACGGAGCGCCGCTTCCATCACACCGCCGGTCGCGCCGAAGATGATGCCGGCGCCGGTACCCTTTCCGATCGGGTCGTCAAAGGCTTCGTCGGGGAGTGCGTTATAGTCAAGCCCCGCGACGCTGATCATCCGTGCGAGTTCACGCGTGGTGATGGCGATATCGACATCGGGCACCCCTGCGGCAGACTGTTTATCCCGCTTGACCTCGAATTTCTTCGCGGTGCAAGGAATGCAGGAGACCATCACGATATCTTCGGGATTCAGACCCATCTTCTTTGCAAAATAGGTCTTATAGATGGCGCCGAACATCTGCTGAGGAGACTTACAGGTCGAGAGGTTGTCAATCATGTCCGGGAAATAGTGCTCGCAGAACTTAATCCATCCGGGCGAGCAGGAGGTAATCATCGGGAGTTTCCCGCCGTTTTGGAGTCTCTCGACGAGCTCGGTCGCTTCCTCCACGATGGTGAGGTCAGCGGCGAAGTTCATGTCATAGACACCGTCGAAGCCAAGGCGTTTCACCGCCGCGACCATTTTCCCTTCGGTGTCGGTGCCGATCGGGTTGCCGAACGCTTCCCCGATGGCGGTACGGACAGACGGAGCGATGCAGATGGCGACATGCTTGGTGGGGTCTGCGAGAGCGGCGAACACCTTATCGGTATCGTCATGCTCGTAGAGAGCACCCACGGGGCACGCTTCGATACACTGACCGCAGTTGATGCAGGTGGTATCGGCGAGGCGGGCACCGAATTCGGTCCCGATTTCGGTATCGAACCCGCGGTTGATAGCAGAAATCGCGCCGATGCCCTGATTCTTACAAGCGCCGACGCAACGGCGGCAGAGAATGCACTTGCCGTTATCGCGCGTGATGGAATAGCCGCTGTCATCGATCTCATGCTGATTGACTTTGCCTTCCATCGCATGGCTGTCTACGCCGTACTCACGGCAGAGTTTCTGCAGTTCGCAGTTCGTCGAACGCACGCAGGAGAGACAGTTCTTGTCATGCCCCGAGAGGAGCAGTTCGAGGTTCTGTTTCCGCGCCGCCATGATGGCGGGAGAGTTCGTGGTGATTTCCATCCCCTCATTCACGGGATACACGCAGGAGGTCACCAGACCGCGCGCGCCCTTGACTTCCACGAGGCACATACGGCAGGCACCGATCTCGTTGATTCCTTTGAGGTAGCAGAGAGTAGGAATGTCTACACCCGCGATTTTCGCCGCTTCCAATACGGTCGCGTCTTTCGGAACGGTGTAGGACCGTCCGTTGATAATTACATTTACGGTTTCCATTGTATCTTCCTCCTCTCTTACTTCTTGCTGATGGCCTTGAACTTACAGCCGGAGATGCAGGCACCGCACTTGACGCACTTCGCGGGGTCGATGACGAGGTACGGGAGTTTCTTCCCTGCTTTGACTTCCCCTGCATCGTTGACGCGGATTGCATCGGCGGGGCAGTTTCTCATGCACATTTTGCATCCGATACACTTGTCGGAGTCGATTTCGAGGGTCAAGAGGTTCTTGCAGACACCTGCGGGGCACTTCTTGTCCACGACATGGGCAATATACTCATCGCGGAAGTAGCGGAGGGTGGAGAGCACCGGGTTCGGCGCTGTCTGTCCGAGACCGCAGAGCGACGCGGATTTGATATACTTGCAGAGGTTTTCGAGCCGATCGATATCTTCGAGGGTCCCGTTGCCGGAAGTGATCTTATTGAGGATTTCGAGCAGGCGCATGGTACCCATACGGCAGGGCGTGCACTTCCCGCAGGATTCATCTACCGTGAACTCCAAGAAGAACTTCGCGATATCGACCATGCAGTTGTCCTCGTCCATAACAATCATACCGCCCGAACCCATCATCGAACCTATC
>JAQYLJ010000014.1 GCA_028720145.1 Clostridia bacterium
GAATCTTGCATTTCGGTTCGATTACAGAACGGAAAAGCATCCGGTACCACTATATTCCTATTGTATTGTGTTTTAAAGGCAAGGCGGCGGGAGCAAGCCCCCGCCCTACGAGGAGAAATCCTCTCACTTTGTCGCGAGACAAAACTTCACTTTGCGTCAGCAAAATTTCACTTTCCGCAATGCGGAAAACTTCACTTTGCATCAACAAAACTTCACTTCGTCGAGAGACGAAACTTCACCTTACGGCGGGAGCAAGCCCCCGCCCTACGATACCGCGCCGAATCACTCTCTACAGTACAAAGCGGGATGCACACGAGGTGCATCCCGCCGTTTTGGGTTTCATAGTGTTTGCGTGGTTTGTTATCGTCGCGATATTTGTCAGATTCCGTTTTCCTTGGTATCGACGAGGATCGCCTGCATCTGCGCCGCAGAAGAAGTTTCGGTAGCGGCAGGACGCAGACGGGCATCGACCATAACGAAAGTCAAACCGCCACCCGAGATCTCCGCGATCTCCACCTTGATAGTGTGCTGACCTGCGAGGAATCGAGTTACAGGAACCGTTGTTTGCTCGTCTCTCGTCCCCGCGCTGTTATCGAGGGTAACGGTATCGGTAAGACAATCGTCTACATAGACTTTCAGTGTGACAGTGGTCGCCTTATTGAGGGCGACACGGAAGTGGAAGTAACTGATATCACCGGACACCGTGAAGTACGCGCCCACCGCGTTCTTCCAAGCGTTAATCGCGCCACCCCATGAAGTCGTCAGATTCAACTTCTCTTTGGCTGTAGTCGAGTCACCCCAAAGACCGCCGCCATCAGACACAGTGGGATAGTCTTCATTGGTGCACAGCGTAAGAGTGACGGTTTCGTCTTGGGTTACACCAAAGCACTTCTGCCAATCCTCAGAGCTCGCGGCATAATACTGATTGGTTCCCGCATTCGGGAGTTTGGAAACATCAATGTCGTGGCCGTCAAGGACTTTCACGGTCGAGATGGTCGTGCCTTCCGTGTCCACAAAGGTGATGGTGTGCTCTGCCGCGCTGGCAACCCACTTCGCCGTCAGAGTGATATCCCCGGTGATCGCGGTTCCAAGATCGAATACCTCATCGTTCAACACCCAGCCGTCGAAAATGTATCCCGCTTTTTCGGGTGCAGCAGGTGCGCTGACCTTCCCCCCATAGGGCACGGGCTCGACATCATACACTTCGCTTCCGTTCATATAGACGACGGTCGCGGTCATGTAATTCTGGAGGAACGAGAACGAAAGACCGTTCCATTTGTCGAACGCAGTTCCTCCTTCATCGACAGATGTCGCGAGAACTTCCAGTCGGAAGGTGTGCACTCCCACGGGAATGTTGTCTGCATAGTAGAAGACAGATCCTTGCATGTCGCTATTTGTGAAAGTCCCCCAGAGGTGTCCGTCAATGAAGAGACCCAGCGTGAGATGTTGTCCGGTCTTGGCTTGAGCCCCTCCAAGTCTGACGAAGCCCCCGGCATCGGTCGTCCATTCGACAGTCTGTCCTGTCTGATAGAGAACCATTGCCCAACTCTGCAATGCATTGCTCGGCGAATAGGTAACCGAGTATTTTGTTTTGACTTCATTGGTCAGGTCCTTTGAGCTCAAATTAATCTGTGTGGACTTGTAGCCCGAGGTCGCTACTTTGGTCAGGGTGACCGTCTTATCGCTCGTGACATTGCAGACATCGCCGACATTCGCCATCGACCAGTAGTAGCCGGTGGGCGGGGTCGGGAGAGCCGCTCTTTCGCCATGTACCACACTCGCGGTACCGACGGTCGCGTCGTCACAGACATAGGTCACGGTGTGCCGCACCGCAAAAGTCTCGCCCGCCGGTTTGGTCAGCGTCTTTTCGGTGCCGCGCAGGGTCACGCCCTCTTTGGAGACCGTGTAAGGCGTTACGGTCAGGGTCAGCGCATCATCTGCGTTGATACCCATAATCGTGAGCGCGTAGAGATAACTGCCTTCTCCCGCGGTCAGCGCCTCATATTGATTCCCCTTGTCGTCCGCGGCAATCAGGGTCTGAAAGACGCAGGTCGCCGCACGGGTGACTTCCTTGGTGCCGTTGGAGAGGACGAATCCCACCTCGCTGTAGGCATCGATGTTGGTCACTTCGGCGATAACACGCACGCCGTAACCGTCGTTCTGATTCTGATACCCTTTCAGGGTCGCTTCACAGACGGCCGTCTCTTCTTCGGTGCCGCTCGCAGAGACCGCAACCGCCAAAAGAGATACCGTGAGGAATAGGCATAAGAAGATCGCTAACAGTTTTTTCATCATCATTCTTTCCTTTCCCCGCATCATCCGAACAGATCGTTCCAGTTTTCAGAGTCGCCGAAGCCGGACTCTTCTTGCCGTACGGTGTTACCGGAAGTGCGAATCACATCGTCGCTGTCGAACAGGACGATTTCCAGAACGGGTTTTGTCCACTGTTCATAGGTACTGTTCATACAAGGGTTCCTTTCTTTCTCTCATATATATTAGATATATATCAAATCTATTATAGCACTCCGCGCCACGAAAAGCAACCTGTTTTTAGCAACATGAAGATTTTTTCGCAACTAAATTTGTTGCGTTTTGCGTCCCATGTAGGTGATTATCGGGGAGAGCGTGTAAAGGAAAGTATTGCCAAGTCGTAACCCCCCGTGAACTCCGGCTCCTTCCGTCACGCTTGCCTTTGGCTCCCTCCGAGAGGGGGCTGCCGCGCGAGGTGCGGCTGGGGGAGAGTGCGTAAAGAAAAACGTTACAAAGTCGTCAATCTCGTGAGGTCCGACTCCTTCCGTCACGGCTCCGCCGTGCCACCTCCCTCCCGGAGAGGGAGGCATGACCCTCTCCGTCGCGCTCCGCGCGCCACCTCTCCCGGGGTGAGAGGCAATATTTGCCGCGGCGCATTGCACCGCTTTTGCCTCGTGCCGTAGGGCGGGGGCTTGCTCCCGCCGGAACATACGAAATTGAATCTACCGAATTTGGCAAGATTGCAGAACGATGCTTCATGCATCACCATACCCTTTCGCATCCGTGTTTCATCGGCAAAGCGGCGGGAGCAAGCCCCCGCCCTACGAGGAGAAATCTTCTCTCTTCGTCGCAGACGAAACTTCCCGCGGCGCACCGCGCCGCAGCGTCACATTTGCATCAGCAAAACTTCACTTTGTCGTGAGACAAAACTTCACCGCGGCGTAGCGCGCCGCTTTTCCCGCCGAATCCATCACCGCAATACAAAGCGGGATGCACACGAGGTGCATCCCGCAGATTTGGATTTCAAAAGGTGTATGCGTGGTTCGTGATCGTCGCGATATTCGTCAGATTCCGTTTTTCTTGGTGTCGACGAGGATCGCCTGCATCTGCGCCGCGGAAGAAGTTTCGGTAGCGGCAGGACGCTGACGAACGCCGAGGCAAGTGATGGCGCAGCTGCCCTCCGCGATCTCAATCTTAATGGTGTGCTGACCGGCAAGGAACGGCGTCACAACCTGTTTTCCCGACATCGCCGCTGTCCCCGCGCTGTTATCGAATGTGATCGTATCGACGAGGCAATCGTCCACATAAACTTTCACAACAGCGGATTGACCGGGAGTATCGCCGTTCGCCGCGGAAAGATGGTAACCGAATCTAAGATAACTGATGTCTCCCGATATCGTGAGATATCTGCCTGCCGACTGCGCTTTCCCTGCGTTGCCATTATCAATCCACCAATCCTCCGAGAATTGCAGATTGAATGCCGTTTGGCACTGGGTTACGCCGTCCGCATAGGTGATCCAAGTTTCTTTCCAGTTGGAGTAGTCGTCTGCCTCAGTGCAGAGGGTGAGGGTAATGGTCTGATTTTGGGTCACCCCGAAGCACTTCTTCCAATCCTCGGTGCTCGCGGCATAGTACTGTTTGGTTCCCGCTTTCGGAAGTTCGGCAACATCGATGTCTTTGCCTTCGAGTACCTTCACGGTCTTGATGGTCGTGCCTTCCGTGTCCACAAAGGTGATGGTGTACTCTGCCGAGTCGGCAGTCCATTTCGCCGTCAGGGTGATATCCTCTGCGACCGCAGTCTCAAAGTTGAATACTTCCCCATTCAGCAGCCAGCCGCCGAAGGTGTATCCGTCTTTCGTCGGCGCAGTGGGTGCTGTCGCGGTCGTGTTCTTCTCGATAAAGACGGTATTCGTCACGCCCTCGTTATTGAAGGTCACCGTGACATACGCCGGATCGCGCTCAAAGGCGGCGGTCAGCGTGATGTTTTCGGTCACGACTGTCGAGAAGTCGTATGCCGCGCCGTCTTTCTGCCATTCTTTGAAGAGATAGTACTGTTTCGTCGGGTTGGTGGCGAGCGCGCTGACCGTCTCACCGAGATTCACGGTCACGGTGTCGACCACTTCACTGCCGTTCTTAAAGGTAATGGTCGCGGTGGTGGGTTTGAGTTCCTGATAGACAACCTGCGAGAAAGCAAGCCCCGACCATTTGCTGAATGCCTCTCCGCCTTCATCCACCGTAGCGGCGAGTACTACAATGCGGAAAGTGTGCATCCCTGCGGGGATATTCTCTACCGTATGGGGCATTCCGTTCCCCTTGCTGACTTCAAAAGTCTCCCAAAGGTTTCCGTCAATGTAGAATCCCAGTGTGAGGTGCTGTCCGGTCTTGTCATGATTGCCCGAGAACGCGATCTTACCCGCGGCATCTGCCTTCCATTCGACCGTCTGTCCTGCCTGATAGAGCACAAGTCCCCATTTCTGCATCGCGGGATCCGCCGTTCCGTTCTCGTTATGCGAGAGGACGACTGAGTATTTTGCTTTCACTTCGTCGGTCAGCGCGCCCGAGGTGAGGGTGATTTTCGAGGTGTCGACCGCCTCGTAGAGCGAAGACTCGACTTTCGTCAGAGTGACAGTCTTGTCGTCGGTAATGTTGCAGACATCTCCGACATTCGCGAGTGCCCAGAAATAGCCATCGGGCGGAGTCGGGAGAGCCGCTCTGCCACCGTGCGGGGCAGTCACGGTCCCGATCGTCTCGTCACCGCAGACATAGGTCACGGTATGGGTGATCTCTTCCAGTGTAACGACGAGGTCAAAGCTGCCCTCGATCTCGGTTTCAAAGTCATAGGCGACGCCGTCTTTGGTCACCGAGACAATTCTGTAACCGACGGGTGCCGTATATGCGGGGACCTTGTCGCCCCAGAGCAGGGTATCGGTACGAATGACCGACTCGTCTGCCGCGTTGATGAGACGAACCGTGTATTCAATATCGGTATAGGTCGCGGTGTAGTCGATGTTTCTGTGTACCAGTCCGGAAGTATTCAGGACGGTATCACCCGATTTATAGCAGGAGAACTCTTTACCGGGTTTCACGGGTGCCGTCGGGATATCGTCCGGATTTATCGTCTGCCCGTATTCGATTTCCAAGGTATCGAGCACCGTCTCCCCGTCGAGGAACCGCACGGTGAAAATCGCGGGTCCGTACAGCGCGTCCAGGGTGATATTCTCATTCACCGGGGTGGTAAAATCGTATGTAGCCCCGTCTTTCTGCCATTCGAGGAAGCGCTTGTAGACTTCCGACGGATTCTCCGCGGGCGGGGTCACGGTCTCGCCCTTGTTGACGGTCACGGTCTCATAGATGGTCGTGCCGCTCATGAATGTGACGGTCACCTGTGTGGGTTCGGTGTTGCCGCCGGTGTTGCCGGTGTCGGTATTACCGCCGTTATTGTTGCCGCCGTTCCCCTGTTCATCGGAAGGCGGAACCGAAGGATTGCTATCGTCCCCGCAAGAAACGAGGGCGAGAGAAAGCACCAAGGCAAGCATGAGACAGATGAGAGCCAAAATGCGTCTCGGTTTCATAAATCGTTCTCCTTTTGTGTCGTTATTTCGTGGATTCGCCACTACTCATAGTATGAAAATCGACTGTTCCTCTTGCAAGCGTTTTTTCTGCAAATTCTAAAATTTTGTTTGAAAAACTCGACAATATATACAAATGCATTCAAGTTTACGCACAATATTCCACAAATTGTGCACAGCTTTCCTTTTGCCGTTTCATGGTTGCTCGCAGAGAACCTTTCGACCGTACGAACGGAATGAAATGGAAAAAGCGCCCCCGCAAGGGCGCTTTTAATACAGCGGAAGGACTCTGCCGTTCCGCAAAAAGGGGTCTTCGTTTCCTAGGGAAGCGGGGTTCCGTCCCCGCAAAAGGTGCTTCCGTCCGTTTCCACGCAGACTCGCACGCGGGGAAAAGGAAATCGCTTACTTTCTGCCGTTTGCGCGCAGGGTCACATCGTGATACCCACCCTCGGTGATGGAGGTCGCGGAGACGAGGGTCAGGCGCGCGTTCTTCTGCAAGTCGGGGATATTCGTCACACCGACATTGCACATGGTCGATTTGACTTTATAGAGCGATTTCGCCACATTGTCATGGAGCGGTCCCGCATAGGTGACATACGAGTCGACCCCCTCTTCAAACGAGAGATTGGCTTTCCCGCCGAGGTCATACCGCTGCCAGTTGCGGGCGCGGTTGGAACCCTCGCCCCAGTACTCTTTCACATAGGTGCCGTTCACCATGGTGCGCGGGGTCGGGGATTCATCGAAGCGGGCGAAGTATCTGCCCAGCATGAGGAAGTCCGCGCCCATCGCGAGCGCGAGGGTCATATGGTAGTCGTAGACAATACCGCCGTCCGAGCAGATCGGAATATAAATGCCGGTCTCTTGGAAGTAGCGGTCGCGCTCTTCCGCGACGGCGATGACGGCAGACGCCTGTCCGCGCCCGATGCCCTTCTGCTCTCGCGTGATGCAGATGGAGCCGCCGCCGATCCCGATCTTCACGAAGTCGGCACCCGCCTCGGCGAGGAAGCGGAACCCGTCCGCGTCCACGACATTGCCCGCACCGACTTTGACGGTGTCGCCGTATCGCTCGCGGATGAAGTCGAGGGTCTTCTTCTGCCACACGGTGTAGCCCTCGGACGAGTCGATGCAGAGCACATCCGCACCCGCCTCGATCAGCGCGGGGACACGGGTCTCGTAGTCGAGGGTGTTGATGCCCGCGCCCACCAGATATCGCTTACCCTTGTCGAGCAGTTCGAGCGGATTCTCCTTGTGAGAGGAATAGTCCTTGCGGAACACGAGGTAGACGAGGTTCCCCGCCTCGTCGACGATCGGCAGAGAGTTGAGTTTATGCTCCCAAATAATGTCGTTCGCCTCTTTGAGCGTGGTCGTCACCGGCGCGGTGATGAGTTTCTCCCGCGGGGTCATGAACTCTTTGACTTTGAGGTCCTCTGCCATACGGCTGACGCGATAGTCACGGCTCGTGACAATGCCGAGGAGCCGTCCGGTCGGGGTCCCGTCCGCGGTGATGGCAATGGTGTTATGCCCTTTTTCCTCGACGAGCGCCAGGACATCGCGGAGGGTGTGCTCGGGTGTGAGGTTGGAGTCGCTGATGACGAATCCCGCCTTATAGTTCTTGACCCGCGCCACCATCGCCGCCTCGTCCTCGATGGACTGCGAGCCGTAGATGAACGAGAGCCCGCCCTCTTTCGCCAGCGCGATCGCCATCTTATCGTCCGAGACCGACTGCATGATGGCAGAGGTCAGGGGGATATTCAGCATCATGGGGCATTCCTCCTCGCCGCGTCTGTATTTGACGAGCGGGGTGCGGAGCGAGACATTCGCGGGTCTGCACTCCTCCGAGGTGTAGCCGGGGATAAACAAATATTCTCCGAAAGTATGGGATTCTCCGTCGATAATGTGTGCCATGGGCTCTCCTTTCCTTTTGGTGGCTGATATATTTTAGTTGTCTTTTGGGTTAAACATTGACCGTCGCCCCGACCACATCGGGATAGCGGGCGAGGAGCGGGTCTACCGTCTCGCGGCAGAACTCCTCGGTCTGGGACGCGGCGCGCCCCGTGTAGAGACGGGGGTCGAGCACCGCCCGAATCTCCTCTTCGGTCAGCCCGAAAAGCGGGTCGGCGGCAATCCGCGCGATGAGGTCGTTTTCTTTTCCCTCCCGTTTGACCCGTTCCGCCGCCGCCTGCGAGTGGACGCGGAGCGCTTCATGGAGCGCCTGACGGTCGCCGCCCGCCTTGACGCAGCGCATCATGATATTCTCGGTCGCCATGAAAGGGAGTTTTTCCATTACTCGACGGGCGATCACCCCGGGATAGACCACCGGATGCTCGGTGACATTGATATAGAGGTTGAGAATTGCATCCACCCCGAGGAACGCCTCGGCGACCGCGATTCTGCGGTTGGCGGAGTCGTCGAGCGTGCGCTCGAACCATTGGGTCGCCGCGGTGACGGCGGGGTTCACCGCGTCGGTGATGACATACCGCGCGAGGGCGCAGATGCGCTCACAACGCATGGGGTTCCGCTTATAGGGCATGGCGGACGAGCCTATCTGACTCTTTTCAAACGGCTCTTCCACTTCCTCGAAGGATTGGAGCAGCCGCATGTCGTTCGCAAACTTGTACGCCGACTGCGCGAATCCCGAGAGGCAGGAGAGGAAGTAGGCATCCACCTTGCGGGAATAGGTCTGTCCCGAAACGGGGACGCACCCGGGGAAGTCCATCTCGTCGGCAATCAGCTCTTCCAGCCGCTTGACCTTTTCCTCGTCGCCGTCGAAGAGCTCCATAAAGGATGCCTGCGTGCCCGTCGTCCCCTTGGAGCCGAGGAGCAGGAGGGTGTCGACGCGGTGTTCGAGTTCGGTGATGTCCTGTACAAGCTCGTACATCCAAAGGGTCGCGCGCTTGCCGACCGTCGTGAGCTGTGCGGGTTGCAAATGGGTGTAGGCGAGGGTCGGGAGGTCGCGGTATTCGAGGGCAAAAGAACGGAGTTGTCTGACCACCTGCGCCGCTTTCTTCAGAATCAGGCGGGACGCCTCGCGCAGAATGATGACATCGGTGTTATCCCCGACATAGCAGGAGGTCGCGCCTAGGTGAATGATGGGCTCGGCTTTCGGGCACTGTTTCCCGTAGGCGTAGACATGGCTCATCACATCGTGCCGCACTTCTTTTTCCCGCGCTTCCGCGACCTCGAAGTTGATGTCGTCGCGATGCGCTTCCATCTCGGCGATCTGCTCTTCGGTCACAGGTAAGCCGAGCGTATGCTCTGCCCGCGCGAGGGCGATCCACAGTCTCCGCCAGGTGCGGAACTTATAGGTGTCCGAAAACAGGTACTGCATTTCTTTCCCGGCGTATCGGGTGCAGAAAGGGGAACGGTAACTTTCTCTCTCGTTCATCGGTATCTCCCGTATCGCGCACACGCGCATTAAAAATATTACTTTCCTATCATAGCATATCCTCGGGGCGGTTTCAAGAGGTTTTCGGGCGGTTTTCGGGCGCGGAGCCCCCGTCCGGCGGTTTTTTTGCCGACCGTTTCGCCGCCCGCTTTCCCGCGTGAGAGAATGCTTGCCTTTCGGCTGGTTTTGTGTTACACTGTCAGTAGAATGCTCGCGGCACCGCGAGCGGGAAAGGAGACGGGAAGATGCGGGTTTCATTTGCGGGTTTGACGATTGATATCGAGCACCCCTCGCCCTATACCCGCGACTATTGCGCCGCCTACCTTGCCCCGCAGGGAGTGAGCGCGGACTTCTCGGTCTCGGTCACGCCCGAGGAGATTTTGCGGGAGGGCGAGGTCACGCCCGAGACCCCGCTCGGGTATCTCGAGACCCTTGCTCTCTATCGGAAGATTTGCGAGCGCGCGCTCGCCTACGATACCTTCCTGTTTCACGGCTCCGCCCTGACCCTCGACGGCGAGGGTGTGCTCTTCACCGCTCCCTCCGGGACGGGGAAATCCACCCATGCGTCTCTCTGGCGGCAGGTATTTGGCGAGCGAGTCACGATGGTGAATGACGATAAGCCGCTCCTCGCGGTAAAAGAGAACGGCGTGACCGTCTCGGGGACCCCGTGGGACGGGAAGCACCGTTTGAGTACCCCCGTCACGGCTCCTCTCCGTGCGATCTGCTTTTTGAGGCGGCGGGAGACGAACAGCATTCGCCCGCTCTCCCCGCGAGATGCGCTCCCCGCGCTCTTACGGCAGTCCTACCGCCCGCAGGACCCCGCTCTGGTCGAAAAGACCCTCTCGCTTCTGACCCGTCTTTTGACTCTCGTTCCCTGTTATCTCTTGAGTTGTAACATGGACGCGGAGGCGGCGCGCGTGGCGTGTGACGGGATTTTCCCGCGAGACCCTCAAACTTGACCCATTTTCCGAGCGCCTGCGGCGCTCCGAATCCCCGAAAAGGAGAACTCCCATGAAACTGATTCCGGGTTTACTCATCCATGACACCCCCGACGGCGCGATTGCGGTCGCGACAGGTGAAGCCGCGAAGGTCTTAAACGGCATGATCCGTCTCTCCCCCGTCGCGGCGTTTCTGCTCCGCCATCTCGAAACCGAGACGACCGAGGATGCCCTCGTCGCTACGGTACTCGCGCATTACACCGCCGAGGAGGCAACCGTCCGCCAAGACATCGCGCGGGTGCTGTCCGACCTCCGCGCGGCGAAACTGCTCATCGACTGACGCGATGGTTGAGACGAATCCCCCCGTCCAAACGCGGACGATTGAAGAGGAGCTCGCCGAACAGGGCGTGTACTACGGCACCACCCACGGTGACAGCATGGAGCCGCTTCTCCACGACCGCCGACAGACCATTGTCTTGAAGCCCCTCGTAGGACGGGCGAAAAAACACGAAGTCGTCCTCGTCAAGCGCGACGACGGGCACTATGTCCTGCACCGCGTGGTGAAAGTGCTCTCGGACGGCTACCTCACCCGCGGGGACAACCGCTTTCACTCTGACGCACCCGTGCGCGAAGAACAGGTCCTCGCGCGCCTCGACGGCTACTACCGCGGCACGACCTTTGTCCCGATCGAAGCCGCCAAATACCGCGCCTATCTCGCCTTTTGGGTGAAGAACCCCTGCCGTTTCCTCTATCTCGCGGCACGGGGCGGGTTCCGCCGCGTTTTCAAAAAGAAGTAACCTTTCATCGGGTGCCTTTTCGGAAGGCACCTTTTCTTTTCTTCAAAACGATTCTCCAAAAAAAACCGCAAAAAGCAGATACCACCGCAGGGAAAACGGCATAGTCGCCCCGCGCGCCGCATAGAGTGTCATCGGAGGAAACCGATATGCCATACTGTAATGCCTGCGGAAAATATATCGAAGAGGGCGTGCTGTGCCACTACTGCTCCCGCGTCCCGCGCGAAGAACCGTATCCCGTGCCGGATAAAACGGAAGATGCGCCCGTTTTGTTAAGCACCGGTTCGCCGAGCGACTGCCCGCCCGATGTTTGCCCGACGCATGACACGTCCTGTCTCGCGGAGACTGACCCGTTCCCCGCCGAGGACGGCTGTTCCCCTCGCGAGGAGAGTCGCGTGTGCGCGCAGACGGCGGGAAATGACGGCGCGGAGCCGAAAAACGAGGGGGCTCCCTGTTGCGCGGGGTGCGCTGACGCTCCCTGTTGTTGCATGATCGAATGCGAGGAAGACGAGGCGGGAGCAGAACCCCTGCAACCGAACCCCGCGTCCGCGTCTTGTGGTGCCGACGGCGCCGCCCCCTCTTGCGCCGACCCCGCCCCGTCTCTCAACGCGACCTTTCGGCGCGTCTATCACCG
>JAQYLJ010000015.1 GCA_028720145.1 Clostridia bacterium
CCTTGTGTTATACAAATAATTTGCACCTTCGCGTGAAAACGAAGGTGCAAATTTTGCACTTTTTATAGCGAGAAGTGGTGCAAAAATCTCCACACGTGGTCAAACATGTGGTCAAAAGCGAAAAATGGGCTTGTTCAAACCTCAAAGCAGGGAAGAACAAGCCCATTCGATTTATCAAGAAAACGCGAGATTTCGCGAGGATTTGCAAGGAAATAAAATCGGAGATCCAATTGAACCTCCGATTTTGGTCTGAGTGACTGGACTTGAACCAGCGGCCTCTACCACCCCAAGGTAGCGCGCTACCAACTGCGCCACACCCAGATACGCACGCGCAAACGGTTTCCCCGTTTCGTGCTTTGCTATTATAGCACCGCGCGCGGGGTTTGTCAAGAGAAAATGCGAAGTTCATTGAGGGAAGTTTGTTTGTCGGAAGAAATGGAGAAATTCGGAGAAAAAGCAATATGGCGTACGAGTTCGGAATACGGAGAGAGCGTCAGGAGAACGGAAGAACGCGAAAGAGGGCGCGTGAGCGCGGAATACGGAGATAAAGCCGGAAAAACGGGGAAAATGCGAGAGCATCGGGAAATTGTACGGGAGTGCACATGGAAATTCATGCGGGAGAAAACAAGAAGTGCGAGGTGAAGACGAGAGAAAAAAACGAGGGAAAAAACGAAGGAAAAAACGAAGGAAAAAACAAGGGAGAGGATGAGTGAAAAAATGAGGAAGAAGAGTAAAGGGAAGCCGAGGCGCATAGTGGAGGTTCAAGAGACGGTGGCAGCGTACGGAAGGGATACGCGAGAGCATGGGAGAACGAATCAAAGCGGGAGGAGCGACAGAAGAGTATGCGAAGGAGAGCTGCCGGAGAGCAGGACGGACAAAAATGATACTTAGCACTCAAAGATGTGGGACTTTTTGTGTGGAGCGCAGCGGGAGAGCGGGGGAGGGGAAAGAGAGAGCGGGAGGGTGAATAAAAGTAAACTTTCTGTGAACGAAAACGAAAAGGCACAGGAAAACTAGTGGCTTTGAAAGGGGCGGATATCTTGTCATGGAAACGATTCCAAAAATCCCTTGACAACCGCGAAAGGGTATTGTATGATGGCAATAGAATTCGTCTTTTTTCACAAGGAGAGAGCCATGGCTGAGTTGTCTTTGCGTCATATTTACAAAGTCTATCCCGGGAAAGCGGGAGCAAAAGCGAAATCCGCAAAGAAGGGCGAAGAGAAAGACACCGACACCCGTCACGGGGACTATACCGCAGTGCGGGATTTCAATATGGAAATTTCGGACGGTGAATTTATCGTATTTGTCGGTCCTTCCGGCTGCGGGAAGTCGACGACGCTCCGCATGATAGCGGGACTCGAACAGATTTCCGCGGGGGAGCTCTACATCGACGGTCGCCTGATGAACAATGTCGAGCCGAAAGACCGAGATATCGCGATGGTCTTCCAAAGCTACGCGCTCTATCCGCACATGACCGCCTATCAGAACATAGCGTTCGGTCTTAAAATGCGGCGGGTCCCCGTACCGAAAACCGACAACGAGGGGAACCCCATCTATGCGATTGACAAACGCAAGATCCGTGATATTAAAAGAAAACTGCGGGATCTGAACGCCGAAATCGCCCATACCGAAGAGGGCGAGTATTCCGCAAGTCTCCTCGACCAAAAAACCACTTTGGAAGCGGAACTTGAACACTATCAAACGACCCCGGTTCCGGCGTATCGGTATCAGCATCTTTCGGCGGCGGAAATCGACGATAAAGTCAAGCGCGCCGCGATGATTCTCGGCATCGAGGAACTCCTCGACAGCAAACCCGCAGAAATGTCGGGCGGGCAGAGACAGCGTATCGCCCTCGGGCGCGCCATCGTGCGGCAGCCGAAGGTGATGCTCCTCGACGAGCCGCTCTCCAACCTGGACGCGAAACTGCGTACTGCCATGCGCGCCGAGATCGTCAAAATCCATCAGCGTCTGGGAACCACTTTCATTTATGTCACACACGACCAAGTGGAAGCCATGACGATGGGCACACGCATCGTGGTCATGAAACTGGGGGTCATCCAACAGATCGACACCCCGACCAACCTGTTCGATTATCCGGTCAATAAGTTCGTCGCCGGCTTCATCGGTACGCCGCAGATGAACTTCTTCGATGTAACCGTTCGTCGCGTTGGGGACAAGCTGGAAACGGTATTCCCGGGTGGCAGTGAAATGCAGTTTGACCTCAAAAAGATGCGTACCATTGACCCGTCGTACTTAGACGGCGAAGCGCACGAAGTGACGCTCGGCATCCGCGCGGAGAATATGCGGGTGGTGTCCAAGGGCGGCATTCCCGCCACGCTGTCCCTCAAAGAGGTGCTCGGCAACACCACGCAACTGTTCTTCCGTCTGACGGACGACGGTGAAGATTCTATCCTCTGCGTCTCGGAGCGCAATGACCTGCGACCGGGAGAAGGGCTGCGCGTGGCGTTCAGTGAAGCGCACATTCATCTCTTTGACAGCGAAACCGAATGTGCCCTCATGGAGCGCACCATAGGGAACCCTGTCGACGGGGACGCACAATGACCGCCGTACGCAAATGGCTCTCCTGCTTCGGACTCGGGTTCTGGTCGGGAGAGAAAACCAAAGATGCGGGACGGCGCGGATACGGAAACCTGTTCTTCTCTTTCCTCTTGGCACTGGTGATTCTGGTCATCGGGGTATTCGCGGCAGACCTCGTCCCGTTCCGCACCCATTACCGTAACGCGGAAGCGTATCGCGCTTTTGTCGCCGACGCGCTGACCCCCACGGATGAGAACTCGCCGGTGCTCACCCTCTCGGCGGGGCGTCTCTCCGCCACATGGGCGGACGGTGAAACCGCGCTCATCGACACCGTGGCAAACTCCGCACAGGCGGAACGCTACGGGAAAAACGGTTACCATCTGGTGATTGATACCCGTCCCGCGGACGCGCTCGATGATTTCGAGGCGTATTACCTCGCGAACGACGACACGAATCAAGAAATCTCTTGCGACGAGTACGAGACTCTCTCGGAAGTCGCACGGCGCAATTTTGATTTCAAAATCCGCTATACCGGACGGGAACTGATCCTGACCGATGAACGCGTCTCGGAATACGAGAGCTACCTCGCGGGGCAGGAAAGTTCTGCGACCGCGCTCGATGAGATCCGCGCCGCGCGGGAGACCGACGGACCCGAGACCTACCGTCGGAAAGTATATACCCTGTATGTCAAGACCCGTTACCCCTCGATGAAAAGCTATGAGACAAGCTCGGAAGTGCCGTTGCTTCGTAATTATTATATGTACGATTATGTCAACTCCGGGCGGGTGACGCGCTATCTGTTTGTGTTCTGTGACGCCATGCTCGGCGCGTTTGAAACCGACGGCGGGCACGAAGCGACTTTCTACGGCTTCTATCCCGAGGGCGAGGGTGTCGTGATTCCCGGGGACGCGGCACCTGCCGACGCGCGGGTCGCGGCGGTGGATTTCGTGGAAGACTGTTTCTACGCGGCGACCCCGTTTTACCTCTATCTTTGGGTCACCGGATTCATGCAGTTGCTCCTGTATCTCATTCTTCTGCCGCTCGTGGTCGGACTGCTCTTGTTCTGCCTGATTCGCCTCACGAAGATTGACTCCACTCGCCGCTTCGGCGTTTGCCTGCGGCAAAGCGGGATTTGGCTGTGGCAGGCGGCGTTCCTCACGGGAATCGCGGTGTTTGCCCTCGGCTTCGCCGTCCAAAGACGGCTCCTGCAACCCCTGACCCTTCTCATCTATTTCTGCGTGCTGCTCGTGCGCGTGGGTGTGCAACTTCTCTTTGAGAAAAAGCACCCCGCGCCACCCCCGCATGACGCATCTGCAAGACTAATCACTTCCGAAGAGGACTGAAACTATGATACTGTGTGTCGGCGAGATACTCGCGGATATGATCGGCTCCGAGCGAGACGGTAACTTCTATTATGAACGAAAGGCGGGAGGCGCGCCCTTCAATGTGGCATGTGCCGCACAGCGGTTCGGCGCGGAGGTCGCGTTCGTCGGCTGTGTCGGAGACGACCTGATCGGTGCGTTCTTAAAACAGTTTGCCGAGGACCGCGGGTTCTCCCATACCGAGATTGCAACAGACCCCGCGCGGAATACCACGCTCGCCTTTGTTGAACTGGACGAGCACGGCGACCGTTCCTTCTGCTTCTATCGCCACGGCACCGCCGACTACCATCTGCCGTCTGTCCCCGACGCATATCTCAGACGGGCGACGCTGGTGCATATCGGCTCGCTGATGCTCTCGACGGAAGAGGGGCGCGCCTACGCGCTTCTGCTCGCCGACCGCGCACACCGCGCGGGGATCCCGGTGAGTTTCGATGTCAATTTCCGCACCGATATCTTCCGCGACAAAGACGCCGCCCTCGCCGTCTATCGGCAAATGTTCGAAAAAGCGGATATCGTGAAGTTCTCCGAAGACGAAGTGGAGATGTTCACCGAGGATTATATTCGGGATCGGCTCAAAGAGAAACTCGTGTTCGTCACACTCGGAAAGCACGGGGCGGAATGGCGTTACCACGGCAAAACCCATCGTCTCCCCGCGCTCGACCTCAAACCCGTGGACACAACGGGGGCGGGCGACGCTTTCTATGCAGGCGTGCTGTCGCGGCTGGACGGCAAGCGGACGGACGATTTGAGCGACGCGCAACTCGACGAAGCCCTGAAATGGGGGAATGTCGCCGGTTCGCTCAACACCTTGGGGCACGGAGCGATCGACTGCCTGCCGACGCAGGAAGAAATCCTCCGCGCACTCGAAACCTACTGATCGCAATTTCCCTAACCGCATAGTGAAACGGTCTTTCGGCATTGCCGAAATCGGAATCGATTCCGTACCGTGCATGGTCGTGAAAAGGAGACGATAACTTATGAATATCGGTACCAAACCAATCAAACGCATCCTCCTTGGCGGGAGTTTTGTACTTGCCTGTCTGTTTCTTATCGTGATCTTAACGGGCGTATGCTTCGTTTGGGCAGAGAGCGGGGAGGTATCCATGCAGTCGGAGGGAGACGCGTTTTCTCTGACGGATACCGCCTATGACGCGGGAGAGGGCTTCGTTTTCAGCGCGGATGTGAACTTCTCGGACGGAGACGGCTATGCCGCAGGGCTGGTATTCGGCGCGGCGGACGGCGCTCACTATTGGGTATTTAACATCGACCGGGAAGCCAACCGCGTCAAACTCATGTACTTCGCCCCGAATGAAGGCGGCAATATGGCGGCGACGGTTCTGAAAGAAACCTACTTCATCGGGACCGACACCATGACGGCGGCGGATACCGCCCTTGTGGCGCCCAAAGTCAGAACGGTCTCTTCGGTACAGCTGAAAGTGATTCTGACCCCCGATACCGAGACGGGCGCGGTGTACGGTGAGTTTTACGCCGACGGCATCCGTCGCTTCCGCACTACCTATGAGGACGACGATGTCATTGACTTAAACAACCTCGCAGCGGGCGTCACCTACGAGGGCGGCAACCTCGGGTACAATACCTACCGCTCCCGCGTGACCTTCTCGGATGTGACGGTCGGAAAGAGCGACTATGCGTATTATACCGAAATGTACCGTCAGCAGTACCATTTCTCCCAGTTCGCCCATTGGAACAATGACCCGAACGGACTCGTGTACTACGACGGCTGGTATCACCTGTATTATCAGCATCATCCTTACAGCAACTATTGGAGCGATATGTATTGGGGTCACGCCCGCAGTCGGGATCTGACCCATTGGGAACTGCTCCCGATCTGCCTTTTCCCGAATACGGGGAACGAGGGACTCGGAGAGGGAGACGGATATGCGTGGTCCGGCTCCGCGATGGTGTACCGTCCCGGGATGTCTGCGGATATTGACGCGCAGAATTGGTTCCCGACAGGGGAGGGCACAGGACTGATTGCCTTCTATACCCGTGACGGGGCACATCAGGATCAAGTCATCATGACCTCGGACGACGGAGGGTTCTCTTGGACGCGCCGCCGCCTGATAGCCCAATCGGTCGCGACCGCCGTCGACGGCATCACGGGAAAGACCGATTGCCGCGACCCGAAAGTATTCCCCGTCGAAACCGACGGAGAGGGGAACACCACCCTGTGGGGCATGGCGCTCACCGGTATGGCGACCAACCGCGTCTGGTTTCTCAAATCCTCGAACCTGCTCGACTGGTCCTACGCAGGCGGATTTGCGATGACGAGGCCCGAGTGTCCCGATGTCGTCCGTCTCGACCTCGACGGCACCCCCTACACCGTCATGACCTTCTCGGGGAGAAGATATCTCGTCGGGCAAATGCAATATGACAGCGGATCCGGCGAGATTCGGTTCCTCGATCGGAGCGGAGAAGTGGTGCGGGACGCGAGCGACCTCACGCAGGTGATGGACTACGGTCCCGATTCCTACGCAACACAGACCTTCTATATTGACGATCCTTCCGGTGAGTTTTACGGACAGACTCTCTCCATCAGCTGGTTCAGCGGCGTGCCGAACGCCCCCGCCTCGATCGAGAGCGGCGCCCTCGCGGCGGCGCGCGGCAGATGGAACGGGAGCGGCATGACCATTCCCGTCCGCTGGGGTCTTACCTCGGAAGGAGAGAAGATTCTTCTCACCGAGACCCCGATCGTATCCGATGCGAGCGGCTTTGCGTCTCTCAAGACCGAATTGCTCCACACGCAGAACGTGTCTCTGAACGCTTCTTCCGGCAACCTGTTGCAGGAAGTGAACGGGCGCTGTCTCGAACTCGCCCTCACGCTGAAAAACCCCGCGAGTGTCCCCGTCAGTATTCGTCTGAACCAAAGCGAGGACGAGTACATGGAAATCGGCTGGAACGCCGAAGAGGGGTACTATGTCGACCGCTCCCACGCGGGGGATGCGGGTCTCGGGCTCGGGAATTACGCGGTGCGGTACACGACCGGACCCGTTGCAAGTACGACCCAGTCCTTCTACATTCTCTCCGACCAAGGGGGGATGGAAATCTTCTGTGAGGACTTCACGCGTCCTTTCTACCTGTTGACCTTCTCTTCGCCTTACGCGACGGGCGCTTCTCTTTCGGTCGGCGGCGATGTGACCGTCAACGATTTGACAGTGAACGCCATCGGGACCGTCTGGCGTACCGCGGGCGAGACCGAGGAAACGGTGCTCTATCTGGAATCCACCGATATTCGTCTCGATACCTCGCTCACCCCCTCGAAAGAAATCTTCGCGTACGCCACCTCGGGCGGGGACTTCACCTGGGAGATCCTCTCGGGTGAGGACTTCATCACCCTGACCCCGACCGCGCACGGCGCCATGATTGCCTCCAAACAGGCGGGGAACGCCGTCGTCCGCGTCACCTCGGGGAACGCGAGCCGCGAGATTCAGGTCGCGGTGACCGCGGGACAAATCGAGAGCGATCTCCCGTTCTCGTCAGACGGCAAATACAGCGGGGAATGGTACTTTACTGCCGACGGTCTTGTCGGATACCGCCCCGCGGGTGACGGATTCTTACTGTCGAGCCAAAGCGGCGGGGACTTCACCTATACCGCTTCGCTCGATTTGGGCGACGGAGCTGCGGCGGCACTGGTATTCCGCGCACAGGCGGATATGAGCGACTATTTGATTGCCAACTACGACCGCAACGCCGGCGTGGTGAAACTGTGGTCGCCCCGCGGGGAGATTGCCCGTGCTTCGTTCACGGTGTCCGACCCTGCGCACCTGACCCTGAAAGTAAGAGCGGAGGGCAGAACCGTCACGGTGAGCGTGAATGGAGAGACCGTTATCCAAGCGACCCTGGGTGAAAATGAACCGACCGAGGGGCTCTTCGGACTGAATGTCTGCGCGACCCGCGCGGTGTTCCGCTCGGTCACCCTGTTCCGCGAAAGCTGGACCTACGTGGGCGGTAGTCTCGCGGTGGTGGGAGATGTCAGTCAGACGGTCTACGAACTCTATAACCGCACGCTCGGGAATACGAAAATCAGCCCGAATTTCTATACCTCCGACGGCAGAAATCTCGTCCTGTCCGAGCAGTATTTCGCGTGCCTGCCGGCAGGTGTCTATACCTTCTCCGCGAGAGGGACTCTCTCCCGCTTCGACTTCACGGTTACGGTGCCGGAGGGGACAAACGGGTTCATGCCGATAGAGGCGCTCGACCTCGAAGCGGGCAGTAACGCCGTCCTATTCCTCGGACGGTATGTCCCCGCGACCCTGACCTTGGACGGTGCATCCGTTACATACACTCTCCGTGACGGCACCCTGACGATTCCCGCGCGCTATCTTGCCGCAGGGGAACATACCCTCGTGCTCGATACCCATACCGTCACGATTCGGGTGGCGGAAGAAAAAACCGTCAATTTGGATACCCCCAAGGAGACTGACAAGCCGGGAATGGACGAGCCCACAGGCAAGTGGCTGCCACTCATCATAGGCTGCTCGGTCGGCGGTGTCCTCGCGATTGCTGCCGCGGTCACGACCGTCATTCTGATAAAAAGAAAGAAACGGAAAAATCTCTCCGTGACAGATCTCCCGGAAACCCCCGATGGGGAAACCGGAGAGAACGCAGATACTCATCACTCTGAATCGTGAGGTGATAGCATACCATGGCAACAACCATATCCGATGTCGCGAAACACGCAGGTGTCGGCGTCGGCACCGTCTCTCGGGTCATCAATGACGACAAGGGCGTCAACGAGGAGACCCGCGAGCGGGTGAAACGCGCGATTGCGGAACTCGGCTACCGTCCGAACCGCATGGCGTCCCGCCTGCGGCGAAACGAGAACAAGCTGATCGCCCTGATGGTGCCTGTCATCGATCATCCGTTCTTTGCGAAACTCGCGTATTACATTGAAGACGAAGCAGACCGATTCGGCTATTCGCTCTTACTGGTTTCCTCACAGCAGAGAGCTTGGAAAGAGAAGAACATTCTCGAATGCATTAAGCATCGGGAGGTCGACGGTGCGGTGTTCGTCACCCACTACGACCATGACGAAGAGGATCTCCGCGCCTGTCCCATCGTCTCTCTCGACCGACACTTCGGCGCCGATGTCCCCTATGTCACCTCGGATAACTACGATTCCACCTATCGCGCCATCGAGTATCTCATCGAGCACGGCTGCCGGCGGATCGGCTATATCGGCTCGAAACCGATCGTGGCATCCGAGGTGATGGAGAGGGAACGCGCCTATCGCGATGCCGTCGCACGGTACGGTCTCGACCCCTGTATCGTCAATGCGTGTATTCCGCACGGCGACGAGTGGCGGGTGGTCTCCGACTTCTTCCGCGACTATCCCGCCCTCGACGGGGTGTTCGCCTCGGGGTATTCCATGGCGCAGGCGGCGTATCTGCGGGCGGAGGAACTCGGCATCGACATTCCCGGGCAGTTGCAGCTCATTGCCTATGACGGCTCGTTCGGACAATGGGATTTTCAGAAGAAACGCGGGGTCACCTGCGTGGAACAACCCATCGAAGAGATGGCGCGAGAACTCGTCCGTCTCCTGATTGCCAAAATCCGCGGCGAGACGCTCGAAACACGCCATGTGTTCCCCGCGCGTTTCCTCGTCGGCGAGACCACGCGATAACCGCTTGATACTTTTTTCAAAACCTGCAAATCAAAGAACCAACAGATAAAGGAGAAATCAAAATGAAACGCATTCGGAACATACTCGTGGCGGCACTTCTGATTCTCGCCATGATCTTCGCTTTTGCCTCTTGCGGCACCGACGGTACCGGCGATGGCGACGGTGACGGCGATACGGTCGAGCCGGAAGTCGACGAACAGGGCAATACCGTCGTGCGTGTGATGGTCCATGTGGACGCGAAGTCCGCGGAGGGCATCGCCTACCAGAAGCGCATCGACGCGTTCAACCGTGCGTACGCGGACGAAAAGATTCGCGCCACCATTATCTACAAAGCACGCACCAGCGGTGCCAGCTCCTATGAGACCGAGCTGAACACCATGCGGCTCGAGGGGACTCTCCCCGATATCATCACGTTCGACGCACCGAACTGCGCGAGTTACGCCTTCTCGGAACTTATCTACGACATTACCGATTTGGTGCCGACCGATGTGCAGAACGATTTCTACGCCATTTCTCTGAACACCTATAACGGACGCCTGTACGGACTCCCGATTCAGGAATCCAGCGCGGGATTCTTCTATAACAAGAAGATCTTCGCCGCCGCGGGAATCGATGTCTCGGCGTATTCGGTCGAGAATCCTTGGACGTTCGCACAGTTTAAGGATGTCTGCGCCCGCCTGAAGAGCTATCTCGGGGACGGGAAAGCGGTGGATATGCGTCTCGACGCGACCAAGGACGAGACCGCGACCTATCTGCTCTATCCGTTCATCTACGCCGCGGGCGGGGAATTTACCTCGGCGGACGGCTTTACCGCACAGGGCTATCTGAACTCCGACGCATCGAAGAACGGGTTCCGTTTCCTGCGGGAGCTCGTCGACGCAAAGTATACTTCCAACACCATCAATCCGACCGATTTCTTTACCGGGAAAGTCGGTATGTATCTCTCCTCGGGTTGGACCATTCCCGACCTCGATAACAAATATCCCGACACTTTTGCTTCGCGTGACGACTGGGGTCTGCTCCCCTATCCGAAAGAAGTCTCTGCCGCCAGCGCGACGGGGAGCTGGTCGTTCGGTCTGACCGATAACGGGAAGGCGGACAAGACCCCCGCTGTGAAACTGCTCCTTTGGCTGACCTCCGCGGAGAGCTCCAAAGCCATCACCGATACCACCGGGATGATCCCCGCCCGCAAGTCGGTCGAGACCAATTATGCGGTCGGCTCTCCCGAATACACCCTTTTGAAACAGTTGGAACTCAGCGGGCGTGCTCGCCCCGCCACCGTGGCGTATCCGAACTTCTCGACCGCGTTCAGCCAGATCATCTACAAGATCTCCATCGGCTCGGTGGATGATTTCATGGCGACGATTGACACTCAGACCGCTACCCTGCAAAGGGAAATGAACAGCAAAAAGTAATCTGCCGACAACCCCCGCATCCCGCGGGGAAGTCGGGAACCGCCGCCCGCCGCTTTTCGTCGGGTAGGCGCAGTCAAACGCAAATGTGAAGCAGGAGTCGCTATGATACAACCAACCTATCTCCTTGCCGCCAAAAGCAGCAACGGAAGCGCACAAATGATTCGTTCCACCCTCATCATCGCCCTTGTGTTCGTCGCGGCGTTCCTTGTTCTGTTCGCCGTGGACCTCTGGCGTAAGCGGGGGAAGAGAGACGGATACCGTCTGCGCTCGTCCGTCACGGCATATCTCATGCTGCTGCCCGCCGTGGTGCTGGCGTTCATCTTCATCATGCTCCCCATCCTCTATTCTCTCGGGTACGCTTTCACGAACTTCAACCTCATGCGCCCCGAGAAGACCATGAACGACTTCGTGGGTCTTGCGAACTTTCAGCGCGCGTTTGAGGAGATTCGGGACCGGGGGACGCTGTACCACGCCATTATCAATACGCTGAAATTCGTTGTCGGCGTGGTGCCCTTGCAGATCGGGCTCGCGCTCGGACTCGCCATCTTCGTCAACCGCCCGAAACCCGGGGTCAAGATTTTTAAGGTCTGCTTTTTCGCCCCCGTGGTCATTTCGCTGAGTGTCACCTCGTACCTGTGGCTCTCCATCCTCTCTCCCTCCGAGACGGGACTGCTCAACTCTCTCATCGGGATTTTCGGAGCCGAGCCGCACGACTGGCTGCGCGACCCGAAGACCGCCATGCTGTGGATCGTCATTCTCAGCGCATGGCAGGGATGCGGATACCAGATGCTGATTTTCCTCTCGGGGCTTACGAACATTCGCTCCGACCTCTACGAGGCGGCGTCTCTCGACGGGGCGGGCGCGTGGCAGAAGTTTTTGCACATCACCTGCCCGGGTCTGCGTTCCACCTTCGTCTTCGTTTTGGTCACGGTCTTTATCGGCGCGTGCCGCGTGATGATACAGCCCATGCTCATGACGGGGTATCAGGAACATACCGTCACCCTGAGTTACTTTATGTATTATACCGGTTACCGCGACTATTCGGTCGGGTATTCCTCCGCCGTGGCACTTTTGATGACCATTATCATCGGGATCATCACATTCGTCCAACGCCGTGTGTTAAAGGAGAAATAAGATGGAACAGACAGCCAAACACATGGGCGCGACTCTGCCGCCCCTCCTTCATACCAAACCCCCGAAAAGGGTGATCGTCGGAAACATTGTGTACTATGTTTGCGGGATTCTCTTGTCGATTCTGTTCTTATTCCCGCTCGTCTATATGCTCGCCACCTCGACCAAGAGCGAGTCGGTCTTTGCCGCCGACGCGGGGACGCTGCGTATGTTTCTGCCGGATTTCGCCCACCTCGGCACCATGTTCGAGAATTACAAGACGGTTCTGACCGAGTACGACATCTGGAAATACGCCCTGAACAGCCTTGTGTACGCGGGCATCGTCATCGTCCTCAATATTATCGTCAACGGACTCGCGGGTTATGTCATGGCAAAGATGAATTTCCCGGGGAAACGGCTCTTCTCGTTTCTCATCATCTTCCTCATCGTGGTGCCGGTCGAGACCTCGATTATCCCCTTGTACCTGATTGTCAAGACCATGCTCGGACTCAAGGGTTCGCTCTCGATTCTCGGCGTGATTTTCCCCGCCACCATCAGCGTGTTCAACATTTTCCTCTTCATGCAGTTCTTTGAGGGGATCCCCAAAGAGTTTGAGGAGGCGGCGCGCATGGACGGCGCGAACACCATGGACATCTTCTTCCGCATCATTCTTCCGCTCTCGAAGCCCATCGTCGCGACCGTCGCGGTGTTCTGCTTCATCGGGGTGTGGAACGACTATGTATGGCCAGCGATGATCCTGCCCGTGACCGAGCCGGGAGAGTGGCCTCTCCTGCCGATTCAGGCGGCGCTCACCACCATTCAGAGCATCGAGATGATTACCACGGGCGAGGTCATGGCATCGCTTGTCGTCACCAGCATTCCCATCTTCATTATCTATGTTGTCGCACAGAAATATATCGTGCAGGGCTTCGGTTCTGCCGGTCTGAAAATGTGAGGTCACTGATGAAACACATTCGCGTATTTGCCGCCGTTTTGGCACTGCTTATGGCGCTCTCTTTCTGCCTGACTTCCTGCGGGGAGAACACAGACACAACAGAGCCGACCGAGAAACCCGGTGATGATACCGCAGTCCAAACGCCGACAGAAACCCCCATCCTCCACTACGGTTTCGATGAGACCGGTGCGTCGAGCACCACGGTCGAGACCGTCAGCGGGACCGACACGAAAATCTACTATGTGTTCAACGAGGAAAACGCCGACAACCTGTTTAAGGAGCCGTCCGAAGCGCTCCGCAAAGCGGGCGTGAAAGGCAACGCTCTTTACATGGACGGGTTTTCCACCTATCTGCGGAACTCCGACTTGAATGTCCCCACCAAGGCATTTACCCTCTCGGCGTGGGTCGCGCCGCGCGTGTTCGAGAACCTCGCGTACTACTCGGGTTCCTCTGCCGCCGCGGGTCAGCCCCGCCTGACCTCGGTCATCGACTGGGGCGATATCGAGGCGGGTGAAGGCGTTCTCATGGGCTACGGCAGACTCGGGCTCTGGGGCGTGCAGCTCGCCCTGCGGAATCGGGACACCTACGAGGAATTTGTCGTCTCCTATTACGACCCGCTGAATGCGTTACCGCTCTATGAGTGGTCGCATATCGCCGTCAGCTTCGACGGCGATACGGGGTATATCGCGCTCGCCTATAACGGGCAGATCGCCTATGAAGCCATCATCCCCGAACTGGTGGGCACCTCGGTCATTCCGTCGGGAGAACCCCTGTATATCGGACGCTATACCCCCTCGAACACCCAGACCGAATTTGCGGTGAATCGACAGATGATAGCGGGACTGCTCGACGAGGTGAGCATCTATCGCTCGTCTCTCTCCCCCGCCGCTCTTGCCGGCGTGTATCGGGAATGTGCGGTGAACGGCGTACACCCTACGCTGGATTTCAGCGAGATTGCGCTGGATTCCTCGGTCTATGAGGGGGACCGTTACCGCCCGCAGTACCATGCGATTCCTCCCGCCACCTGGATGAACGAACCGCATTCGCCCTTCTATTACAACGGAAAATACCATGTCATGTATCAGCACAATCCCGCGGGACCCTACTGGTCGCAGATTCGCTGGGGACATCTCGTCAGCGATGATATGGTACATTGGAAAGCGGTCAAGGACGCGGTCGTCCCCACGGCGGGCATCTGCCCCGAGGGTGTTTGGACGGGCGGTGCCTGTATCGGACCCGACGGCACACCTTGGCTCGCCATCACCGCGGGTACGACTCAGACCTCGTGGAGCGGGCAGAATATCGCTTTCGCCCATGCGAAGGACCCGACCGACCCCTACTTAACCGAATGGGTAGTCGAGGAGACGGTCGTCATCGCACAGCCCTCGGACGACTCGCAGGGAGAGCGGGATCAGTTCCGCGACCCGTTCGTCTGGCGGGACGGTGACACCTACTATCTGATGGTCTCCACTTCGGTGCCCGGCAGAGGCGGCTCCGCCTGTATCTACACCTCCGCAAATATGCACGAGTGGGAATACCGCGGCTACCTCTATGAATGTGATTTTGCCGCATATCCCGAACAGGGCGCGCACTGGGAGTGCGTGGTCATGCTCCCGATTTCCACAAAGGACGGGAAAACCACGAAATACATCCTGTTCGACTGCCCGCAGTACACGGTGGACGGCTATGTCGTCGATTGCTACTACTGGATAGGCACGTTCGATAAAGAAAACTGCCGCTTCATCGCGGACAACGACAAGCCGCAACTCTTCGACCTCGGGCGCGGTGTCTACACCGGGCAGAACGGCTATTGCTACCTGACCGAAGAGGACATCGCGGCAGGGAAAACCGCTTATGAGGCGGGACGCACCATTCTCTACGCCATCGCGCAGGGCAAGGACGCGGGCACCGCACAGAATATCAGCGCGGGTTGGGCGCACAACTTCGCGACGGTACTGGAACTGCATCTCTCGGACGACGGGACGCAGGTCATTCGGGAACCGATAAGCGAACTTGAAAGCCTCGAGCGCGAGGTGCTCTACGACTATTCCGGCGAGGGCATCACCGCCGATACGCTGAACGCGGGGATTTCCGAGGTGCGCGGCGATATGCTCCGCATCGATGCGACCTTCACGCTCTCGCCGACCGCCCCCGAGTATGCCGCGGGGATTCGTGTCAGATACAATCCCACGACCACCGCGCTCGGTACCGAGCATACCGACATCATCTTCGGCTCGTCGGGTGTCTATGTCAACCGAGACGAGACCACCATGCTCACCTATGTGGCGAATCAGCCCAGTTATACATGGGACAATACGGGGAGAGAATTTTCAGTCACCATTCTCCTCGACCGCTCCATGCTCGAAGTGTATGTGAACGGGGTCATGAGCTTCACCATGCGGGTCTATCCCAAATGGGGCGACTCGGATTTCCTCTCTGTCTTCGATCAGAACGCGGGGGTGACTTTCACCTCGTTCCGCGTGGTGAGAATGGGGAGTGCCTACCGTGACGAGGTCACGCCTCCCTACTACGGCAATGTCGGAAACCTCAAAGACCAAATCGACTGAAAGGAGACAGGGACATGATACAGAACCGAACACCGAGAAAACGCCTTGCCTCCGTTTTGGCACTCGTCCTCGCCGCCGCGATGCTTCTGACGCTTGTCGGCTGCAGCAAGGACGGTGATACGCCTGTGCCCGACGATCCGACTCCCGCCGAGACCGCCGCCGCGGCTCCGCAGAACGGCGGATTCGAGAGCGCGGACCTCTCGGGCTGGACGGTCGAATGGGGTGACGCGTTCGACAACAGTTGCGTCTCCTCCGAGACCACATTCACCTTTGCCTCCGATGCACAACATCAGCGTCTTTCCGTCGACCAGACCGGGAATTGGTATCTGACCGGTAAGGGCTTTGACGGGAAGTATTCGGGTGCCCGTACGGGTTCCATCCGCTCGACCGAGTTCGTGATGCCCTCCGACGGGGTCATCTCGTTCAAACTCGCGGGCGGCGCACTCACTATCGGCAAAGGGGAGAGTGCCCCCGATAAAGACCCGACGAAACTCTGCTACCTCGCGGTGTACCGCGCGTCGGACGACCGCATGATCGCGCGGCAGACCAACGACTATTTCTTTGAACATACAGAGGATTATGTCAATGCCGCCAAATATGCGTCGGGCGCATATTCGACCGATAACTTCAATCTGTATACCCTCTTGCTCAAAGAGTACGCGGGCGAGCGCGTGTATCTCCGCATCGTGGATAACGACGAGAGTTACTATTACGGCTATCTCGCCGTGGATGACATCCGTGTTGGGGCGAGCGCTCTGCCGCAGACCGAGGGTGCGGCGTTCACCAAGGTGCGTCTCCCGAGCGGGGAGGTGTCCGAAGTCTCGCCCTATGAAATCGTGAACGGCGGTTTTGAGACCGGCGACCTCACGGGCTGGACCATTGTCGAGGGCGAGGCGTTCTCGAACGACGGCGTCAATACCGAGAGCGTCTGGTGGAACGAAAATATCCCCTACCGCCGCGACGGGAACTTCCACTACGGATTCTACAAGCCCTCCGCTACGGGCGTGATGCGCTCGTCCGAGTTCATCCTCGGCGGAAGCGGCTACATCTCCTTCAAACTCGGCGGATGCGCGAACGGGGGCGAGACCTATCTCCGTTTCCTGCTCAAAACCGAGAACGGAGAGGGAAAAGAAGTGGCGCGCTTCACAAACGCGAAGTACCGCAACTTCCAGTTCCCCTATGTGCAGAACGGGATGCATCTGCTCAACATGGTGCAGTATTACGCGGACTTCTCGCAATACCTCGGCGAGACCATGTATATCGAGGTGGTCGACAGAAATCCCTCGTCCGACGACCTCGGGTGCCTGACCCTCGACAGCATCAAGACCTATTGGGAGGAAAAACCTGTCTGGTATACCTCCGAATCCTACGAACTCACCTTTGACGGTGACATCATGCCGGAGAGCGAGTATCAGGTCGCGAACGGCGGATTTGAGACAGGCGACCTCACGGGATGGACGCTCTCGGGCGAGATCGGGGTGGTCAGCGACGCATCGGGCTGGTGGGCGGAGAACCTGCCGTACAACAAGCGCGGTACCTACCTCTTCACCGGCATTGCCCATGAGGGCGGCACCGGCACCCTCACGAGCTCCGCCTTCACCGTCAGCCCGAACGGGTGGATCACCTATCTGCTCGGCGGCGGCGGGAACAGCGCGCTCTGCTATCTCTCGGTGGTGGATGCCGAGAGTGGGGAAGAACTCGCACGCTACGGGAACCGCTTCTTCCACGATGCGGGGATCGCGACCATCAATCGCGGGAGCAACCTCGCCAACATGATTCTCTACCGCGCCGACCTCTCCGCGTTCGCGGGACGCAGCGTGAAACTGGTCGTCACCGACCTCGCGACCTCCGGCTGGGGGCTTATCACCTGCGACAGTTTCCGCACCTATTACGCAACTGAGGATTCGGTTCCCACCGACGCGCATCTCGCCGTCGACCTGCTCAACACGGGTGAAACAAATCCGTATCAGGTTGCAAACGGCGGATTCGAGAGCGGTACGCTCGACGGCTGGACGCTCACCGTCACGGGTGGTTCCGGGGACGGTCAGATCGGCGGCATCTCCTTCGCCGATTCGTGGTGGGCGGAATGCATCGATTACAACAAGGACGGCGACTTCTTCTTCAGCGGCTGGGAGGGGAGTGAATCCCGGACCGGCACCCTGACGAGTTCGACCTTCACCATTGGCGGCAGCGGTCTTATCACCTTCAAACTCGGCGGCGGGAAGAACACCGACCTCTGCCGCGTGGAGATCGTCGATACCGAGACCGGCGAGGTCCTCGCCGCGTATGGGAACACCCTCTTCTCGGACGCGAACTTCGATGCCTGCAAGGGCATCGGGACGACCGAGCACCCGGTCGACGCCGCGAGCAAGGGCGTGTATATGGCGAACATGGTGCTCTACCGAGCGGACCTCTCCGACTACCTCGGTCGGACGGTCGTCATTCGTCTGGTGGATAACGCCACGGGCGACTGGGGGCTGCTCTTCGCCGACAGTTTCGTGACTTACTATGAAAACGCTTCCGATGTGCCGGAGGGCACGGTTTTGGCGGAAAATCTGAATGCAACAAGCACAGATGAATAACGAAAGGAGAATAAGATGATGGTTCGGGAACAAAAACAATGGGAATCTCCCCGGTGGGAGATCATCCTCTTCGACTCCCAAGATGTCATTCGGACATCGGGAAACGGCGTGACGGTGGAAGACAGCGGGTTTGGACAAGAGGTCGGCTGGAACGATCTCTTCACCGACTGACACCGCGGAACCGACAGTGCATGACAAGAGAAGGAAAGGAATGAAATCCATGAAAAAATTGCTATCGATTTTTGTCAGTTTGGTTCTTGTGACGCTGCTGTTCACGCTCTGCTTCGTGGCGGTGAGCGCGAACGACACCGACCCCGTCTGTGACGCTACCCTCGCGGGGTATCAGAATCAGGTGGGCGGCAGCGGACTCCGCGTCATCGCGGAAATCGCGAATGTGAGCGAGTACAGCGAGATCGGCTTCGTCCTCTCGAACGGGACGAGCGAGAAAACCGTATCGATCACAACCGTATTCACGACCCTGTTGGCGTCGAACGCCGCGGGCGATACCTATGAGGCACTGACCGCGAGCGAGGGGCACTACCTCTACGCACTCGTGCTCACGGAAGTGCCGGACATCGACATCACCCTCACCGTCACGCCCTATACCGTGCGTGCGGATAACGGCACGACCGTGAGAGGGACTACCAAGACCCTCGCGAAGAGCGCGGGCGGCAGTTTCGCCCAAGTGAGCGAGACCGCCAAATACGAGGTTTTGAACGGCGGATTCGAGAAAGGTGACCTCACCGGCTGGACGCTCTCGGGCGACATCGGCGTGGTCTCGAACGACAGCACCTATTGGAACAACCCCGATAACACCTACGATAAAGCGGGTGATTACCTCTTTACTTGGTGGAGCTGGAATACCGAAGCGAACGCGGAGATCAACCGCGAGAGCGCGACAGGTACCTTGACGAGCAGCACCTTTGTCCTGCAACCCTCGGCGTATGTATCGTTCCGCTTCGGTGCGGGTGTCAATAACGCAGGCATCCGTGTGGAATTTGTCAACGCCGATACAGGCGCTGTCATCGGACAGTTCTTCAACACCTCACCGCGTGACGGGCATCTGATTCCCTACGGCTACAGGTTCTCGAACTCCGAGGAAATCAACTGCTATATCCGCGTCGTGGACGAAGCGAGCAGCGGATGGGGCTGTTTCGCGGTGGACGACTTCGTGACCTATTATCCCGCGGACGAGACCCTTGCAGGTGCGGTTTCCGCCATCAATGCCGTCGCCCTCAAAGAGGAACTGCAGGCAGAGATCGATAATAACCGCCTGACCGCGCAGGGCGACTATACCGCCGATTCCTATGCCACTTATGTGACGGCGCTCGCAAATGCCGAGAATACGGTCGGAGGAGTGAATCTGCCTTCGGTCATCACCGCCACGCTGAATACCTTGCGGGATGCGAAAGCGGGTCTGACCCCGAGAAGCGTGACCGAAGTCACGGGCGCGCGTAAGGAGCTGTCCATCGTCGTGGACGAAAGTTACGAGTTGCTCTTTGCGGATTATGTCAACACCGACGGGCTCTCGGGCATCACCTACGCGGTCGCATGCGGCGCGGGCGTGACCTATACCGAGATTGCGGGCGGCGTGACCCTCTTGGCGGGTTCCTCCGCGGCATCCGATGTTCCCGTGACCATTACGGTATCCTACTACGGAAAGACCGCCCTGACAGTGACCCTCTCGGTCACCGTCACCGAGGATGTCACGCCGAGCGTGAATACTTCGACCTCCCGTGATTTGGATCTCTACGGTGCCACCGATACCGATAAGACCGTAGACTTCTCTGCCGCGGTGAACAATCCGGGCGGACTTACCCTGACCTACACGGTGACCCTGAACGGGGAACCCGTGACTTTGACCGATGGCTCGAAACTCGTGTTCTCTGCAACAGCCCCCCTCGGTGAAGCGTATACCTCCTATGTCTATCATGTGGTTGTCGGCTACACCGTGAACGAGGTCGCGGACACCCTCTCGTTCGATTACACCCTGCGCGTGAAGGACACCGCGGGCTACCGTGTACCGAACGGCGGCTTTGAGAGTGGGAACCTCAACGGCTGGCATCTGACCAATTCCGACCTCGGCGCGGTCTCGGACGGCTCCTACTACTGGGTGGGCGACGCGGAATCCGCGATCGGCTTTACCTTCAACAAAGACGGCGAGTGGTTCTTCAATGCCTATGCCACCGACAGAGAAAACGCGCTCGGCACGCTAACGAGTTCTGCCTTCATCATCGGGAACAGCGGCTGGATGACCTTCAAACTCGGTGCCGCGAAGAATGTGAACTCGGTCTATATCGAAGTCTTCGACGCTTCGACGGGCGAGATTCTCGCACGGTTCGGGAACACTGCGTGGGCAGACCGCACGGACGGCGTGAAGAGCGGTTGCACCATGATTGCCTATAAGGCAGACCTCTCCGCGTTCCTCGGCAGAACCGTCAAGGTGCGCGTGGTGGATAACGCTTCGAGCGACTACGGGCTCTTCTTCGTCGACAGCTTCAACAGCTGGTACGACGCGGAGCCGGGCAACGAGTTCGTGACCGCGGTCCCGCAGACCCTGCTCGCGAACAGCATCTACGAAGTAGCGAACGGCGGCTTCGAGACGGGCGACCTCTCGGGCTGGCACCTCTCGGGCAATATGGGTGTGGTGTCGAACGACAGCACCTATTGGAACGACGCGAACAGAACCTATGACAAAGAGGGGAATTACCTCTTTACCTGGTGGAGCTGGAATCCCGAAACGAATGCGGAGGTCAACCGCGAGGGCGAGACGGGTACGCTCACCAGCAGCGTCTTTGTCCTGAAAGCGGGCGCCATCGTCAACTTCAAGTTCGGCGGCGGCAGCGGCAACCAGAATATCTATATCGAGTTCGTCAACGCCGATACCGGCGAGACCATGGCGAAGTTCTATAACACGAACGCGAACGACGGGAAGTTGATCGGCTATACCTATCAGTTCACGGGTACCGAAGACACGAACTGCTACATCCGCGTGGTGGATAACGCCACGAGCGGTTGGGGGTGCCTGACTGTCGACGGGTTTGAAGTGAACGCCGCCACCAAAGCGGACGGTTATCTCGACGCGACCAATCAGATTCAGTAATATCCTCTCCGAGCGGGCGCACGCCCGCTCGGAATGAAAAGAGTTTTCCATGAACGACAAACTATTTGACGCATATCCGCTTTTCCATATCACGGGGCGACCCGGTTGGATCAACGACCCGAACGGTCTGGTATATTTCCGCGGACAATACCATGTTTTCTACCAATACTACCCCGCGGCTACCCATTGGGGACCCATGCACTGGGGTCATGTCGTAAGTGACGACCTCAAACAGTGGGAGCAGATGCCCATTGCGCTCGCTCCGGGCGGGAAGGGGGATAGAGACGGCTGTTTTTCGGGGAGTGCCATTGTATGGCAGGACAGAATTTGGCTCCTCTATACCGGCTTTACCGAGAACGGCGGTGGGGATGCCATTCGGCAGGTGCAGTGCCTCGCCTCTTCCGCGGACGGCGTTCGGTTTGAAAAGCACGGAGTCGTCATCGACGAAAATGATTTGCCCGCAGACTATTCCCCGAGTGACTTCCGCGACCCGAAAGTCTGGCGGTCGGGAGACAGCTTCTTTTGCGTCGTGGCGGCTCGCCGCGTGGGCGGTCGGGGGCGGGTGCTTCTCTATCGCTCCGAGGATTTGCGGACATGGCATTTTGTCGGAGACCTCTTCGGTGTGGACAGCCGCGGGAGCATGATCGAGTGCCCCGACTATCGGTCGGACCTCGGACTCCTCATGCTCTGTGAGCAGTTTCAGCCGCAGGAGGGACATACGCACCTCAATATCCATACCAATCGCTACTATCTCGGGATACTCGATGAGACGAGCGGCTCGTTCCGCCCGACCTCGGAGGGCATCTGCGATTACGGCTTCGATTTCTACGCGCCGCAGACCTTTGCGGATACGCCCGTGATGATCGGTTGGATGAATATGTGGGACAGAAATGTTCCCTCCGCCGATTACGGGTTCGCGGGGATGCTGACCCTGCCGCGCCGACTGGAAGTGCGGGATGGGCGGCTCCGGCAGACCCCCTGTCTCCCCGAGACACGCATCGTCCGTACCGAAAACGGTATGGGGACTCTCACCGATTGTGCCGTGACAGGTGTCATCGAAGTGCGGGCGCGGGATTTGCGACACCTCACCCTCCGCCTGCGGGTCAAAGGCGAGCAGTCTACGATCCTTTCCTATCGTGCGGGAGAATGGGTGTTTGACCGCTCGCACGCAGGGGTCGCCATTACGGGCGTGGAACAGGACGCGGACAGCCGGGCGGGGATTCGTCGGATGCCGGGAGAGGGAGATTATGTGTCCCTCACCGTGGTGATGGACCGCTATTCCGTCGAAGTGTTCGCGAACGGGCGCGCGCTCACCTCGACCGTCTATCCCGATGCCGATGCGGACGGGATTGTCTTCGAGGCGGATGCCGCGGAGTGCACCTATACCCGCGCGGAACTCGTCTGATTCGCCCCCTCGTTTTTCCGGTTCTCGCCTCTGCGGGCGAAAAAACTAACCCCTGCGGGTAATGCGCAAGAGCCATAGGGATTATTAGTCAGAAATAAAAGTATAGTGTGCTTTTTTTCTCCACAAAAGATTTAAAATTATGTTATATTTTTAGTCTTACGGCTAAAAGTGATATGCAAGTGGCTTGCGTTATATTTTGACTTTCAGTCAAAGTTATATTATATTTGCCTTAACTTCTCCCATAGGGGGAAATATAACTTTGCGCAAGCAAAATATCACTGCGATAGCAATATAACTTGCCGAAAGGCAAATATAACTAACGGCGTAGTGATAAATCCCTATCACTACGCCGCTAATCGGGCGTTTTTCTTTTGTCGTTTTTTGCCGATACGGGTTGCGACCGTGCGCGGCGGTGCCGTCATGCGTTTGTATGCCGACATTTACTCGGACTGCGCGAGGAGCTGCGCGAGGGCACCGGGGGAGAGGGTACCGGCGCGGCGGGCGCATTCCTTCCCGTCGCGGAGCAGGACCGTCAGGGGGATGGCGCGGACCCCGAACGCATCGCAGAGCGCGGGCGCGTCTGCCGTATCGACGAGGAAGAACTGCCAGTCCGAACGCATCTCTGCCGCGTGCCTGAATACGGGGACATAGGTGTGACAATGGGGGCAATGTGCGCCCGAAAAGCAGAGGGCGACTTTTCCTTTGCTCTGTTTCAGGGTCGCGAGGGCGGTATCCGTGAGTATTTCCATGGGATGTCTCCTGTCTTTTGGGTGAAAACCCGTTTTAGACCTAGGATGCGCCACTCTGCACGGAGATATGTATGCGGCGGGTCAATCGACCCATTGAATCGTATAGTTCCCGTCTCGGAGCAGGTAGTCCATGACCGCGTCGTAGAGCGCCTGATTGCGGACATAGGGGTGGGTCTCGGTGAGGGGTTCGGACGACGGGAGCGGAACCCCCGTCGGGGCGAAACAATCGGCGGCGGTTTCCTCGCTAAGAGCCGCCGCGGTCTCTTGGAGGACGGCGGGGTCAAGTGTGAGCGTGACACTGTGAAAGACAAGCGCGACCGCGAGGTTCGCGCGAGCGATGGCGCGCGCGTTTTCTCGGAGATAGGTCTCGCCCGCCGCAGCACTGACAAGAGAAAAGGTCTTCGCGACATAGGAGGCGAGGTCGGGAGATTGGTCCTCGGGCGTGCCGTAGAGGGCGATCAGGGTATTTTCATAGACCCGCATGCTCTCAAAATAGTTCTCGAGCGCGGCGAGGTTATAGGCATAGTCCTCCGCGGGGACCTCCCCATCGCCATAAGCCTCGGTGAGTAAGAGAAGAACCGCGTCCTCGAGCGCGAACCGCAGAATTTCCGCGTCGTATTCGTCTGCCGCATCTTGCGTCTCGTCACCGCCCGCGCCCGTATTTTCCGGCTCCTCCCCGTCATAGAGCCATAGAGATTTTCGCGACAGGACAAGGGTCATGTCGGTATACACCTCCTGCGGGATCGGGGGATAGGCAGAGAGGTCCGCCCCGAGATAGTCGAAAGGCTGAACGGGAGCGGGCGACCCCTCTCCCGCGCGACTGTCCTCCCGACAGCCGACAAGCACGAGCGGAAGAAGCGAAAGAACCAAAACGAGCGCGACCGTGCGACGACGCATAGCGAAACCTCCCATAGTGAATTGTCAAGTGAAGTGCAACACCTGATAGAATCATTTATCGAGAAGTACTCAACCGCATCGAACAGTAAAAGACACCCCGTTCGTGCCTTCTCCCGCGGGAGAAGGTGGCAGCCGACGGCTGACGGATGAGGCGTTACACAACGGATTTCATTCAGATGCGAAGTTGTTGTTTTGCTTCTCTTACTCCTCATCCACCGCTGACGCGGTCCCCCTTCTCCCACAGGAGAAGGCAAATCAAATCACGGACGGGACGCTCGGGCAATCACCGGGAAGTATTCTTTGTGCTGCAACTACATGAGAACAGGTTTGCTGTATGAGTTTTTTCTTTTTTCCAAGTGTTGCACTTGATAGTATAATTCACCCACCCATGTAAAAAGGGACTGTCGGAGACAGTCCCAAGACAAGCATATGCGTATCGCGCCAAGTTATGCGAGGAAAATGGTCGCGACAATCGAGAGCAGGGTGATGACGAGGTAGAGGATGGCGCCCGGGTTCGCGAGGATGGCGTGCGCCCGGGTACGCGGGGCGAGGGGACAGGGGGTGAGCCCCTGTTTCAGCTTGCGCCAGTACAAGACGAGGAAAACCAGCCCGATGATGGCGAAGAGGTAAGGCAGGTAACTCACTGCCATTAAGCAAATGAAAGAGAGGGGATTCGCCTCGATGAGCGCCTCCAACTCCGCATCGGTCGCACAGGAGAAAAAGTCGACCGGGAGAAGATACTCGACGATAGTCGGAAGAATCCCGCCGAAGAAGTTGACGATGCCGTGCATGAGGATGGTGTACAGCAGATTCCCGGTTTTGAGATAGACATATGCGAGCAGCCCGCCGAGAAGCGCGGCATAGAAGAACTGCTCAATATTTCCGTGAAACAGACCGAATGCCACGCCCGAGAGAATTACGCAGGCGATATCCCCGAGGAACGAGAGACGGTCGACGAGGAATTTCCTGAAAAACAGTTCCTCCATCACGGGGGCGATGATCAGCGAGTAAAGACACGAGAGCCAAAGGGCGGAGCCGCGAATCGCCTCGGTGATGGAGCTTTCCTGTTCTCCTGCGAAGCGTTCGATGAAGCGGTTGATATTCTGTCCGATGATGCTCCCGAGAGTCATGAGCAGAAAACCGATGAAAAGGAAAATCAGAAAGGTCTTTGCGGAAAGACGCCTTTTCGGGAGATTCTCTTTTTCGAGCGGGCGCAGAATCAGATAGGTGAACGGAGCGGCAACCACATAGAGCGAGAAGATGGTGACCGTCCAGTTGTACCAGTCCGCCTCAAACAGTTCCGGCTGTATGAATTTTGTCAGCAGTTGGATAACGAGCGAGGCAACGGTCGAGACCAGCATGAAAACGAATAGCGCGAGTCCCACCCGCGAGACGGCGCGAGAAGTCTTCTTTTCAAGGTCCGGGTTCGACTGTTGCTCTGGCTCCGAAAAATGAAAGTATTCCATCAGAGTCCCTTCCTTTCTGTCTTAGAAAGTGTAGCATATTTCTATAGAGAATACAAGAACCATTGCTTGACTTTTCTTTAAATTCTATATATAATGAAACCGTAAAATGCCCGGGCGGTGCCGTCATGCACGGCGACACCCAGACCTCGGGAGAAAAGGAGGCAGATGTGCGATGACTGTTTTTCCGCCTTGCCCCAAGTGCCGCGGGCGGCTGTCTTACGATACCGAGCAGGATGTCTTTTTCTGCGATGCGTGCGGGAACAGATTTTTCCGTGAGATGCTGCTCGGGAAGCCGGTTGCCGGCTCCGAGACTACGGTCTACCGTGCGCCCGCTACGGGTACCGAGGAAATCTGCCTTTCGTCTCAGTTCGAGGAACCCACGGACGACGAGCCGGTGAAAGAGCCGCTCCCCATGCAGAGCGTCAGCGTCGAGGGACATACCCCCGCGAAGGCCACGGGTCCCTCCCGACAGGCGCAGCGGATGATTGCCGCCTATGACAAAGAGCGCCAGAAACGCGAGGAGAACCGACGGGTCGCCGACGAGGAGATCTCCCGCGGGCGGGCGAGCGTCTCCGAGGGGGTCCTGCGCGCGAACCTGCATGAAATCAATGCCCCGCGGAGCAAGGGGCGACCTGTAGCGTCGGAAGAGACGAGCGTGAGCGGACAGATAGTGCCGAGTGAGCTGCCCACGGCGGACGATGCGCCCGATACTGCGGGACAGCCCGTGAGCCGTGACCGCCTGAAACTCGCCGTGCGCGCGGCGGAAGGTGTGCTGAAAGAGAAAAAGGCGGTCGCTAAAAAGCGCTCGAGAGAGATATGGAAACTCGAGAGACAGGCGGGCGAGAGCCGCACCGACTTCAAGCGCAGGCTGGACGAGGCGAACCGCGAGATCGACCTCGCAGAGATCGAAGTGAAAGAAGCAAAGGTTGCCTTAAAAGAAGCAAAACGCGCCTATAAACAGGCGGGCAAATAACGCCGACCTAGCCACAAAAAGTCAAAGAGGAGCCGAAAACATGGCTCCTCTTCCTTTTTCTCCTCGGGTCTTTTGCCGCGGAAAATCATTTTTCCTCGGGGTTCTCGGTCGCGGTGTCCGCGGCGGCATCGTTCTTGTGCAGCTCGGTCAGGATCTCTGCGATGCGCGCGCCGTGGGAGATGGATGCGTCGTGAATAAACGAGAGTTCGGGCGTGACGCGCAGATTGACCGTCACCGCCAAATGGTGGCGGAAGAGACCCGTGCACTTGACGAGTGCGGTACGGACCTCTTTCGGGTCGCCCATGCAGGAGAAGTAGACAGTCGCGTTTCTGAGGTCGGGCGCGACCTCCGCGCGGGTCACCGAAACGAGCGCGCCCGTGATACGCGGGTCGCGCACCTCGCGGAGCGCGAGATTGAGTTCCTGCGCCACAGCGTCATTGATGCGATTTCTTCTGAAATTAGCCATGTTGATTCTTCCTTTGCTTTTCTACCAATAGAATACCCCGAAATCGGAAAAAACACAACCCCTCAAAGGGCATATTTTTGTACTTTTGTCGGCAGGGGCGCTCCGAGCAGGCGTTCTGCCTCTTTTTCAAAGCGCGCGGGCGCGTCGCTGACAAAGACTTCGAGGTTCCCGTGTCCGACCTGCGGATTCGTGGCGACCATCGCCGCGGCGGCCGCCTCCCCCGCGCCGATAAGCCGCACCCCGGGGAGGGCGGCGGAGATCTGCGGAGCAAGCAGGGGAAAATGGGTGCACCCCAAAATCAAGGTGTCAATTCCGCTTTTCCCCAGCGGGGGGAGATAATGCCGTACCGCCTCCCGTGCGACCGGATCCCCGGGGGAAGTAAACCCGTTCTCGGCGAGGGACACAAACAGGGGGCAGGCGAGGGAACGGGTCGTGACCCTGCCGAGACGGTGGAGCGCGGTCTCGAATGCACGGCTCTCCACGGTCGCCTCGGTGGCGATGATGCCGATGGTGCGGTTTTTGGAGGTGTGATAGGCGAGGAGCGCCGCGGGTTCCACGACTCCGATGAGCGGAACGGGGAAAGCGGGGGCAAGGTGGGGGAGCGCGACCGAAGAGACGGTACCGCAGGCGACCAAAATCGCGTCGGTCCCGCGCGAGACGAGAAACCCGAGCGCCTCTCGCGCGTAGCGGATGATGGTCTCACGGGAGCGGGTCCCGTAGGGCACCCGCGCGGTATCTCCGAAATAGAGGATGTCAAGGTCGGGGCGGAGACGGCGCAGTTCGCAGAGCGCGGTCAGACCGCCGAGCCCACTGTCAAAGACCCCTAACATGACAGCGCCCGCTCGATAAGACGGCGGCAGAGCAGGGGGAGGTCGAGCCCCTCGTGCTCCCAAAGGCGCGGGTACATACTGTCGGATGTGAACCCGGGCATGGTATTGATTTCGTTAAAGAACACGCCCTCCTCGGTCTTGAAAAAGTCCACCCGCGCGAGATGGCGGCACCCGAGGTGACGGAAGAGCGAAAGAGATGCATCCATGAGACGGTGCTGTTCGCTCTCATCCAGCGGGGCGGGGATGACGAGGCGGGTCGATCCGCGGAGATACTTGGTATCGTAGTCGTAGAAGTCGCTGTCCGTGAGGATTTCCCCCGGGCGGGACGCGCGCGGGGTCCCGTCGTCAAAGATCGCGACCTCGATTTCCCGTGCCCGCACGAGCGGCTCCGCGAGTAGGAGAGAATCTTCTCGGAACGCAGAATCCAAAGCGGCGGGGAGCGTGCTCGGGGAGAGAACGGGAGAGGCACCGAAAGAACTGCCCGAGCGGGCAGGTTTCAGAAAGAGGGGGAAACGCAGGGTCTCCGCGAGTTCCCGTGCGGGAGTCTCTCGCGTGATGGGGGTCTCTGGGAGGGTGGGGATGCCGATGCTCCTCGCCGCTTGCTTGGCGAGCAGTTTGTTCATCGCGAGCACCGAACACTCGACCCCACAGCCGACATAGGGGATGTGCCATGTGTCGAGAAATCCTTGCAGACGGCCGTCCTCGCAATAGGTGCCGTGGACGGCGGGGAATACGACATCCGGGCGGAGCAGTCGACCGTTGTCGGTAAAAAAACTGCCGCCCTCGCCGAACCAGATTTGGGTCAACCCGGGGGTATTCTCCCATGTGGCGTTAAAAATACGGTCGGGACTCCCGCGGAATAAAAACCATGTGCCCTCCCGGGAAATCCCGAGCGGGAGGACATCGTACCCTGCCGTCAGCAGGGCATCCCGAATGGCGGCGGCGCTCCGACAGGAGACCTCGTACTCGGGACTTCTCCCTCCGAACAGGAGGGCGACGGTAGGACGCTTCATATAGTCACCTCACAGGGGGAGATGAAGAAACATCCGTTCGCTTGGTATTCTTACTTTTTCAGCACCGCACAGCGGGGGTTTCCACCGAGGTCAAAGAGAACTTCCGCTTGCATCTGCCACTCTTCAGCGAGGCGTTCGATATCCGTCTTTTGGTCGTATCCGATTTCAAATACAAAGAACCCGCCAGGGGCGAGACACGCCCGACCGTCACGCAGAATGGAGCGGTAAAACTCGAGCCCGTCTCCGCCGCCCGCGAGGGCGATGCGCGGCTCATACCCGATCTCGGGCGCGAGGGTATCGACCACGGCATCGGGGATATACGGGGGGTTCGACAGAATGGCTGCGTAAGTGCCTGTCGGCGGGTCGCACAGCAGGTCGCGGAGGAAAAACGAGACACGGTCGGAGACCCCGTTCCGCTCGGCGTTTTCCCGCGCAAGTGCGAGTGCTTTCTCTGACACATCGTATGCGTCAGAGGTGCAATCGGTGCGCGCCGCAAGGGTGGAGACGGCGATACAGCCGCTCCCGGTACAGAGGTCGGCGAAATGCGCGTGTGGGGGCAAGAGACGAATCGCCGTCTCGACGACAAGTTCGGTATCCGGGCGGGGAATCAGGCAGTCGGGGGTCACCCGATAGGTTTCCCGGCAGAACCCCACTTCTCCGAGAATATATTGGAGCGGTTCCCGATTCAGCCGTCGGGCGAGCGCATCCGCAAGAGCCGGACTGTCGCTCGCGGGGTCACAGCCGATGAGCGTGGCGGGCGCATACCCCGCGAAGTGAGTAAAGAGCAGGCGCGCCTCCCAAAGAGCGTCCGAAATCCCGACGCTTTCGAGGGCGCGCGCACATTCAGAGAGTTTCATGCTTTTTCGTTTGCGGCGGCGGTGGCATCAGGCGGCGTTGCGCCGTTTTCGGTCGGCTCCGCACCGTCACACGCATCGTCACACGCACCGTCACATACGCTGTCGGTTTGACCCGCGGCTGTGTCGGAAACCGCGCTGTCGACCGCATCATCGGGTGTGGGCTCCGACACGGGGGCGGCATCTTTTTCCGCGGTCTCCGCATACCCGTCTTTCGCCTCGTAGGCGGCGCGGTCAAAGTCGGGGAACAGGTCGGAGAGCGCGTGCTTGGTAGCGATGATCGCCACTTCCAACTGTTCGAGCGACGGCTCCTTGGTGGTCAGACGCTGCATCCACAGACCGGGGGCGGAAAAGAACTTCACGAGCGGGCGGTCGCAATGTTTCCCCGCGTACATGAGAAACTCGTACCCCAGTCCCATCACGAGGGGCAGGAGCAAAATTCCGATACCGGTATAGATGAGGGATTCGAGCGTTTTACTGCCGGTGAGAATCGCAAAATCAATGCCGAACCCCCATTCGAGGACAATCCGAATCGCGAGCGACAGGAGAATCCCCAAAAGAATCATGACAAAGAGGAACGAGGTGCCGCAACGGGGGTGGAAACGGGAGCATTTCTTCGCATTTTCGGGCGTGAGTTCCATGTGGCTCTCGAAGCAGGCGATGGTCTTATGCTCTGCGCCGTGGTACTGAAAAGTCCTGCGAATATCGGGGAGCAGGGAGACCAAAAAGATATAGAATATAAAAATGAAGACTTTGATGACACCCGAGGTCACCGCTTTCCAGACTCCGAGGTCATGCCCGACGAGGTGTTCAAGCCCCTGCGACGCGAGGTTCGGCAGATAGAGGAACAGGAGCAGAGCAAGCCCCACGCCGAGGACGAGCGAGATGCCGCTCACCAAGTCCATGAGAGAAAAGCCGAGATGCTTCTTCATCCACGAGTCGGCTTTCCCGTCCGAGAGCTCTTCTCCCGCCGCCGCTTCGGCAGAGTCGGTGAGTACCGCGAAGGAGAGTTTCATCGACGCGATGAAATTGAAAATCCCGCGCAGAAAGGGCCATCCCATCCACTTGTGTTTCTCTTTTGGGAGAGAAAACTCGCGGGGGATGACTTTGACGGCACCGCTCGGGAGGCGGACGGCGGTGGAACAGTTCTTCCCCGCACGCATCATGATCCCGTCCAACACGGCTTCGCCGCCGACGCGGTTGAGCCGCTCGTTCACGGGACAAGTACTTTGTTTTTTCTTCATGGGTATCCTCTATTGTTCTCTTGCCCGCGGAAAAGAAAAACCGCTTTTCTTTTTTCACGGGAACATTATATTTCATAATAGTATATCATACTGCGCGAATAAATTCAAGACCCGCGCCTGTGCGATGAAAGAAAGCACGCCGAAGAGATTCTCGGCGTGCTGAAAAAATGAAAGTGCGTTTTTACGATTCGCCCGTATAGACTTTGGCGTACACCATCTCGATGGTGACCGTGCCGGAAGTGCTGACATAACGCTTGATTTGCCCGTAGAGGATGACCGTGTCGCCCACCTGCGGCGGGTTGGTCATGGCATCGTAGCGGGTGCCGTCCATGTCGTAACAGCCGTAGATATACAGTTGATTGCCGTCGGTATCTTCGATATACATATTCCCGTATGTGGTGCTTCTAATGGAGACGACCGTGCCGGTCACATAGTAAGATTCTGTGGAGGTCCCGTTGTCGGCGAGTGCCTCTCCGACTGCCGTAGCATCCGGGATGGAGGTCATCACGGCACCCGCGGGGAGTTGGACGCCACCCGTGCCGCCGGTTCCGCCGCTGCCCGTGCTGCCCCATCCGCCGCCGCGGATAAAGTTCGCGAGGAGGTCGCGCGCGAAGGTGTCGTCGCTAAACCGGGCGATTTCCGTGATACGGTTCGGCGCGTAAGACGAAGTGTAGGAGTCGACGACGATATAGTAGGTGCTCGAGTCGACGATCGACAGGGAAGAATCGTAGGCGGAGTGGTAGGCAGAGTTCGTGGAGTTGATGAATTTGCTCTTGAGGTCTGCGCCGCTGATGGAGCCGAGGACCAAGGTGTTGTCAAACGGTAGGAGCGAGAAAATGTCCGCGTAGGTGACATTTCCCGCATTCAGACTGTACGGCGAGCGGGTCTTTAGGTACCCGCCTCCCAAGACGACATTGTATGTACTCCACTGCTCTTTTCCGAATGCAAGATAGAGTTCCGCTATCTTCTCGGTGATTTCATCGGAGGACTTGCCGGACGAGAGTGTGCCCAAAACCGTTTCATAGGGGTTTTCATCGGGGAAATATTTATTGAAAATATTTTGGACGGACGGGTCGTGGGGAATCGAGGAATTGCCGTATACGGTGTTCGAGACACTTCTCGGCTCGACATTGTAGGAGCCGGTGACGAGGTTATAGGAGACCCGCGCGAGACTGATTGCTCGGTTCTCTCCGCCGCCTTGCAGGTGGTAGACCCCGTACTCGTCTTTCAGAATGTAACTCTGGTGGGTGTGCCCCTCAAAGACGAGGTCGACATAGCCGTTCGAGAGCGAGGTGTCGTAGTAGATACTGCTCCCGTCCGAGAATGCGGAACCCGAGAGGGAGGTGATACCGCTCGTGCTGCTGCCGTAGCCGTCATGCAGGGAGTAGACGATGAAGTCACAGTCCTCCTCTTCCCGCAGGCGGGTCGCTTCGGCTTTGACGAGTGCGGTGAGGGCACTGCCCGTGATGAAGGTCATGCCGGTTTGATACTCTCCCGAGATGGAGGAGAGACAGTTTCCGATGGCACCGATGATGCCGATTTTCACGCCGCCGCGCTCCACCACGACCGACGCCTGACAACCTTCGAGCATCTCGCCATTGTACTGAATATTGATGGCGAGGAGCGGGAAGTCCGCGATGGTACTGACCTTGGCAATGCCGGACTGCCCCCAGTCGAACTCGTGGTTCCCGAGCGTCATGGAGGCGAACCCCACCTCGTTCATCCACTCGGTCATGAGTGCGCCGCGGTTGGTCGAGGACTCGACCGTCCCCTGCCACATATCGCCTGCGGAGAACAGCACTTCATAGGCGGACGCGTCCGCATACAGGTTCTTCATATAGGTGGTAAATTCGTCGACACCGGGCTGGGTGTTGGTGTCCATGTATTTGCCGTGCAGGTCATTGATCCCATAGAAGTCAATGTTCACACAGACATTCTGCGTGCAGTTGTCGCAGATGCCGTTGTCGTCGGCGTCGATATGGTTGCAGGCGCCCTCGGTATAGGTCACCAAGCGGCTGTACGCGCTGTCGGTCGCGGTCGCGCCGTCCCCGATTGCCTGCACTTTCAGCGTGTCGCCGTCGGAGAGTTGCAGGGAGGTCAGGCTCGTGGTTTCGGCTTCCCCTTGGTTCAGAACATATCGGTAGCCGACCGCACCCGATATCGCCTCCCAAGACGCGACACCGTCGTTCCCCAAGGTGATGACGGGGGTCGGGAGCGGGAGAACGCGCGTCTCTTCGTCGGGTGTGCCTTCATCGGGCGAGTAGGTGACTGCGGCAGAGTAGTCGCTGTCGAGGTAGTTGCCGTTTCCCTTCGCCTTGACCCGAATGCTCTCGCCCGCGTTCAGCGTGACCGAGCGGGCGGTCGTCTCCTGTTCTGCCTCGTCTCCGATGAGATAGACATAGCCGACGGCGTGTTCGACCGCGTTCCATGTCGCGATGCCGCCTCCGGTGACCGTAACCTGCGGGGTCGCGAGTTTGACGGACTGCGTGCCACCTGACGGAGTTCCGCCCTCGAAAGTCAGTTCGCAGGACGCAAGACATAAAACAAGTGCCAGAAGAATCAAGATGGCAGAGAGAAGACGCGGGCAAGTTCTTTTCATTTCGTACTCCCGCCCGCGGGAAAGACCTGCGAGCCAGTGATATAAATATAAGATAAATAGATAAGGTTTTCAGAGTTTCTCTATTTTAACATAAATATTTTTCTCTGTCAAATTCTTGCCTTTTTGTAAGAATAGACGAAAAAACGATTTTTCGCATATTTCCTCTTGACAGCCCAAAGAGATTTTGCTATACTGCCAAAGCGAGTCTTGAAGAGCCTGTCCCATGGGCGGCGAAAGCGGAAATCATTGATTTTCGATTTTTTTAAAAAAAGACTTGACAAACCGTTTTCTATCGTGTATGATATGAAAAGTCGCGAGTAAGAAAGCGGCGAGATTGGTCCTTGAAAATTGAACAACAGAAATTCGTATCACTGGAACTTGGTAAAACAAGATTGCAGTGTGAGGAATCTCGAAAAACACTTTGAATAACTCGAAAAAGTAAAAGAG
>JAQYLJ010000016.1 GCA_028720145.1 Clostridia bacterium
GGGGTCCATGTCGCGATACGCGGGAATCAGGGTCTTTTGCGCGCCCTCACGCATGAGCGACAGGTAACGGCTCCATTCGTTCTTCACCCACACCGCTTTGAAGTGTTCGGGTTTGGTTCCCAGTACCACCATGACTTTCGCGGAGTTCAGAGCCGCGAAGATATACGGCTCATAGGAGGAGCCGAGTTTGTCTTCGAGGGTGATCCGCGCGAAAAAGACTTTCAGTCCCTCATCGGTGAGTGCGAAATAGAGGTCTTGTGCCAGAACGCTGTCCTTGGTGCGCGCGCCGTCGTCTCCCGTCTCCTTGTAGCAGATAAAGACATCAAAGGGTTTCTCTTTCTTCGAGATGGCGAGGATTTCTTTTTGCAGGCGGTCGATCTCTCTGGCTTCGGCTTCGAGGACATCGCGTTGGTAGCCGTCCGCATGAGACAAAGCGGAGAGATAGTCCTCGTCCGCGAGGATGGAAGTATACTGTGCGCGGTGCACGGTCGGGACGCGCTTATGGGTCGTCGGGTCCTCGACATACTCGATGCCGTAACGGCAGAGGACGATCGACCAGTACGCCTCCGCGTCGGTCGCGTCCTCCGCGAGGATCTGCTCATAGAGCACCATCGCCTTATCGTAGTCCCCGATACGGCGGAAGTGGTTGGCGCGGTCGTAGAGGTTCGTGCGCTTCTCGTCCGTCAAGCGCGGCACGGTCTGTTTCGTCCCGCAGAACGCGCACTCCGCGACGGTCGCTCCCTCCGCGATTTCCAGTGCGCCCCCGCACATTTTACACTTAAATACTGCCATGTTGTAGTCCTCGTTCGTGATAGTCCATGGATTTATCCGCGTGAAAATACTCGTTTTGTGTCATTTGAATAATACCATATTCTGACACGGTATTCAAGACGGTTTCGTTTCTCTTGACAGTGGACAGAGTATGCGGTTCTCATTTCAAAAAGTCGAAACGGGGCGCCGTCAAAAACGGCGCCGAGTTCTTAACTGTTTTTGAGCGCCTTGCACTGTGCGCTCCGCTGATTGATGAGAACCAGCAGTTCCTGCGCCTCGTCTCCCGTGCGAATGGCATCCTCCGAGAGGACTGCATCCTCGAACGCCGAGAGATGACGCTCGATTTCATTCTCCACCGCCGCGAGCGCAGGGGAAGAAACCGAATCGCTGTATTTCAGCGCCTCATAGACCTTGACGGCGAGGGGTTTCGCGTCCCCTTTCGCCCGCGTCACGATGCTCTGCGCCGCGAGGACCGCCTGTTTCATGAACGCGGTTTTTGCCTGTACGCGCTCCCCGACCGCACTCACCGCGTCCGCCGCGGTCACGGCTTTCACCCCCGCGATGACGAATCCCGCGGTCAAGACCGCGCAGATCAGCGCACCGATCCATGCGGGGATGACGGGAACAACGAGAAAGACCACACCCAAGATGACCGATGCAGGCGTGATGCCGCACGCCACCCGCACCAAGGGGATGCCGAGGAATATTTTCTCACTCTCGGTACGGCGGCAGAACGCGTAGAACACACCGAGCTGCACCAAGAGGGCAACCAAAATGAACGCATAGGCGACCCAGAACACGGGCTCCGAGAATCGCTTGACCCCCGCTATCTCGGCGGGAAGCAGAAATGTGACGAGATGGAAGAGAATCAGACTGACAAGCCATGTCACACCAAAATATTTCACACTCTTATTCATGTTCGTATGTCTCCTTCTTACTGTCCGATTTTCTCACCGCACTCGGGGCAGAACTTCGCGCCCGCGACCTCTGCGCCGCATTTCGGGCAGACGACGGCAAAACGATAGCCGCATTCGGGGCAGAATTTCTTTTTCGGCACGGTCGCGCCACAGCCCGGGCAGACCACCGTGTCCGCTGCCGGCGCGGGGACAATCTTCGTGCCGCATTCAAAGCAGAACTTCGCACCCCTCGGCAAAGAAGCGCCGCACCCGGGACAGGTCAGCGTCGCCGTCGCGCTGTCAACTGCGTCCTTCATGGTACCGCCGACCACGCCCGCGACCGTGCCGCCGACACCCGCCATGGTGCCGAGCCCGACCCCGAGGTTGGTGAACTGACCGACCGCCTCGTTTTGCGCGACCTGCTCCGCGACATCAAAGCCGCGCTCCTGCTGATAGGTATAG
>JAQYLJ010000017.1 GCA_028720145.1 Clostridia bacterium
GGGAGACAGGATGGGATAGCGGGGAAGACAGATAAGCGAAAAATCGGAAATGATAAGAAAGCAAAAAAGAGAAATACAAGAACAGAATAAAAGAAAAAAGAAACTCAAAAAGAGAACCGAAATAGCAAAACGGGGAGCACCTGAATAGGCACTCCCCGTTTTTTGGGTTTAGGCGTTGACTTTTTCGACCGAGAGGGTGACGGTCTCGCCGTTGATATTCCACTCTTTCGCGAACGCGAGGGTGGTATCGGCGAGGAAGGCGTCGGCGAGAGTATCGGCGCAGATGCTCTCGGCATTGCGCGAGATGAGGGCGACGACCGCGTCGTTGCCGCAGGCGGCGAGGCGGATATGGTCGGTGACCTCGAAGCCCGCGTCTTTCCGCATGGTCTGCACTTTGGAGACCACTTCGCGGACATTCCCCTCTTCGATGAGGGCGGGGGTGAGGGTGGTGGAGAGCACCACGGTGACCCCGTGATCTTCCGCCGTGGCGTACCCGTCTTTCTGTACCGCGGAGATTAAGAGGTCTTCTTTGGTGAGCGAGATGGTTTCGCCCGCGTCAGAGAGGGTCAGGCAACCCTTTTCATTCAGTTCCTCCATCGCGGCGTTGCCGTCCACTTCCGCGAGATAGGTGCGGATGGCGTTTAAGTGTTTGCCGTACTTCGGACCGACGGTCTTGAGTTGCGGCTTGAAGGTATAGGTCGTGAACGCGGCGGCAGAGGAGACGAACGAGACCTCTTTGACATTGAGTTCTTCCGCGATGATGGCGGTGTAGAACGGGTCGAGCGTGAAGTCGGCTTTGATATACAGGTTCGCGAGCGGCTGACGCGTCTTGAGGTTGGAGGCGTTCCGCGCGCTTCTGCCGAGGATGACGCAATCGAGCACCTTTTCCATGTTCTCTTCGAGCGCGGTGTCCACGAGCGATTTGTCCGCCATGGGGAAGTCGCAGAGATGGACCGATTCGGGTGCGGTCGGGTCGAGACGGGCGACCAAATTCCGATAGATATCCTCCGAGAGGAACGGCAGCATGGGCGCCGCGACTTTCGCGAACTGCACGAGCGCGGTATAGAGGGTCATGTACGCGGCGACTTTATCGTCGGGCATCCCGCTGACCCAGAACCGCTCGCGGGAGCGGCGGATATACCAGTTCGATAGCTCGTCGACGAAGCTCTCCATGGCGCGCGCCGTCTCGGGAATTTTATAGTTCGCGAGGTTGTCGTCCACCGTCTGAATCAGAGTGTTCAGGCGGGAGAGCAGCCATTTGTCCATGACGGTGAGCGACTTCTTGTCGAGGGTGTGCTCGGTCGGGTTAAATCCGTCGATATTGGCGTACAGGACATAGAAGGAATAGGTGTTCCAGATGGTCCCCATAAAGCCGTGCAACCCCTCGGTGACCGCGTCCTCATAGAAGCGGTTGGGGAGCCACGGCGCGGAGTTCGAGTAGAAGTACCAGCGGATCGCGTCCGCGCCCCATTTGGAGAGCGCGTCGAACGGGTCGACCGCGTTACCCTTGGACTTCGACATCTTCTGCCCGTTTTTGTCCTGCACATGACCGAGGACAATGACATTCCGATAGGGCGCCTTATCAAAGAGCAGGGTGGAGATCGCCATGAGCGAGTAGAACCAGCCGCGGGTCTGATCGACCGCCTCGGAGATGAAGTCGGCGGGGAACTGCGCTTCAAACAGGTCTTTATTTTCAAACGGATAGTGGTGCTGTGCGAACGGCATGGAGCCGGAGTCGAACCAGCAGTCGATGACCTCGGGGACGCGCTTCATCTCTTGCCCACATTCGGGACAGGGGATGGTCACCGCGTCGATATAGGGGCGGTGGAGTTCGATGTCATCGGGGCAGTTCTTCGAGAGGGATTTCAGTTCGGCAATCGAGCCGACGCATCTCTCGCAGCCGCAGGAGCATTCCCAGATATTAAGCGGGGTACCCCAATAGCGGTTCCGCGAGATGCCCCAGTCCTGCACATTGCGGAGCCAGTCGCCGAAACGACCCTGTCCGATGGAGGCGGGAATCCAGTTGACGGTATTGTTATTGCGAATCAGATTGTCCTTGACGGCGGTCATGCGGATGAACCAGGAGTCCCGCGCGTAATAGATGAGCGGGGTGTCGCACCGCCAGCAGTGCGGGTATTCATGCTCGAACTTGGGCGCGTCGAAGAGGAGCCCCCGCGCGTCGAGGTCGGTGAGCACTTTCGGGTCTGCCGCCTTGACGAATAGTCCGGCGAACGGGGTGTCCGCCGTCATGTGCCCCGCGTTGTCCACGCGCTGTACGACAGGCAGATCATACGCCTGCCCGACCCGATAGTCGTCGGCACCGAATGCGGGCGCGATATGCACGACACCCGTGCCGTCTTCGGTGGTGACATAGCCGTCACAGACGACATAGTGGCACTTTTTCTTGTTGTTTTCGAGCGGGTAAAGCGGCTCGTAGGAAATGCCTTCGAGGTCTTTGCCACGATAGGTTCCCAGCACCTCGTACCCGTCGGGGAACCACTTGTCCGCGAGCGCTTCCGCGAGGGTGTAGACAAGACCGTCTTTCGCCGACTTGATCTTCACATAGGTGACCTCGGGGTGTACGCAGAGCGCGACATTGGACGGCAGCGTCCACGGAGTGGTCGTCCATGCGAGGATATATTCGTCTTTGTCTTGGACCTTGAAGCGGACGACCGCCGACCGCTCTTTGACGGTCTTATACCCCTGCGCGACCTCCTGTGCGGAGAGCGGCGTGCCGCAGCGCGGGCAGTAGGGGACGATCTTGTAGCCGCGGTAGAGCAACCCCTTGTTCCAAATCTCTTTGAGTGCCCACCATTCGGACTCGATGAAGTTGTTGTCATAGGTGATATAGGGGTGTTCCATATCCGCCCAGAAGCCGACCGTGCCGGAGAAGTCCTCCCACATGCCTTTATACTTCCAGACGCTCTCTTTGCACTCGCGGATGAACGGCTCGACCCCGTACGCCTCGATCTGCTCTTTTCCATCGAGCCCGAGTTTCTTCTCGACCTCGATTTCGACCGGCAGACCGTGGGTGTCCCATCCCGCTTTGCGCGGGACCATGTAACCTTTCATGGTGCGGTAACGGGGAATCATATCCTTGATGACGCGGGTCAGGACATGCCCGATATGGGGTTTCCCGTTCGCGGTCGGGGGTCCGTCATAGAAGGTATAGGAGGGGTGCCCGCGGCGATCCTCGATGCTCTTCTCGAAAATATGCTCTTGTTTCCAGAACGCCAGCACTTTCTTTTCCCGCTCCACCGGGTTTTGGTTGGTTTGGACTTTTTCGTACAGTTCGCTCATGTGTTCCTCCGTACAGTATGAAAAGATGATAGATAAACAACGGAAAATAACGGACTAAAAACGGATGAAAAAAGAAAAACCCGTCTCATGTTTGAGACGAGCACAGCCCGCGGTACCACTCAAATTCGCGGGAGAACCCCGCGCACTTCGGGTCGAAAAACCCTTGGCTCTGACGCGGCATCACGGGACCCCTTACTCATTTTCTTTTCGGGGGACCGACTCGGAAGGGATGGGGCAGCTGTTTTCCGTCCTGTCGGCTCGCACCTGCCGCCGACTCTCTGAAAAGTGCGGGAAACGCCCGTCTTCGTCACAGTCTTTCTCAGTTTTCCTACTTAATATAACATGAGAGATAGGCGTTGTCAAGGGGAAGCGGCGCGGCATGCCGCTCCGCGGTGAAATTTTGCTGACGCAGAGTGAAGTTTCGTCTTGCAACGAAAAGAGCAGATCCCTCATTGTAGGGCGGGGGCTTGCTCCCGCCGCTTTTCATTGAAACCCACAACAACAAGAATATGGACAGGAGCAATTCTCATCGGTCGACAAATCAACCCCCGTTTGGTAGACTGCATTTTGTATTTTCGGCGGGAGCAAGCCCCCGCCCTACGGCAAGGGAACGACACAGCGGGAGCAAGCCCCCGCCCTACGGTGAGCGAGAGAGGGCGGCAATCATTCGCCCCGAGAGACGGGGCGGAGCAAATCATGCCTCGCCCTTTGGGAGAGGTGGCGCGCGGAGCGCGACGGAGAGGGAGCCACGGGGCATCTCCACGACGAAAAACGGGCGGCAGAGCCGCCCGTCATGGGGTTAAGAAAAAGACAAGTTCCGATTATGAGACAGACAAGTCTCGAGGAAAAATTTCGGGTATCGGTTTGAGACAGACAACTTGCAATTCACAAAAATCCGGGTCTCGGTTTGAAATAGACCGATTTCTTGTGAGAAAAAGCGGAAGTTCCTCTCCCCCCGCGGGGGTTATGCTTTCGGGAGCAGGGTCTTGACGAGGGCGAGTGCCTCGGGAATCTTGGACGCGTCCACGCCGCCGGACTGGGCGGTCTCGGGTCTGCCGCCGCCTTTGCCGCCGGTGACACGGGAGACCTCGCGCAGGAGGTTCCCTGCGTGTGCGCCCGCTTTGACCGCGTCACTGCCGCAACCCGCGACAAAGTTCAGTTTCCCGTCGTTCTCGACAGCGAAGACCGCGACCATATCGGGGTGCTCGGAGCGCACCGTCTCGCACATGGCGCGGGCGGCATCGAGTTTGACCGACAGGCGGGCGGTGAGCACCGTGAAGGCGCCGACCTTTTCCGCGTTTCCGATGAGCGCGGCGAGTTGCATCTTGGAGAGTTGGGTATTCAGTTGCTCGGTCTCGCGGTGCGCGGCTTTGAGTTCTTCTCCGAGCGCGACCGCCTTTTTGGTGAGGTCATTCGGATTCCCCACGTGGAGCACCTTGGCGGTGTCGGCAATCATGGTTTCCTTTTCGTTCAGAAGCGAGAGGACATTCAGACCCGTCACGCCCTCGATTCTGCGGACGCCCGCGGCGACCGAGGACTCGGAGAGAATCTTGAAGAGCCCGATGTTCCCGAGGCAGGCGACATGGGTACCGCCGCAAAATTCGATCGAGAAGTCCTCCATTTTGACCACCCGCACGGTCTTCCCGTACTTGTCCTCGAACAGCATCATCGCGCCGAGTTTCTTCGCTTCATCAATATCGGTGACCTTGGTATCGACCTTACCCGCGGCGAGTATCTTCTCATTGACGATCGCCTCGACCCGCGCGAGTTCCTCTTTGGTCAGCGGTGCATAGTGGGAGAAGTCGAAACGCACCCGCTCGGGGTCGACATAGGAGCCCGCCTGCTCGACATGGGAACCGAGGACCTCGCGGAGCGCCGCCTGCAACAGGTGGCAGGCAGAGTGGTTGCGGCAGATCGCCGCACGGCGGGTCGCGTCTACCGTTAAAGTGACGGTATCGCCCACTTTGAGACAGCCGTCGGTGATATGCACCATGTGGAGATAGACGCCGTCCGCCTTCTTGGTGTCGGTGACCTCCATCGTGAGAGCGCCCACCGTAAGGGTACCGGTGTCGCCTACCTGACCGCCGCCTTCGCCGTAGAAGACGGTCTTGTCGGTCACGACCGTGACATCGCCTTCGGTCACTTCTTGGAGTTCCCCGTCTTCGCCGAGGATGGCGAGGACCTTCGCGTCACAGGAGAGGGAAGTGTAACCCAAAAATTCGGTCTTGGAAAGTCCCGCAATCGCGGACTTCTCCGCGTCTGCCCACCCGCTGATATTCTCGCGCGCGGCGCGGGCGCGGGTGCGCTGTTCTTCCATCTTGGCGTGGAATGCCGCCTCATCGACCGTGAGCCCTTGTTCTTCCGCCATCTCGCGCGAGAGGTCGAACGGGAATCCATAGGTGTCGTAGAGTTTGAAGACATCTTCCCCCGCGAGGACCGTCTTGCCCGCGGCCTTGGCATTGTCAATCAGCCCCGAGAGGAGCGCGAGCCCCGCGTCGATGGTCGCGTCGAACCGCTCTTCCTCGATGGAGAGGACTTTCAGAATATAGTCCCGCTTGGTGGCGAGTTCGGGATATGCGCCCTGCGACTCGCCGATGGCGACGAGGCAGAGGTCGGAGAGGAACCCTTGCTTGATCCCGAGCAGTTTCCCGTGGCGGCAGGCGCGGCGGATGATACGGCGGAGGACATAGCCTCTGCCCTCGTTCGACGGCACCACGCCGTCGGAAATCATGAACATCGCGCTCCGAATATGGTCGGTGATGACACGGATGGAGACATCGTCCGCCGCGTTCGACCCATAGGTCTTGCCTGCGGTCGCGCAGACACTGTCGAGAATCTTCCGAATGGAGTCGACCTCGAACATATTGTCCACGCCCTGCATCACGCACGCGAGCCGTTCGAGCCCCATACCGGTATCAATGTTCTTCTGTTTGAGTTCGGCATAATGCCCGTTCCCGTCGCTGTCGAACTGGGAGAAGACATTGTTCCAGATCTCCATGAAACGGTCGCAGTCACAGCCGGGGCGGCAGGTGGGTTTCCCGCACCCGTATTTCTCGCCGCGGTCAAAGTAAATCTCGGAGCAGGGTCCGCAGGGACCGGTGCCGTGCTCCCAGAAGTTATCCTCTTTCCCGAGGCGGGTGATGCGCTCGGCGGGGATGCCGACGACCTCGTTCCAGAGTCTGAACGCTTCGTCGTCCTCCTCGTAGACCGACGGCCAGAGTTTTTCCGCCGGAATGGCGAGCCATTCGTCCGAGGTCAGAAATTCCCATGCCCACGGACTCGCCTCTTTTTTGAAGTAGTCGCCGAACGAGAAGTTCCCGAGCATTTCAAAGAAAGAGCCGTGCCGCGCGGTATGCCCGACGCGTTCGAGGTCGGGGGTGCGGATGCACTTCTGACAGGTGGTGACGCGGGTGCGCGGCGGGACGACCTCGCCCGTGAAAAACTTCTTCATGGGCGCCATGCCGGAGTTGATGAGCAGAAGGGACTTGTCCCCCTGCGGGACGAGCGGGAAACTGGGCAGTCTAAGATGCCCTTTGCTCTCAAAGAACGAGAGATACTTCTCGCGCAAATCGTTGAGTGAAGTCCATTTCATAAAAGGATACCTCCCGGGGAATCCCCGATTTTTACTAAACAATTCTGTATTGTACCATGCCGCGGGGGCGTTGTCAATCGCGTGCGCACACATGGCGTGATTCGGCAGGATGATTGGATAAACAAGCGGAACAAGTGCGGGGTTCGGTCTGCGTCTTTCGCGCCCCTCGGCGGGGTCTGCCGTCACTCTACGAGCGCGACGCGGGAGAGCGACAGGCACCGCGCGGTCGCGGGGTCGATGTCAAAGAGGACACCCTCGGCGCGGATGGGTCCTTCCGCCGGCTGATAGGACGCGGGCAGGCAGGTCTCGAGCCGAGTTTGAATCACCTCGGTCTTGACCCCGAGGACACCGCCCGTCGGCGCGACAGCCCCGAGATCGGTCACATAGCCCGTCCCGCGGGGGAGAATCTGCAAGTCCGCCGTGGGGACATGGGTGTGCGTACCGAAAATGGCGGCGAATCGACCGTCAAAACGGCGTGCGAGTGCGACTTTTTCTCCCGTCGCCTCGGCGTGGAAGTCCAAAATCGCGAGGTCATAGTTGCCCGCCTCCCGTTCGAGCGCCCGTTCGATATAGCGCACGGGATGGTCGAGCACCGGCTCAATGAGGGCGGTCCCCATCGCGTTCATGACGAGGACGCGATATCCCGCCGCTTCGGTCAAGGTGTAGCCGCGTCCCGGGGCATCGCACGGATAATTGATGGGGCGGAGCACCCGCGGGTCGTCCTCGTGGAGTGCGTGGACGCTGCGGCTTTGGAGCGAGTGATTTCCGCCCGTGAGAATGTCCGCACCCCCTTGAAACAGGGTCTCTGCGAGGGGTTTTGTCACCCCGGAGAGAAAGGACGCGTTCTCCGCGTTGACAATCACGAGGTCGATTTTTTCGGCTTTGCGGTACGCCCAGAGACGGGCGGCGAGGAATTCGACGGCGGAAGGGGTGATGACATCACCGAGCGCCAAAATTCTCATGCTGCAATCCTCATTTTCCATAGAGTGTCGGGAAAAGGGCAGTTCGCGGAGTCTCTACCGGCGCACCCCGACAGAATAGCCCGCGCGGGCGTAGGGTAAAACAAGAGGCGGAGCAGACGCGCCACCTCTTGCTGTGCGTTCGGACAGAAAACGCTTATTTTGCGTAGTCCGCCACCCGTTTCTCACGGATAATATGCACCTTGATCTGCCCGGGATATTCGAGGTCCTCCTCGATTTTCTTGGCAATATCGTGCGCCATGATCACCATTTGGTCATCGGTCACCTCATCGGGCTTGACCATCACGCGGACTTCGCGTCCCGCCTGAATGGCGTAGCAGGTGTCCACGCCCTTGAAGTCTCCGGCGATCTCTTCGAGCCGTTGGAGCCGCTTGATGTAGTTCTCCACATTCTCGCGTCTCGCGCCCGGGCGCGCCGCAGAAATGGCGTCCGCCGCCTGAACGAGCACCGCGATGGGAGAGAGGGGTTCCACATCTCCGTGGTGTGCCTCGATGGCGTTGATAATTTCTTTGCTCTCGCGATAGCGTTTGGCGATATCCACGCCGATCGCCACATGGGAGCCCTCGATTTCGGCAGTCATGGCTTTCCCGATATCGTGGAGCAGACCCGCGCGTTTTGCGACGGAGCTGTCGAGCCCCATCTCGTCGGCGAGCACGCCCGCGAGCAAAGCGACCTCAATCGAGTGCCGCAGGACATTCTGTCCGTAACTCGTGCGGTATTTGAGCCGCCCGAGCAGTTTCACGAGTTCGACATGGAGCCCGCTGACCCCGGTCTCAAACACGGCTTTCTCGCCGGCTTGTCTCATCGAGGTCTCGACCTCGCGGCGGGCTTTCTCCACCATCTCTTCGATTCTCGTGGGATGGATGCGCCCGTCGGAAATCAGTTTCTCGAGGGCTAGCCGTGCGATCTCCCGACGGACGGGATCAAAGCCCGAAATGGTGATCACCTCGGGGGTGTCGTCAATGATCAGTTCCACGCCGGTCAGGGTCTCGATGGTGCGGATGTTCCGCCCCTCGCGCCCGATGATGCGACCTTTCATATCCTCGCTCGGCAGTTCCACGACCGAGATGGCGGACTCGCTGACATGGTCGGCGGCGCATTTCTGAATGGCGAGGGAGAGGAGCTCTTTCGCTTTCTCGTCCACTTCCTCTTTGTACTGGGATTCAAACTCGGAGATCTTCTTCGCGGTCTCGTGCGCGATTTCCTCGCTCTTGCGGGCGAGCAGCTCGTTCTTCGCTTCTTCCGCGGTCAGACCCGCCACGCGCTCGAGCGCGACTCTCTGCTCTTCGAGTTGCGCCTCAACCTTTTGTTTGAGCGCGTCCGCTTCGGCAATTTTTGCTGCGAGGGCGGTCTCTTTCTTTTCGATCGCCTCGACCTTGCGGTCGATCGCCTCTTCTTTCTGTGCGATGCGGTGTTCCTGATGGGTGACTTCGCGGCGGCGGTCTTTGATTTCCGCGTCCGCTTCGTTTTTCTGTCGGATGATCTCTTCTTTTGCTTCGAGAAGAGACTCTTTCTTCTTGGTTTCCGCTTGCTTCATCGCGTCATTGACAATCTGCATCGCCTGCTTTTCGGCAGACCCGATTTTCGCCTCGGAGATTTTTCTCCGCCACAGATATCCCGCGAGCACCCCGACGAGGGCGGCGGCAAGACCGATGAGCAAAACAAAATACCATTCCATGGTCGTATCCTCCTTCTTTTGATTGTATCGGAGACCGCTGGAACGGTACAAAAGCAACGGTAAAGCGAGCAGTTCCGCCGTGACGGCAGAAAATGCCCTTTGTCATAACACTTCCCGCCGGGGGGCGGAAATCTATCATTTTACGGGGGAACCCCGCAGTCTTACGCGCTGTTCTGTCCGTCGAGCGGACTTTCTTTCCGGTGGGACCCCGTCCTGAATACCCGCAGGCATTCGGGGAAATCCTATATCACATTATAGACATTCTTATGTCTTCTGTCAAGCTTCTATTTTACTTTATAAAGAAACAAAAACCGAAATATATGCTTTTCGGCGCGTGCGCGCGGAAGGAGAGGGTTTAAAAGCGGTTGCGGGTGTTCCCGTGCCCGGTTCCCCGCCGTCCGACACCCTTTTCTTTCCCGTGACCCGCCGCAGATGCGGGCACGGGGATTTTGATAAGCCTCGGTTAGCACTCTCCCGACGAATTTACAATTTGTTCACAAAATTTCGGGATGGTTTTCTTGACAAACGCAGGGGAACGCGCTATATTAGGTTCAATGATTAGCACTCGAACAAAAAGAGTGCTAAAATCCGAAAACAGGAGGGACGGTATGCAGGGCGATACACTCAGCGAGCGGAAAAAGCAGATTCTGAAGGCAATCGTGGAAGCACATATTACCTACGGAGAGCCGGTCGGGTCGAAATATCTGGCGATGAAAGACGAACTGTCATGCTCGTCCGCGACCATCCGCAACGAGATGGCGGAACTCGAAGCGCTCGGATACCTCGAACAGCCGCACACCTCGGCGGGGCGGGTGCCGACCGAACGCGGGTATCGGTTCTATGTCAACCGATTGCTCGAACGGTACAGCATGACCCGGCACGAGATTCGCGAAATCAGTCAGAAACTGACGCGGAAGCTGTCGGAGCTCGATCAGATTCTCGCGGAAGCGTCGCGCATGGCGTCCGCGTTCACCAACTACCCGTCCATCGCGGCGAAGCCGCGTTCGAGCGGCATCACGGTGACCGAGTTCCACACCATGTATATCGACAGTCAGAGTTTCGCCGTCGTGATGCTCTTTTCGAGCGGTGCGGTCAAGACCCGACGGGTGCGGACGGTCTTTCCCCTCACGCGAGAGGAACTCGCGAGTTTGACGGACGAACTGAATTGTCACCTCGTCGGGAAGACCGCCGAAGAGATTACCCTGCCGGTGATTCTCGCCATCGAGAACGCGATGGGGGCGGCGGCGCCGGTCGTCAACCCGCTCGTCAAGCTGATTTACGAGACCATGCAGGAGTTCCGCGAGGGAGAACTGACGGTCGAGGGCGTGAACCGACTGTTCGGTTTACCCGACTACACCGACATGGGCGAGGTACAGTCGCTGCTGCACCTCTTCGAGCAGAAAGACGACTTGCTCGAAGTCATCACCGAAGACGCGAGCGACGACATTCATGTGCTGATCGGACATGAGAACCCCATGACGGGGATGGAGGGTTCCTCCCTCGTCTACCGCACCATCCGCTCGGGAGATCGGGTGCTCGGCGCGATCGGGGTCATCGGACCGCGGCGTATGGATTACGGCAAGGTGATATCGATTATCGACAATTTGGTTCTCGGCATCGACAATCTTCTGTCGGGACCCGAGAATCCCCCCAGGTAAGGAGAAGACATGGACGAAACGAAAGAAAACGAGACCGTGACACCCGAGGAGGAGCCGGAAAAAACGGCTCCGGACGGAGAACACGAGGAAGAGAAAGAAAAGAAAAGCGACGACCCCATGCAGGACGCGCTCGCGAAACTACAGGACGAACTCAAAGAGGCGAAAGACACCTACCTCCGGATGCTCGCGGAGTACGATAACTTCCGCCGCCGTACCGCCAAAGAGAAACAGAGTGTATGGTCGGATGCGGTCGCCGAGACCCTGAAAGGGATTCTGCCCATCGCGGATAACCTCGAACGGGCGGCGAGCGTCGCGGATGCCGACGCGGAGAAAGTGCAGGCGGGGCTCCAAATGACCCTGACCGCGCTCACCGAGTTCCTCACCAAGCAGGGCATCACGGCATTCGGCGAGGCGGGAGAGACCTTCGACCCGAATCTGCACAACGCGGTCATGCACATCGAAGACGAGACCCTCGGCGAAGGTGTTATTGCGGAGGTCTTCCAGCGGGGCTACCGCCTCGGGGAGAAGGTCATCCGCTTCGCGATGGTAAAAGTCGCGAATTAGTTCGGAACCCCGCACCCGCGCTATCGCAAAGACCGAAAAAAACCGCAACAAAGATAAGTAAATACAAATCAACTAATACAAACAAATAAGTTTATAAAACAAATTCAAATAGACAGAACCCATAGGAGGTAATTCATCATGGGAAAAATCATTGGCATTGATCTCGGTACCACCAACTCTTGCGTCGCCGTGTTTGAAGGCGGCGAACCGATTGTCATTCCGAACCCGGAGGGCGCGCGTACCACGCCGTCCGTCGTCGCAGTCTCCAAGACGGGCGAACGCCTCGTCGGTCAGGTCGCCAAACGGCAGGCGGTCTCCAACCCCGAGAACACCGTCGTCTCCATCAAACGCTCGATGGGCACGGACCACAAGGTCACCATGGGCGGGAAACAGTACTCCCCGCAGGAAATCTCCGCGATGATCCTGCAAAAACTGAAATCCGATGCCGAGGCATATCTCGGCTCTCCCGTGACCCAGGCGGTCATCACCGTCCCTGCGTACTTCTCGGACGCACAGCGTCAGGCGACCAAGGACGCGGGTAAGATCGCGGGTCTCGAAGTGCTCCGTATCATCAACGAGCCGACCGCCGCGGCACTCGCCTACGGCATGGACAAAGAGGACGCGCAGAAGATCATGGTCTTTGACCTCGGCGGCGGGACCTTCGATGTCTCGATTCTCGAAATCTCCGACGGCGTGTTTGAAGTGCTCGCGACCGCGGGTAACAACCGTCTCGGCGGCGACGACTTCGACCAGAGAATCATCAACTGGCTCGCGGACGGCTTCGCGAGTGAGAACGGCGGCATCGACCTCCGCAAGGATAAGATGGCGCTCCAAAGACTGAAAGAAGCGGCGGAGAAAGCGAAGATCGAACTCTCCGGCACCATGACGAGTGCCATCTCCCTGCCGTTCATCACGGCGGACGCGACCGGACCCAAACACCTCGAAACCACTCTGACCCGTGCGAAGTTCAACGAACTGACCCACGACCTCGTGGAAGCGACCATGGGTCCGACGAAACAGGCACTCGCGGATGCGGGCATCTCGGTCGGCGAGATCTCCAAAGTCCTGATGGTCGGCGGTTCCTCTCGGATTCCCGCCGTGCAGGAAGCGGTCAAGAATCTGATCGGGCGCGAGCCGTTCAAGGGCATCAACCCGGACGAATGCGTCGCCATCGGTGCCGCGATTCAGGCGGGCGTGCTCGGCGGGGAAGTCAAGGACCTGTTGCTCCTCGATGTCACGCCGCTGTCCCTCGGGATTGAGACCCTCGGCGGGGTGTTCAACCGCATCATCGACAGAAACACCACCATTCCGGTCAAGAAGAGTCAAATCTATTCCACCGCATCCGACGGGCAGACCTCGGTCGAGATTCATGTCTTGCAGGGTGAGCGCGATATGGCGGCGGGGAACACCACCCTCGGTCGGTTCTCGCTCGACGGGATTGCTCCCGCACCGCGCGGCGTGCCGCAGATTGAGGTCACCTTTGATATCGACGCGAACGGCATCGTGAATGTCTCCGCGACCGATAAGGGGACCGGTAAGGAACAGCATATCACCATCACCTCTTCGACCAATATGTCTCAGGAAGAGATTGACCGCGCCGTCAAGGAAGCGGCACAGCACGCCGAAGAGGATAAGAAGGCGAAAGAGAGCGTCGAAGTCAAGAACCACGCGGAAGGTCTGATTTTCCAAATCGAGAAGTCCATGACCGACGCGGGCGACAAGTTCTCGGATGCCGACAAAGCACCCGTGAACGATGCCCTCGCCCGTCTGAAAGAGACCGTCAAGGGCGGCGATGTCGAGCAGATCAAGGCGGACACCGAGGCACTTGAAAAGGCGTTCTACCCGCTCGCGGAGAAACTCTATGCCGCCGCGGGTGCCGACGGGGCACAGGGTGCCGCAGGTGCGGGCGCGGGGACGCAAGGACCCGATGCCAACGGAACCTACTACGGTGCAGACTTCGAGGATAAAACCGACAAATAATCATCCGTGACGGGGGGATCGGTACGCGCGGTGCGAGCGTAAAAAAGACCGCATCGGGCACCGACCCCCTTGTCCGAATCCCCCGAAAAGGACATTGACATGGCAGACGAAAGCAAACGCGACTATTATGAGGTACTCGGCGTCGAGAAATCGGCGGACGAAGCGACGCTGAAAAAGGCGTACCGTACCCTCGCGAAAAAATATCATCCGGACTTAAACCCCGGCGACAAAGAGGCGGAGCAGAAGTTCAAGGAAATCAATGAGGCGTACGGGGTCCTGTCCGACCCCGAGAAGCGGAAGAAGTACGACCAGTACGGTCACGCGGCGTTCGACCCCTCGGCGGGCGCGGGCGCGGGCGCAGGGTTCTCGGGCTTCGGCGACTTTGATTTCGGAGACATTTTTTCGAGTTTCTTCGGCGGCGGTGGAAGCGGCTTCGGCGGGTCAACCCGCAGGAACGACGCGCCCATCCCCGGGGACGATGTGGAACAGCGGGTCGTCATTTCCTTTGAGGAAGCGGTGTTCGGCTGTAAAAAGGACATATCCTATAACCGCGTGGAGGCGTGCCAGGACTGCCACGGCTCGGGTGCCGCGCCCGGCACCACCACCGACACCTGTACGGTATGCCACGGGACGGGGCGTGTCACGGTGCAACAGCGCACCATCATGGGTATGATGCAGACCCAGACCACGTGTACGAACTGCCGCGGCACGGGGAAGATCGTCCGTACCCCCTGTAAGAATTGCAACGGGAAAGGGTATGTCCGCCTGACGCGGAAACTCTCGGTCGCGATTCCCGCGGGGATTGAGGACGGACAGAGAGTCGCGCTCCGCGGACAGGGGAACGCGGGCAGAAACGGCGGACCGGCAGGCGAACTCATCATCTCGGTCAGCGTGCGTCCGCATCCCATCTTCGAGCGGGAGGGCAGCAGCATCTTCTGCGAGATTCCCATCTCGTTCACAGAAGCCGCGCTCGGTGCGGAAATCGATGTGCCGCTCCTCGGCGGGAAGACCAAGAAATACACCATCCCCGAGGGGACCCAACCCGGGACCTCGTTCACCATCCGCGGGGAAGGCGCCCCTGATGTGTACAGCGGCAAGAAAGGGAATCTGGTCTTTACCGTCACGGTGGAAGTGCCGCGGGCACTCACCGCCGAGCAGAAAGACCTGCTCCGTAAGTTTGCCGCGACCGACGGCGAGAAGAACGACGCGAAACGCGCGGGATTCCGCAAGAAACTCAAAGACCTCTTTAACAAAAACTAAAACAGTACCGATTGTTGAATCGGGGGTGCCGAAACGGCATCCCCGATTTTTTGTTTTGCCGGCGCGCTCGCATCTCGGGCGCCGTAGTGAAGTTTTCTGCGGAGCAGAAAGTGAAGTTTCGGCTCGCGCCGAAGTGAAGTTTTGCTATGCAAATGTGACGTTGCGCCGCGGTGCGCCGCGGGAAGTTTCGTCTGCGACGAAGTGAGAAAATGCCTTATTGTAGGGCGGGGGCTTGCTCCCGCCGCCCTATCGGTTGAACAGAAAACAGCAGAGACACGGTGTTATATAGAATCCATCATTCTTCAATCTTGCCAATTGGGCAGGGGTTGTTTTCTTTCTTTCGGCGGGAGCAAGCCCCCGCCCTACAAGGTGAAAAAACAGCAAGGAGGAGCCGATTTCTCGGCTCCTCCTCGTATATTTTGCAGGAATCTTTGAAAACAAAACGCGGTGTGCGGGAAAATCAAATATATTCGGTATTGCTCCGCACGAGGGTGGCGGCGGTGACGGTATCGAGCGACGAGAGTTCGGAGAGGAACGCGTCGTTGCCGTCTTTCAGACGGACTTCGAGCGTGAGCTCAAGCGAGCCGTTCAGGACCGACTTGGATTTGAGGCGGGCGGAGACGGTCGCCGCCGAGACGATCTCGCGCACCTTGCTCTCCCGGGCAGGGTCGCAGGTCACCATCAAAATATAGGGGCTTTTCAGGCGGGGCAGACGACCCGCGACCCCGAGGATGATGCAGACGAGGAGCACGCCCGGGAGCGCGATGCCCAGCAGGTTCGAGCCGCAGATAAAGCCGGCGGTCACCGAGAGGAATATGTACGCCATGTCGAGGGGTTCTTTCATGGTGGCACGGAAGCGGATGACCGAGAGCACCCCCAGTGTCCCGATGGAGATATACAGTCCCGTGTTCGTGCGAACCGCCATGATGAGGAGCGTGGTGATGACCGAGAGCGCGAAGAGCGAGACGCAGAACGAGCGGGAGAAGAGCGCACCGCGGTAGGAAAGGCGGTAGGTCAGGCAGATCATGCCGCCACAGAGGACAGCTGCGATGACAATCACCACCACCTGCGGGAAGGTAAGACCGCCGTAGACCTCGTAGACATCGGAAAACGCGGCTTTCAGGATTTCTTGTAAAGTCATTGTAATGTGCTCCAATCGGTTACCGCACGCGAGAGTGCGAATTTGCTGTTGGCTGTCGCGGGCATCGCGTCCCGCGGGAGAAGGTCGGAGATGAACTCCGGCAGAAAGTGATTGTACTTGACTTCGAGCAGGACGATGCCCGCGGGGAGTACGGGGAGAAAATGATGCGGGGCGAAGAGGTCGCAGGAACCCACCGCGCCGCAAATATTGCTGTCGAGGGTGATGCGGGTGCGCTGAATGGGGTGCAAGTACACCTCGCGGTCATAACGGACGAGACAGCGGAGGCGGTAGCCGTTTGTCCGCATATCAAAATACAGGCGGCGCGCGAGGTCGCAGTCATACGCCCGAAGCGGGGCGGGGTCTCCGCGGAGGAGCGACTCGTAGTCGTCCCGTGTAATTCTGATACACTGTTTATAGGAGTAATTCCCGCGCTTGACTTTGGCTTCCAGCCCGATGAACGCGTCCGAATCGTTATAGGCGCGGATGCGGTATTTCTTGCGCTTTTCGAGCCCTAAAAGAGACGCGGCGAGGGAGTGCTCGTCACGGTCGTCGAGATACGCGCTCTTGACGAGGTAGTGCCGATGGTCGTCCGCGTGGGGGTCGCGGTGCATGATGGGGTCGAGACGCTCTCGGAGTGCCGCGGCTTCGGACATCGAGAGGTAGTATTTTTTCTCGATGCGGTATCCCGGGTCGAGGTCTTCCAACAGGGGCGCCATCCGCAGCTCCTTTCTCGGTGTGTGTCTTTCTTCGTCCACCCCGAGCGAAAACCGCCGATGAGGGCGAGACGGATGAGAAATCACATTTGTTTTTCTATTTTACATGATTTTAACGGAAAAATCTACTCTTTTTATGACTTTTTGTATATTTCGCCGTGCGCGGGGAACGATAAGAGTCAGACCCGCCGCCCGCGCGGGGCGAAAACCACGGAGAGGAGCCGTTTCGCTTTGGAAAAACTGTCGGACAGATACGAAGAGAACCGAAAGACCCTGCACGAAAGGCTCCGTGTCGAGGACAGTTTCGACCTCATCGAGCGGCGGCTGAAAGTGGGCTCCGACGAACTCACCCTTTACTATATCGACGGGTTCATCAAAGATGCCGTCATGCAGCGACTCATGCAGTTCTTCGTAGGACTCACGGGATTGCCCACGGGAGAGGGGGCGGCAGAACAGTTCATCGACGCGAGCGTGCCGTATGTCGAGGTGGACGCCATCAAAAGCGTGGACGAGGCGATCCTCATGGTGATGAGCGGCGCGGTGGTGATGCTCGGCTCGACCTTTGGGAGAGAAGCGGTGGTGATGGACCTCCGCACCTACCCTGCACGGGAGACCGAGGAGCCCGAGAGCGACCGCGTCATGCAGGGGTCGCGGGACGGATTCGTCGAGACGCTGGTCTTCAATACCGCCCTGATTCGCCGCCGTCTCCGCGATACCCGCCTCACCATGCAGTATAAAAATCTCGGCGGCGCGTCCAAGACCGATGTGGTGCTCTGCTATATGGACGGCGTTGCCGACGAGAAGTATGTGAAGCAGTTGTCACAGCGGCTCGACGAGATTCGCCCCGCCTCGCTGACCCTCGGCTTTCAAAGTCTCGCGGAGTGCCTGATTCCCCGCCGCTGGTACAATCCTTTCCCGAAGATTCGCTCGACCGAGCGTCCCGATGTCGCGGCGGCGCAACTGGTGGAGGGGAGCGTCCTCATTCTCTGCGACACCTCGCCGCAGGTCATGATTCTCCCGACCTCCATTTTCGACTTCATGCAGGAGACGGACGACTTCTATTTTGCGCCCGTGACGGGGACCTACCTGCGGCTCTTGCGGCTCGCGGTCTTCGCCTTGTCGTTTATTCTGTCGCCGCTCTGGTACTATCTCGTACGGCACGCGGATTTGCTCCCCGGGTGGCTTATGTTTGTCGTCCCGAGCGAGCCGGGGGATTTCCCGCTCCTCTTGCAACTGTTTCTCGTGGAGTTCGCGATAGACGCGCTCAAACTCGCGAGCATGAACACTCCGAATCTCCTCTCGAACTCCCTGTCGGTCATCGGGGGACTGATTCTCGGGGACTTCGCCGTCACCATCGGGTGGCTGTCGCCGGATGTCATTTTCTATATGGCGGTGATCGCCATCGCGGGATTCTCTCAGCAGAGCCACGAACTCTCCTATGCGGTGAAGTTCTTGCGCCTGATTACCCTCACGCTAACCGCGCTGTTCGGGCTGTACGGGCTTATCGGCGGCGTGGTACTCGCCGTTATCCTCGTCTGTACGAACCGAACGCTGAACGGCGGATACAGTTACCTCTACCCGCTGATTCCGTTTCACGGGCGGGCGCTCTGCCGCCTGCTCTTCCGCGTGAAGAAAAACGATGTGCGGGTGAGCCCTGCCGAGAGCGCCGACCGCCCGGGCACGGGCGAGAAGTCCTGATCCCCGCATCGCGACCTACGCGCTATGCCCGTCCCGCGCTTCCCGCGTGATTTCCCCCGTGAGAAACCTGCCCCCTCTCCCGTGTATCTCGGAGAGGGAGCCGCCCCCGCGGGGTGTCGAGAAAAAACCTTACAAGGGATTTTTTGGGGAAACGCTTGACAAACCCCAACCCCCATGCTATGATATACCATGCTTAAAAAATATTGCGGCATCGCCAAGCGGTAAGGCAACGGACTCTGACTCCGTCATTTCCTAGGTTCGAATCCTAGTGCCGCAGCCAAAAAGCGCGGGAGGGCAAACGCCCTCCCGTGCTTTTTGTCGCGTCACCGCGGCTTCGACCTAGTCGCGCTTTGCGCGATTAGGTTCGCATGCCCGCCGCAGAGCGACGGTCGCTCGCGAACCGGCGGCAAGGCAGGGAATATTCGCGTGGGACGCGAATATTCTAGTGCAAGTTCACCGACCCTCGGGTCGGTCTTTTTTGTTCTGTGGCTGCGGCACTCCGGCTTCGACCTAGTTCCGCGGCAAAGCCGGCGGAACTAGGTTCGCATACCCGCCCGATAGGCGGCGCCCGCTCGCGAGGCGACGCGAGGGCGAGGTATATTCGCCAACGGCGAATATTCTAGTAGGAAAGAGGGCAAACGCCCTCCCGTGCTTTTTGTCACGTCACCGCGGATATTCGCGTGGGACGCGATTGTTCTATTTTATTCGGCGGGAGCAAGCCCCCGCCCTACGGCAGGGCGTTGGGATATCGCGGCATTCGGATGGCGGAGCATCTTCGTGGGGCACGCATATCATACCGCTTCCGTAATGCCAATACACACCCGAAAAAAGGCGGGCTTCTTTTCCGGGCGGGCGCATATCGTCCTCGCGAAACAAAAAAGCACCCGCTTTTTGCGAGTGCTTTGCTGAATCTTGTCTGCCTAATGACTCGGGTGATTCTGACGGCGCCACCGCCCGCTTTTTGTTCCGATGGCGGGCGTATACGGGGCTTACAGCAGAAACGCCCGTCGGATTTCTCCGCAGGCGATTTTTGCGCCCGCGTTGCCGGAGGGCTGGGTGGTAAAGTCGTCGGGAGACGAATGGATAATCACGGTTTTGCCGATGAGGTCCTCGACATGAAAGCGGTCTGTCAGAAAGACCGAGACGGCGACCCCACCCGCGCCGAAGAGCGGCGGCAGATCGCCCGCGTGGTAGGGGTGCGCGCACTCCATCGGATTGAAGTGTGTACCCGCGTCCGCGAAGTGGTCCTCCGCGTTGCCCGTGCAACTTGCGCCCGCATGAATGTGGAAAGCGAAAATCGGCTGCTTGCATTTGTCGCTTTCCGCGGGGAGCCCGACCACGGTCGCCCAAACGAGAACGCCCGCGCCCGTCTGATAGAACGCCACCTTGCCGCGAATGTCGGGGTAGCGGTCACTCCCCGCAATCCTCGCCCATGCTTGCGGTCGGTGGCGAAGGACGGACAAGAGATGCGGGGGATTATTTTGGGGATTCATAAAAGTACCTCGCCGTTTTTTCTTCAATGAGAGAATATGCGCGCCCGCGCCTTTCTGTGAAGAATACGCCGTTGTGGGCGTGTTCGGCGGCACGGAAACCCTTTCGGTAAATTACCAAGCAAAATGCAACACCGGATAGAATCATTCCTCCCGAAACGCAAAAAGCAACCCGAGCGGGTTGCTTTTTTATATTCTATTTGATGCCGCCAAGGACGCGGCGGCTCTTTGTCTTGGCTGAATTTCTGTCAGAGCAACAGGGCGAGGAGCGGGATGGTGAGGAAACAGACGAGGGTCGAGACGAGCAGGCAGTTCGCCGCGAGTTCACTCTCACCGTGGTGGATTTCGGCGAGGTTGAAAACGACCGAGGCACAGGGGACCGACGAGAGGACGAGGACGCTCGCTTTCAGGGAGGTGTCGAGGGGGAGGAAATAGACCGCGAGGTAACAGAACAGCGGGAACAGAATCAATTTGGCAAGACAGGCGAGCCAGACGATGGGGCGGGTGAAGAGCGAGCGAAACCGCACGGTGGTCAGGCGAATCCCGAGGATGATCATGCAGAGCGGGGTGGTGACACCGCCGAGCAGTCCGATCGCGTCCGTGATGAAAGTAAGACCCGCCCCCGCCAAACGGGGTCCGACCCCGAAAATGAAGAGGGGAATCGCCACGGCGGTGCTGATGGTCGTGGGGTTGAGGAGCAGACTTTTCAGCGAGAGGAACTTCCGGTTCCCCGTCAGGCAAAAGACACCGACCGTGAAGACCAAGAGATTCATCGAGAAGACATAGACCGACGAATAGCACATGACTTCGGGGTTCTCGGGGAAGAGCGCCCGCACGATTGGCAGACCGAAGAACCCGACATTCCCCATCACCGAGGCGACGGTCAGCACTTTATATTTTGCTTCTTGGAACTTATCGCGCAGAATCAGGCGGAGCAGCCCCATGAACGCGATTTGCAACACCAGCGTAATCACGAAGAAGAGCCCCATGTTCCCGAGGGCGCGCGGGCTGTATTCCATTTGCAGATACGCCCCGATAATCATACAGGGCGAGCAGACATAGATGAGGACCGCCGAGAGCGACGGCAGATGCTCCGCGGACGCCTTTTTCCATTTCCCGAGCAGAAACCCCGGGAGAATATAGAACAGGGTCATGAGGACATTTTTGAAAGCAATCGTAAACATGAAGGACTCATTTCCTCGCAAAAGCGCGTGCCCGCGCCCCGCGAATACAAGTTACTCCCCATTGTATCGCGCCCGCCGCCCTTTGTCAATCGGGAGAGGGAGCGCGTGGAAACCGCGCTCTGTGCGAGAGACGGCACGGGAGAGGGAACGCGCGGGAAATCCCCGCGCGGGGGGCGGAAAGCGGGAGCGCGGGGAGACGGGAGAGAAGACGCACGGCGGGGGCGAGGGGAAAGAAAAAACCGAGACGCTCTTGCGGACTCACCGAAAATATAGTATAATTCTCATACACTAGCGGGGAGGACGACACCCATGAATATTCTGTATCTCAAATATGCCGTCGAGGTCGCGCGGACCGGCTCCATCAACAAGGCGGCGGAGACCTTATATGTCGCGCAGCCCAATGTCAGCCGCGGCATCAAAGAGCTGGAATCCTCGCTCGGTATCGCCATCTTCGACCGCACCTCGAAGGGCATGACCCTGACGCCCGACGGAGAGCGCCTGATGCAATACGCGAGGAATATCCTCGCGCAGATCGACGAGGTGGAGGACATCTTCAAAAACGGCGAAAGCAAGAAACTGCGGTTCTCCATCTCGGTGCCGCGTTCGAGTTATGCGGCGTATGCCCTCGCGGAATTCTCGAAGAAACTCCCGAAAGACAAGCCCATCGACATTTTCTATAAGGAGACCAACACGCAGCGCGCCATCAATAACATTCTCTATACCGACTACAAGTTGGCGATTCTGCGCTATTCCGCACAGCACGACCGCTATTTCAAGGAGATGCTCGAAGAAAAGAATCTGCGCGGGGAACTCATCACCGAGTTTTCCTATGTGCTGATTATGAACCGTGAGCACCCGCTCGCACACAAGGAGACGATCGAATTCGACGACTTGAAGTCTTAT
>JAQYLJ010000018.1 GCA_028720145.1 Clostridia bacterium
TGTGGAGAAAGAGTAGAACGAATCGAGGGACCCGATGCAATGGATATCGTAGGCGAGATTTTTTCGGTTCTTCGCTTGCCCGATCCGCTGATTGGTCGCAGGGTCGTATATGACGGTTTGGATGAACGGCTCGCCGCTCACGCGCTTGCCGTCCCCGCTCGCGTGGATGCGCTCGAAAATCTCCCGTGTACGGTACGCCACCGCGACATTTGCCTCGTCGGTACCGAGGGAAATGAAGACGAATGTCGCGTCTTTCGCGTGGTCGCAGACGGCGGTCTCATACGCCTCACCTTGCGCGTCGATGCCGCCATACAGACGGATATCATACTGCGCGTCCCCCGCGATGTTCTGACCGTTGATTGCGGGATCAAATAACCCGGGACAAGTGGCTTTGAAACGGGAAATGGTTTCGTCCGAATAGTCGAATCCGTTGATTTTCAGGCGATAGCCGTACATTTGGCACGCCCATGTCAGGGTTTTCAGCATCTCCGCACCGTATTGTCCCAAGCCGACGATCAAAGCGGAAATCAGTTTCTCGGAGGAACCCTTTTCCGATACGGCGGTGTCGAAGAGGACTTTTCCGTCGTTATATAAGAACTTGTAGATCAGTGCTCGCTTGGCATTGATGTGTCGGACAACGAGTCCGCCCGTCGCGGGGCGGGAAAAGAGCGCGGCACCCGTCGCCGTATCGTCGAAGAAATACAGCGTCTCGTTGCGGTGGGGGTTCTTTCGCTTTTCGGTGAGTGCGATGGCTGTCGCGATATTGGCGTTTGTATCATCGCCTTGAATCACAAAGAAAACTTTTTGACGCTTTCTCTCGGGGATTTGCACCGAGAGCAGGTCTTTTTTGAAGCAGATGGCACCGAGTTTGTTCGCATCGTCCGAGAGCGAATCGTCAAATCCGTCCGCATCGTTATCGACATGGGTAAATACGATGACCGCGCGCCCATTCGTTTCGCGGACACTTGTCGCCAACGCGAGATTCTTCTGATTCAGTTCGGAAAACACATAGAGGTCGCGGCGGAAAGAGAAGAATAGACGGCGATAGGCGGAGACGGTCTTGAAGAAAGACAGGACAAACCCGAATGTCAGAATGGGGCAGAGGACATAGAGGACGGAGAAGAGCACCGAATACGCCGTATTTGCCCATGTCGGTGCATCTGAGAGCATCTCGCGGATGGAGCCGAAATCACAGTCGACGACAAACAGGCGGATGCTGTTGTTGATGGATACAAAGATGATTTTCAGCGGGCTGACAGTGTCATTCGAGAAAAAATCTCGGTACAGCGGCAAAAACGCGCTGACCGCCGTCAGAAAAGTCCCTGCGAGTAGGATGGACGCGGGATGCGGAGAGCGCCATCTCCGTGAGACGGAGAGCCCCGCGATGAGAATCCCCGCGAAGAGGAACACGAGTGCGGCCGTGAAACAAATAATCCACATAGGTGATGGTCTCCTGTCGTTTGATACTGCCTGTACCTGCCGGCGATTCGGTCACTTTGTTGTAGCTCCGATTCGTTCGGTATACGCAACTATTATATTAAAAGAAGAAAATGAATGTCAAGGGCATCATCGGTTTCATCGAACAAAAAAAGAAAAAAAGCAGCCAACGGCTGCTTTGGTGCACGAAGCATTCTATGCAATCTTCCAAAGACTGAATGGAATCAAGGCGGAGCCTTGTATGGCATCAAGACGCAGGGAAACAATACACCTTTGGTGATCACATACGCCTGACGGCGATTCCATACACGCATAGCGTAATTCCATACCAACCCTGCGGCTTGGATAGAAAAAGCACTTGCAAACGCAAGTGCTTTTTCTTGGCGCGCCCTGAAGGATTCGAACCTTCGACCTACCGGTTCGTAGCCGGGCACTCTATCCACTGAGCTAAGGGCGCATTTGATTGGAGCGGGTGATGGGAATCGAACCCACGCGGCCAGCTTGGAAGGCTGGAATTCTACCATTGAACTACACCCGCGAATGTCTTTCTCACGACCTTTGCTATTATAGACCATTCCAAAATGTTTGTCAATAGAATGCTGAGAAAAATTAAAAAAACTTGATTTAGAGCAGGGAATATGGTATCATAAAGAGTAAAAAAGGGAGGACGGTATGCGGAAGTATTTATCCCCGGATTATTATGTGAATACTTACCGGGATGTGACCGTGGATTTTCTCGCCCGCGAGGGTATCCGCTATCTCATCCTGGATATTGACAATACGCTCGCTCCCTATGAACAGCCGGAGCCGGATGAGGAGCACCTCGCATGGTTCGCCGCTTTGAATGCCGCGGGCGTCCGCGCGGTCTTTGTCTCGAACAATAAGCCCGCTCGTGTGACCCTGTTTAATGAACGGATCGGGATTCCGTTCTTTCCGAAAGCGGGGAAACCGGGGAGACGCTCCATGCGTCGGGCGATGGAGGAAATCGGTGCCACACCCGAGGAGACCGCGATGATGGGAGACCAGATTTTCACCGATGTTTGGGCGGGGAGACGCGTCGGTGTCCGCACCATTCTGCTCCCGCCCATTCGCGACAAGCGCGACCTCGGTACACGCCTGAAACGCCTCTTTGAGAAACCGATTCTGCGGTATTATTGGAAACATAAACAAACGGGAGACTCGTGATGTCTGAACGCAAACACGCATATTTCGGACCCGGAGGGAATGCGGAATCTTTCTATGCGGCGGGGAAAAAAGCCACGAAAGACGCGCCCGCATGGGTCAAGTCAATAGGTCTTGACGCCTATGAATACGAGGCGGGGAAAGGGGTCACGGCAGGAGAGTCGGCTCTCCGCGAGATTGGGAATGCCGCGCGCGAAGCGGGCATCTATATGTCGATGCACGCCCCCTATTTTATCTCACTCTCGGGCGTGAATCCCGAGACGCGGCTGAACAGCATTTCCTATATAGATAAGAGCTTGTGGGCGGCGGATCTGCTCGGCGCGGATATCATTGTCGTGCACTGCGGTTCTTGCGCCAAGATTTCGCGAGAAGAGGCGATGGCGCTCTCCGCGGATACCCTCGCCGAGACCCTCGCCACCGTTGCGTATCCCCATGTGAGAATTGGGATCGAGACGATGGGAAAGAAGAATCAGCTCGGCACGCTCGAAGAGGTCCTGACGCTCTGCAAAATGGACAAGCGGCTCGTGCCCGTCGTCGATTTCGGACACTTGAACGCCCGCGACTGCGGCGGCGTGTTCCGTACCCGCGATGATTACCGCCGTGTATTTGACCGCATCGGAGAGGTCCTCGGAGATGAGGTAGCGAAGAATCTGCATTGCCATTTCTCGAAGATCGAATGGACCGAAGCGGGAGAAAAACGGCATTTGACGTTTGCCGATACCGCCTACGGACCGCCGTTTGAACCGCTCGCGGAGGTGATCGCTCTCGAGGGGCTGACCCCGACCATCATCAGCGAGTCCGCCGGGACGCAGGCGGAAGACGCACTTGCCATCAAAAAACACTACGAGGAGATGAAATAACTTGAAATTGCAAAAATTGCGGAATGCTATGAAAGAACAGGGTTGGGATGCCGTCCTCGTGACGAGCGAACTCAATGAGCGGTATTTGCTCGGCTATCCCTTTACCGACGGTCTGCTTTTGATTACCGCGACCGAGGCGTACATGGTGACCGACTTCCGCTATGAAGAAGAGGCGAAAAAATATGCCGACCCCGCGTTTGAGGTGGTGACCCCCTCACCGCGCGCCGCTTTTGTCGCGGATGTATTCGAGAAGAATCATGTCAAAACGGTCGGGTTTGAAAATCTGACCATGACCGTCTCCGAATACCACGCGTACGAGAGTAAGTATGTGGGTATTGAATTTCGCCCGATAGGGAACCTCCTCGAAACCATGCGGCAGATTAAGACGCCGGAAGAGGTCGAACTCATGAAAGAGGCACAGCGCATCACCGATGCTGCCCTCGCCGCACTTCTGAAAGTCCTGACGCCCAACATGACCGAAATCGATGTGGCGGTGGAACTGGAGTATCAGATGCGGAAACTCGGTGCCGAGGGGACCGCGTTTGACACCATTGCCGTCTCGGGAGATGCCAGCGCACTTCCGCACGGGCACCCGCGCCCCGAGAAACTGCACAAAGGGTTTTTGACGATGGATTTCGGGGCAAAATATCAGGGATACTGCTCGGATATGACCCGTACGGTTGTAATCGGGCGTGCGGACAAGGAGATTAAAAAGGTTTATGAAACCGTGCTCGCCGCACAGAAGGCGGGGATCGCGTATCTCCGCGCCGGTGCCGATTGCGGGAAGGCCGATGCCGCCGCGCGAGACCTCATCAATGCCGCGGGATACGAGGGGTGCTTCGGGCATTCTCTCGGACATGGGGTAGGACTGTTCATCCATGAGGGTCCCCGTCTTTCCTCGGGGTCGTTCGGCTCGGTGCTCGAAGAAGGAAATGTCGTGACCGCGGAACCCGGGATTTATCTCAATGGGAAATACGGGTGCAGAATCGAAGATATGCTTCTCGTCACCGAGGACGGCGCGTACGATTTTACCCAAAGTCCGAAGGAACTCATCGAAATCTACTGAGAAAACGCATTTTTCGGGAAAAAATTTGAATTTCTCCTTGCATTGTCCTTTTCTATGTTGTAAAATATATCCGTGTATAACGCAATTCGCGAGAACGCCGAGGGAGCAACGGTTCCTCGGACCCCCGTTCTCACAAAATCTATTCGTACCGTTGCATGAGCAGGTGAATTATGCCGCAGATTACAGCAGGTGAATTTCGCAATGGCGTGACATTCGATTACGATGGCGCACTCGTACAGGTCGTCGAGTTCCAGCACGTGAAACCGGGGAAGGGTGCCGCTTTCGTCCGCACCAAGATGAAGAATATCATTACCGGTGCCGTGACCGAGACTTCGTTTAACCCGACCGCCAAGTTTGAGCAGGCGTTCATTGAGCGCAAAGAGATGCAGTATGTCTACAATGACGGCGATCTCTATTACTTCATGGACATGGAGACCTTCGACCAGGAGCCGCTCCCAAAGTCCGCTCTCGGGGACAACTTCCGCTTTGTCAAAGAAGAGACCATGTGCAAGATTTCTACATGGAACGGCAAAGTCATTGCCGTTGAGCCGCCTACGTTCCTCACGCTGCAAGTCATTGAGTGCGAGCCGGGCGTCAAGGGGAATACCGCTACCAATGTGACGAAGAGAGCCGTCGTCGAGACCGGCGCGGAGATCAAAGTGCCGCTGTTCATCGAAGAGGGCGATATGATTCGTATCGATACCCGTGACGGTGGTTCCTACCTCGAAAGAGCATAAAGGAGAATACCATGACGATTCAGGAAAAAGCCGCATATCTGAAAGGTCTTGCCGAAGGCGTGAAGCTCGATGAGAACACGGCGGAGGGGAAAGTGCTTACAAAAGTGCTGGATCTTCTCTCCGATCTCGCTGCGGAAGCGACCGATTTGCGCGAGTATGTCGAGGAACTGGATGAGGACCTCGGCGATGTCGAGTCCGAACTCTGGGGCGACGAGGATGATGAGGACGAAGACGAGGACGACGATACCGCATTCTATGAGACACAGTGCCCGAAATGCGGCGAGACCGTTTGCTTCGATGACTCCATCGACCCCGAAGAAGTCGTGTGCCCTGCTTGCGGGGAGACCTTCTCGTGTGACATTGCTTGCGACGGGGACTGCGATGATTGCGCCGAAAGCGATCATTGTGAAATCGCCGACAAGGACTGATTCTGATCATATTGAAAGCCGCAGAGGCGCCGCCCACATTCGGTACGGCAATTCCGCGGCTTTTCGTATATGCGATAATCGTAAAAGGGGAGAACCAAATGAACATTGTATTTTTGGACGCGGGGACGGTCGGGGAAGATATTTCTCTCGCTCCGATTGCCGACAGCGGGTCTCTGACGGTATATCAGTCGACCGCACCGTCGGAAATACCGTCTCGTATACGCGACGCGGAGGTTGTCGTCATCAATAAAGTGAAACTGAATCGCGAGAATCTCGCGGGCGCGTCCCGCTTACAGCTCATCTGTGTGGCGGCGACCGGGTACGACAATGTCGACCTCACTTATTGCCGCTCGCGGGGAATCGGGCTCGCGAATGTGGTGGGATATTCGACCGAGAGCGTGGTGCTCGTGACGTTCGCACTCGCTCTGAACCTTGCGACGCGCCTGCCATCCTATACGGATTTCGTTGCATCCGGAGCATATACAAAAACCAACTTCTGCAATTTGATTTCTCCCACTTTTTATGACCTTGCAGGGAAGACATGGGGTATTGTCGGTTACGGGCATATCGGGGCGCGCGTCGCGGAAGCGGCGAGAGCATTCGGGTGCCGTGTACTGGCGTATTCCCGCACCCCCAAAGATGGAGTCGAGAACCGTACTTTGGAAGACCTGCTCCGCGAGAGCGATTTTGTCTCCCTTCATGTACCGCTGACCGATGAGACCCGCGGCTTGATTGGTGCAAAAGAACTCGGACTCATGAAAGACGGTGCCATTCTGCTCAATTTGGCACGCGGAGCGGTTGTAGACGAGGGGGCGGTCGCGGAGCGGGTGCTCGACGGGAAACTGCTCTTCGGCTGTGACGTATACAGTCAGGAGCCGCCGTCGGTGACCCATCCCTATACGGCACTCTATGGACACCCGAGCGTATGCCTGACGCCACACATGGCGTGGGGCTCGTTTGAGGCACGAGAACGCTGTATTGCCGAAATTGCCTTGAACATTCAGGCATTCGAGCGCGGCGAGCGCAGGAATCGACGTGATTGACCGATTCATAAAATGAAAAGACACGGTGGAAATCCCTCCGTGTCTTTTATGTAGATTATATGATTCAAAAGAAATCCGTCATTTTCTGTCTACCGTGACGACGCAGTAGTATTCTTGCCCGATTTTCTCTTTGACGAGCGCACTGATTTTGTCGCTCGCTTCTTTTTCGGTCATTTTGATTTCAAACGGGACTGCCATATCGAAGATCAGGTTGGTATGACTCGGACCCGTGACCACACGGAAATCGTGGAGGGAAATCCCCTCACCGATTGTGGGGAGCAGGTCGGTGACTTTCTCGCGCAGCTCGTTCACGATGGGGTCATTCACCGCGATGGGGTCCATATGTACCGTACACTCGATTTGGAGTTGCTCGCGCATCTGCCGCTCTATGTTGTCGATCACATCGTGGAGCGCGAACAGGTCCTGCGTCCCGTCCACTTCGATGTGCAGGGAAGCGATGGTGTGCCCGGGACCGTAGTTGTGGACGATGAGGTCGTGGATACCGAGCGCCTCGGGGTATTCTCTGACGACTTCCCGAATCCCGTCCACGATTTCCTCGGACGGTGCTTCTCCCAAGATGGAGTTCATGTTCTCTTTCAGAATCTTGATACCGCCGACGATAATCAGGCAGGCGACGATGAGCCCGACGATGCCGTCGAGGATGGTGAATCCGGTGAAATGAATGATGATGGTCGTCACGAGGACGGCAGAGGTGGAAATCACATCCGAGAGCGAGTCGAACGCGCTCGCTTTGAGGACGCCCGAGTCAATCTTTTTCCCGACACCGCGATAGAAGAAGAACAGCCATACTTTCATGAGAATAGACGCACCGAGAATCACCATGGCGATGATGTCGATGGGACTGTCTGAGGGATTCCGAATGGAGTCGATCGACTCGGTGATGAGTTCAAATCCGATGAGCAGAATCAGAAACGATACAATCATGCTGGCGAGATACTCGATCCTCGCATGACCAAACGGGTGATCTCTGTCCGCGGGTTTCGCACTGATGCGGAAAGATACCATCGAGACGATGGAGGAGCCCGCGTCGGACAGGTTGTTGAACGCGTCCGCCATGATGGCGACCGATGTAAAAATCAAGCCGACAATCAGTTTCCCCACGAAGAGAAGCAGGTTCACGAGGATGCCGACAATTCCCGAGAATACACCGTAGCGCGCCCGCACGCGCGGGTCTTCTAAGTTCTGATGGTCTTTCACGAAGAGTTTGCAGAGTAAATTTGTCATAATCCGCCTCACGAAAGAATATTTACATTTTTCGCAGAATCGTTTATAATAGGTAAGAGGTGAGCAAATGGAACCGTTATATCAAGTGAATCTCGAACTCGGGAACCCCGAGCCGAAGAGAGCTGTTAAGTATTTGGAATTTATCATTGCGTCCGTGCGCGCGAACAACGGGAAAGTGATTAAAGCATGGCACGGGAACGCGGAGACCGAGAGCCACGGCGCCCTCAAAGCGCCGATTCGCGCCGCCCTGCGCCGACTCAAACGGCAGGGGAGGGTCAATTTCTTTATTTGCAGTGAAAATTATAATGAGAATGACGAAGCGAGTCGGTATTTGATTGACAAATATCCGCTCGCAAAAGAAAAGGACGCGGATTGGGGCAGCGGGTATGACACCTATGTCATGATTTGTCTCTGACGCATACTAACGCATTCTGATGATAAGGATGAAAAATCTCCCGGAATCCCGGGAGATTTTATCTTTCGGTTTTGTACGAAGGAGAGTCCCGGTTACTGCGCAACGCGCTCGAGATACTCTACAACATCACCTACGGTCACAAAGGAGCGAAGGTCGTCGTCGTCAATCGTGATGTTGAATTGGTTTTCGCACTCCATCACAATCTCCGCGAGTTCGATCGAGTTGATGCCGAGGTCGCTGACCAGTTCGGCCTGCAAGGTCACATCGTCGGGATTGATGCTGAGTTCGTCAACAAGCAACTGCTTTACTTTTTCAAACATAATATCCTCCAAAAGACTATTGTAAAACCCACAGCGTAATTTCAAGTTGTTTTACAAACACATACATTTTACTAGAAGATGCAAAGTTTGTCAAGGATATTTTTTCCCTCATCGCAATAATGGACAAAAGACGACAAAATGTGATTTTTCTGATGGTATCTTTACTTTTTCTCATCTCTGTGCTACAATGAAACCGCTTTTTTGATGAATAGAGGTTTTTTGTGATGATTTCAGCCATCTTGATTTCGCTTTCTCCGTCTTCGCCTTGGTTCTATGTTCTTTGCGTGGGCGTTTTGACCGTCGCCGTCGCCGTCATTCTCTTCTGTCTCTTCCGTCGCCCGAAGTTCGTGAAGACCGAGGGGGAGCTCGATGACTTGGTGGGGAAAATCGGTGTGGTGACAGAAGAAGTGGATACCGACGCGGGAACAGGGCTCGTGACCATCGACGGGGAAGGATGGGCGGCACGGTCGGTCTATATTGACGATGTATATGCCCCGGGGACGCAGGTTCAGGTGGTCGCCATCGAGGGCGTGAAAGTGATTGTCAAGCCGCTTTCATAACGAAATCCGAAAAACTTGGGGGTTCCTCTTGACAAGGGACGGACAAACCGTTATAATAATCCATGTTGCGACCATGTACCTTTAGCTCAGCTGGATAGAGCAACTGCCTTCTAAGCAGTAGGTCGTGGGTTCGAGTCCCCCAAGGTACGCCATTTATACGGAGGGTGTAGCACAGTTGGTTAGCGCGTCAGATTGTGGCTCTGAAGGTCGTGGGTTCGACCCCCATCACCCTCCCCAGAAAATAGCACTTGCAAACGCAAGTGCTTTTTTCTATCCAAGCCGCAGGGTTGGTATGTAATCACGCCATGCGTGTATGTAACCGCCGGCAGGCGTATGTGATCACCAAAGGTGTATGTTCCCTGCGTCTTGATGCCATACACGGCTCCGCCTTGATTACATTCCGCCTTCGGCGGATTCCATACAATGCTCCGCATTGATTTAAATTGGCCGTGGTTAGAATGATATGAGAGCATATAGCAACTGCCTCATATATGAAAGCCCCAAAAAGCACCGCTTTCGCAGTGCTTTTTTGCTTTGTTATGGTTTGTTGCGGATTGCATGAAACATATGATTATTCTTGTCGAATCAGTTGCAATTCGCCTCTTTGACCGACGAGACGAATACGGTCGCCTTCGCGGAGTTCTCCCGAGAGCAGTTTCGACGCGATGAAATCCTCGACATACCGCGTGACCGCGCGACGGAGCGGGCGTGCGCCGTAGCCCTCTCGGTATCCGTTTTTCAAAAGGAAATCGACCGTACTCTCGTCGGTCTCGACCGTCAGTCCCGCCGCCGCGAGACGGGCGATGCTCTCGTCGAGGAGTCCTCGCGTGATGCGTTTGAGGTCCTCTTCGTCGAGCTTGCGGAACACAATGATATCATCCAGACGATTGAGAAATTCCGGACGGAAAAACGCCTTGAGTTCGCTTTGTATATTCTTCTCTGTTTCCGCATCCTGTTCCTCTTTGGAGACCGAACCCGAGAAGCCGAGCGGCGCTCCGCCGGATAGGGACTTCGCCCCGAGATTCGAGGTCAGAATGATCACGGTGTTCTTGAAGTTCGCGCGCCGCCCTTGTGCGTCCGTCAGGTTGCCGTCATCGAGGATTTGCAGGAGCAGATTGAAGATATCGGGGTGCGCCTTTTCGATTTCATCGAACAGAATCACCGAATAGGGTTTTCTCCGCACCCGCTCGGTGAGCTGCCCGCCTTCGTCATAGCCGACATAGCCGGGCGGGGACCCGATGAGTTTCGAGACACTGAAACTCTCTTGAAATTCGCTCATGTTGATGCGAATCATCGCGTCTGCCTGCCCGTATAAGACTTCGGACAATGCCCGTGACAACTCGGTTTTCCCGACGCCTGTCGGACCGATGAAGAGAAAGGAACCTATCGGGCGTTTCGGGTCCTTGATGCCCAGCCGACCGCGGCGAATGGCGCGGGAGACCGCCGCGACGGCTTCATCCTGCCCGATAATCCGCTCGCAAAGCCGCTCTTCGAGATGCCCAAGCTGTTCTTTTTCGTCATCCGTCATATTGGAGACGGGAATCCCCGTCCACTCGGTCAGGACTTCGGCGATATCCGCGTCCGTCACCACTTGGGAGCGCTCTTCTTCCGACTGCGCGCCGCAGTCTTTTGCTTTTTCGATTTGTAAGACGAGGGTGCGTTCTTCGTCGCGGAGAGCAGCGGCACGCTCAAAGTCCTGATTGCAGACCGCCTCTTCCTTGTTTCGCCCGACGGTTTCCAGTCTCTCTTCGAGTTCGCGCAGTTCGGGCGACACGCCGGATGCCGACAGTCTGACTTTTGCCGCCGCTTCATCCATGAGATCAATCGCTTTGTCGGGTAAGAACCGATCGGGCAGATAGCGCACCGACAGACGGACGGCGGATTTGAGTGCGGCATCCGAGATTTTCAGCTTGTGATGCGCCTCGTATCGGTCGCGTAAGCCCGAGAGAATACGGAGTGCTTCTTCCTCGGTCGGTTCGCCCACCGTGACGGGCTGAAAGCGGCGTTCGAGCGCCGCGTCTTTTTCAATGTGCTTGCGGTATTCGTCCATCGTGGTCGCGCCGATGAGTTGAATCTCCCCGCGCGCGAGCGCGGGTTTCAGGATATTCGCCGCGTCGACAGCGCCCTCTGCCGCACCCGCCCCCACGATGACATGGAGTTCGTCAATGAAGAGAATGGTGTTTCCGTTCTTCGTGATTTCTTCCAGTACATTTTTGAGGCGTTCCTCAAACTCGCCGCGGTATTTCGCGCCCGCAATCATGGCGGTGAGCCCGAGGGAGACAATGCGTTTCCCGCGGAGCAGGGCAGGGACATCTCCCTCCGCGATGCGCGTGGCGAGTCCTTCTACGACAGCGGTTTTACCGACCCCCGGCTCCCCCACGAGACAGGGGTTGTTTTTCGTGCGGCGGGAGAGGATTTGAATGACGCGATTGGTCTCCTGCTCACGCCCCACAATAGGGTCGAGTTTGCCGGCTTCCGCGAGTTCGGTCAGATCGCGCCCGTATGCTGCAAGTGCGCTGTTTTCGGACGACTTTTGCGTCTTTTGTTTTTCGACCGGTCGCCGACCGCCCCCGAGAAAAGCGAGAATATCGTTTTTGAGCTCCTGTATGTTGATGCCGAGAGAAACAAGCAGTCTGCTTGCCACACAGTCTTTCTCTTCCAGAATCGCGTAGAGCAGGTGCTCGGTGCCGATATAGCCGACCGGGGTCTGCATCGCGGAATGATAGGCGCTTTCAATGATTTTTTTGGTGCGGGGGGTCATATCGGAGGGAGAGAGGGCGGTGGGGATTCCGCTCCCGGCGAACTCGATGATGGAGGCGCGGATTTGGCGCGTGGAAAGACCGCGTGCAATCAGCATTTTGGATGCGGCGCTTTCGGTCTCCGCGACGAGTCCGAGGAGCAGATGCTCGGACCCGATATAGGTATGCCCGAGGTTTTCCGCCATGCGGAGAGAGCGGTTGAGGGCGGACTCCGCCCGTTCGGTGAACTTATCAGCCATAGTGCACTCTTTTCCCAAAGAAAGTAAGACCATATTTCCCCGCGTTCGGTTATTTTATACGACATGGGAGAAAAAGTCGGGAGCCTTGTTTGACTTCCGACTTTCTTTCTCGTTCATCTGCTGTTCAGGCGGGGGGTGTCCTCCCGTCTCTTTGCGGGATTGTAGCGTTTTTCGCGAGATAATCGCGGAGCATACCGTTCCAGAGATCGGCGGTGACTACTCCGTCCGCGTATCTGCCGTAGGTGCGTTCGAGCGCACGGACAGCATCCGCTGTCGCGAGTCCGAACTGCCCCGTCACGGCGGGACGGGTCACCGCGGGATAGATACGCGAGAACTCGGTGAGGAGTGCCTGCAAAATAATCACGGCGTATCCGGTATCCCCGAGCCGAAGATCAAATTCGCTCACATGGGGGAGCGGGGTCCCTTCGGTGCGCGCCTTGTTTTGCTCCGCATATCGCCGAAAGAGGATTTCCCAAGTCGTGAAGTCGACAATGCCGGTTTCCTCGATTTCTTCGATGCCTTGAAACGCCCGTACCGCATTGCGGGTAGTTTCACCGTAATGCCCGTTGATGACGACCTTCGGGATTCTCGGGTCGGCATAAGCCAGTTCCAAAAGATAGGTTTGCACCTCTTTCACGGGCTCTCGTTCTTCGTCAATCCGAAATCGTCTCATGCGCCACCTCCGACGGCGGCACCGGGATACTGTCCTTCCGCCGCGATATTTCCTAGATATAGGTCCTCATAGATGGAAGTCAGGAAATACCATGTAGTCGCCCCTACGACCCCGGGTTCACCGGGCAGGGAAAAGGTCTCCTGAAACGCATTCACCGCCGCGGTGGTCTGCGGACCGAAGAATCCGGTGACCGGGACGGTCGGAATGGACGGGTAGGAGCGTGCCACATAGTTGAGATAGTTTTGGAGCAGGCGGACATCGTCGCCCTCGGAACCCTCTGTGAGAGGAACCCCGGGATAGGGGACGGTCACGCCCTCACGGTAGGTCAAATCCAGCGAGTCGACAAGACCGCGGTAGACATTGTAGAGGGTGTCAAAAGTAACCAGCCCCACGATGCCGTCCTCGGTCAGTCCGTAGGTTCGCTGAAAGGATTTCACTGCGGCTTCGGTCGCGGGACCGTAGTCTCCGTCCAAAGCGACACTCTGGACAGTACCGACAAAATTTGCTATATACCGCAAAAAGTATTGAATGGCGAGCACGCCGGTTCCCGTGTCGCCCGGTCCGAGTGCTCCCGCATACTCGGTATTGATTTCCGCGAAAGTCAGCCCTTCCGAGTTGAGGTCGCTCAGTCGCTTGACCGCAGCATATACTCGCTGAATACTGTACCAAGTCGCATTTCCGACGATGCCGTCCGGGGTTAGGTTAAAGATTTCCTGGAACGCTTTGACGGCCTCTTCGGTCGAGGTGGCAAAAATGCCGTCCGCAGGGTAGATTTTCGGAATGGCGGGATAATTGGTCGAGATACGGTTCAACCGTCTTTGCAACAGTTGCACTTCGTTTCCCGCACTTCCCAAGCGGAGCGTGACCGGCGGCACCGAGGGGACAAAGCCCGCGACCGGTACGCCCGAGACGATTTCAATGTTGTCTCCGTAATAGTATTGCAGGATTTCGAGCGGAGAAAGCCCTTCTTCTGCCAAATCGACCGTCCCCCATTGGGAGAGCCCCTCGCAGATGACTTCCGCCCCGTCACAGTAGGCGGTGAAGAGGGGTTCTACCGTCCCCTGAACCCGCACATAACTGTTGAAAATCTCGTCGACAATCTGCGAGATACTCTCAAACACATCGCGTCCGTAGACAAAGGACTGATCGCGGCTGATATCGTTCGTAATATCAAAGTTATAGCCGCGGGAGCGATAGTATTCGGTATAAACACGGTTGAGCACAAAGGAAATCTGCGCGTATATGTTGGCGCGAATGGCGGATTCCGGCCATGTGGGATAGATTTCGCTGGACGCGACATTTTTAATGTAATCCGCGAACGGGAGGGTCACATTCTGGGCGTTCGAGTCGGGAGGCCCCAAATGGACGGTGATGTACTCGGGAATAATCGGTGTCTGTGGCATGGTTCACCTCATTCCCCGAGCGGGGTTCCCTGCGATGCGCTGTCGTCGACCGAGAGATTCCCCTCGGGGAACACCGTATCGCTGTTGAAGGCGGCATTCCCGATCAGGATAGCCGACTGCAGGGTCGTGACACCGACGAAGATGGGAACCGCGCGCGCCACGAACGGGTAGTAGCCGTCTGCCGTCACCGTGACGAGATAGGTGAGGTACTTCTGCGGATTGCTCGCTGTCTGATTCAGGTTGCGGGAGACTGTCGGGAGGACCAGCCGCTCGGTTCTGCCGGACTGATCGGTTTCGACCGTGATCCGAACATTGCCTTCTCCCGGAGTCGATGTGACCGTCACTTGCGCCCCCTGTACCGGGAGCGCACCGTCCGCGGTCTGCGCCTCGACCACCAAGTAGCCGACGGCTGTCGCGGGTCGTTCAAACGATTCCATGGGTTTCTCCTTTTCTCAAATGTGCTATGCCTATTTTATGCAAAATGAAAGAATGTGCGCGGGAAAAAACAAAAAAATAGGGAATATCTCCAAAGTCGATTTTGGGGGAACTTTTTTCATTGACTTGCGTGGGCGATTGTCCTATAATAAATATGTTGTTTTTTGCTGACGCAGGACTTATTTTGTAAGATGCGGAGGAGACGGGGGAAAAGATGACGGAACAGACTTACGGAGATCTCAGCGTAATCAGTATGCGCGGCGCGGAGGACTTCACCGCTCAGGTAGACAATTACCTGAAAGAGTGGAGAAATCACGACAGCGAGCGCTCGTTCATTGCCGATACCGCGTGCCCGCGATTCGGGAGCGGTGAAGGGAAAGGGATTGTTCGCAACTCCCTGCGCGGTAAGGATGTCTACATCATTTGCGATGTATTCAACCACGGCGTTACCTATTCTATGTACGGGATGACCGTCCCGATGAGTCCGGATGAACATTATCAGGACCTCAAACGCGTGATCGGTGCGATCGGCGGGAAAGCGCGGAGAATCTCCGTGATTATGCCGATGCTCTACGAGGGGCGGCAGCATAAGCGCTCGGCGAGAGAATCGCTCGACTGCGCGATGGCGCTCCAAGAACTCGTCAACCTCGGGGTGACGAACCTCATCACCTTTGACGCGCATGACCCGCGGGTGCAGAACGCGATTCCGCTTCACGGGTTTGACAACTGCCGCACGAGCTATCAGATGATTAAGGCGTTGATTCGCGAATACCCCGATATTGAGATCGACGCGGATAAAATCATGATTATCTCTCCCGATGAGGGCGGGATGTCGAAGTGTATGTACTATTCCTCCATGATGGGCATCGACCTCGGGATGTTCTACAAGCGCCGCAACTACTCGGTGGTCGTGAACGGGAAGAACCCGATCGAGGCGCACGAGTACCTCGGGCGCGATGTCAGAGGAAAAGATGTCATCATCGTCGATGACATGATTTCTTCCGGTGAATCCGTGATTGATGTCGCGGAGCAGCTAAAGGAGAAAGGTGCGAACCGCATCTTCGTCTTCGCGACCTTCGGTCTGTTCTGTAACGGACTTGAAAACATGGACGAGGCGTATGCGCAAGGGAAAATCACAAAGATTTTCACGACGAACCTCGTATACCGCACGCCCGAGCTTCTCGCGAGACCGTGGTATGCCGAAGTGAATATGTGTAAGTATGTCGCCTATATCATAGACACACTGAACCACGATCAGACCATCAGCGTCCTGCTCGATCATTCAAAACGCATTAAGAGAATCCTCGATAATCACAGAAAAAAGGACTCCTGATATCCAAAGAAAAACCGATACGCGTCCGTCAGACTCGGACTCGCGTATCGGTTTCTTTCTTGTTGTTTTTTCGTTCTCAACGACAAAAGTCAGTTGGTGGTCTCGAACTTATATCCGACGCCCCAGACCGTTTTGAGCGTCCATTTGTCGGACACGCCGTCGAGTTTCTCACGCAGGCGCTTGACATGGACATCAATCGTGCGGGAGTCGCCGAGATAGTCATATCCCCACACCTTGTCGAGCAGTTGATCGCGGGTAAAGACGCGGTTGCAGTTGCGGGCGAGGAAATAAAGAAGTTCGAGTTCTTTCGGGGGGATGTCGATGGCTTTGCCGCGCAGTTTCAGTTCGTATTTCTGTAAGCTGATTTCCATCTGATCGAATCTGACGACCTCGTCATCCTCGGTCTTGGTGTGCGCGTTATACCGACGGAGCACCGCTTTCACACGTGCGGACAGCTCTTTCATATCAAAGGGTTTGGTGATGAAGTCATCTGCGCCGAGTTCCAGCCCGAGCACCTTGTCGAAAGTCTCGTTCTTGGCGGTAATCATGATGATGGGTTTCGCAGAACTCTCGCGGATTTCGCGGCAGACCTGCCAGCCGTCTTTGCGGGGCATCATGATGTCGAGAAGCGCGAGATCGGGGTCGTAACTCTTGAATTGAGCGACGCCCTCATAGCCGTCGGACGCGGTTTGCACCTGGTAACCCTCGTTCTCCAAATGCAGGCGCAGCACCTCGCAGATATTGGGGTCGTCGTCGACGACGAGTATTTTCGTTTGGCTCATAGTAATTTCTCCATTTGTTAAAATCGTTTTATTTTTTACAATGTTCATTATATACTCATCCGCCGAAAAAATCAAGAACAAAGTGTAAATATATGAATCGGGTGGATTTTCGGGAAATGACTGGATTTTTCTCGCAAGTCATGCTAAAATATATAAGTTAAAACAGAACGCCTGCGGGCGGGAATAGAGGACACATATGGAACTGGGAATCGTCGGACTGCCGAATGTAGGGAAGTCCACCTTGTTTAATGCTTTGACGAATGCGGGCGCACAGTCTGCGAACTATCCTTTCTGCACGATTGAACCGAATGTCGGCATCGTGACGGTGCCGGACAAGCGGCTCGATGTACTCGCGGAGATGTACCATCCCGAAAAGTATACCCCCGCTTTCATCAAGTTCGTGGATATCGCGGGACTGGTGCGCGGCGCGTCGAAAGGGGAGGGGCTCGGGAATAAGTTTCTGTCCCATATCCGTGAAGTGGATGCGATCGTCCATGTTGTACGGTGCTTTGAGGACGGCGATATTATTCATGTCGACGGCTCGGTCGACCCTGTCCGCGATGTCGAGACCATTAATTTGGAGCTGATTTTTTCCGACCTCGAAATTGTCGAGCGTCGGCTTGAAAAGGTGAAGAAGTATTCCAAAAACGATAAGTCGCTCCTCGCGGAGCAGAATCTTCTCGAACGGCTGTACGCCGCACTCTCGGACGGGCAGTGCGCGCGGACGGTGGAGATGAGTGAAGAGGAAGCGGCGATGATTGCCGACGCGCGTCTCTTGACCCTGAAACCCATCATCTATGTGGCGAATGTCTCCGAAGATGAGGTGTCGGGTGGGTACAAAGAGAACCCCGGGTATCAAAAACTCGAAAAAATCGTCGCGGAAGAGCATGCGGGTCTCATCGCCGTCTGTGCGGGCGTGGAGGCGGAACTCTCCGACATGGAACCCGAAGAGAAGAAGCTTTTCCTTGATGACCTCGGGATTGCCGAGAGCGGTCTCGATCAGTTGATTCAGGCGAGTTACAGTCTGCTCGGACTCATCAGTTTCCTCACGGCGGGTCCGCAGGAAGTGCGGGCGTGGACCATCCGCCGCGGTACCAAGGCACCCCAGGCGGCAGGAAAGATTCATACCGATTTCGAGCGCGGCTTTATCCGCGCGGAAGTCGTCTCGTTCGACGACCTCGTCCGCGAGGGGAGCATCGCCGCCGCTAAGGAAAAAGGACTCTATCGCAGCGAGGGGAAAGACTATGTGATGCAGGACGGTGATGTCGTCCTCTTCCGTTTCAATGTCTGATTCCGAGCGGTGTACCAAAATCCCTATCAAAACAACAAGACACAACCGATTTCAGTCGATTGTGTCTTTTTTTGTGCGAATATTTTGCTCTTTTCGGAGGAAAAAGTGAAGCAGCAAGTGAAAGTAACGATATGTGCGAGGGTTCAATCAAACTTCATACGCCATACGAGCGGCGCGGGGATGACTTCGAGACTGAGAAAAGCGGCTTTCTCTTCCTCGCCCATTCGGATACCTGCGTCGGGGTTACAGAGCAGGAGTGTCTCTGCGCCGAGCCGGAACGGGAACTGTGCGGGATGCGCGTTGGGTGCACTTTTTCCGTGCTTTCCGAGAATGATGATCTCCGGCTCGGACGTCGGGGCGGATTCGTCGGATTCCAATACCGCCATAGAGTAATTCGCGGTGGTATAGAGAAAGCATTTTCCGCCGACAGAGAACCGAAACGCGATGGCGGCATCTGTTTCCTCCGCGTCAGAGGCACTTCGCGCATAGCTCTCGATGCGGATATCTCCGAGAGAGGTCGCGTGGTCGCTCGATTCGCGCGTCAATCGGATGTGTTCTTTTTCGCAGAAAGCAGAAAAGGACAAGTAGAGCACTTCTTCATAAGATGTATGCGGCACGGGGACGACCACTTCGCGGATATAAAGCGTCGACAGCACTCTCGCGACGCGCTGCTCCATCCCCGCGTGATAATGACCGATATATAAGAGGTCGACTTCGGTTTCCCCTAAGTTTTGAATCTCGGGGGCAACCGCTCGGGAATAGGCGGTGGAATCCCCGCCGCCGATATCAATCAGGACGACCCGCCCGTCCTCGTGCAGGACAAAGAACTCGTTCTCGGAAGTATACGAATCCGTCAGGTACACGGCAGATACATCCCGTGCCGTCACGACCTCGGAAACGGTGACGACCGATACCAGCGCGACAAGGCACAACGCAAGGGGAATCAAGACCCGTCTCGGGTGTCTCCACTTGAAGAACGCCCACAGAAGAATCACACCGAGCGCGATTAGCAGAATCACCCGCACCGCACCTTGTCCGAACGGAATGAGGGCTGACGGGCAGGCGGAGAAGACCGAGAGCAGTCCGAGAAACCCGCGTGCGACAAGCGAGACCGCGCCACGCAAAAAGGGGAGGGGAAACGAGAGCAGGGAAAGATAAATGAATACGGTCATCAAGGTCGGGAACACCAAATTTGCGGGGACACCGAGAATGGATATCTGACCGAAGAAGAGCGCGGTCAAGGGCATGGTGAGGACCGTCGCAAAGAGCGTAAAAAGGATAGGCGACAAAAGGCGAAGGAGGATGACCCTCTTAAATCCTTTCGTTTTGGTAAACAGGCGCTCCGAGACCGGGACTGCGAGCAGAATCCCGAAGGTCGCAAACACCGAGAGCCACAGACCGATATCGAGGCAGGCATTCCCGCCAAATGCGACAATCAGGGCGGCGGCGAAGAACAGAGAGGTAAAAGAATCATTCTCGCGTCGAAGGAGCATCCCGAACTCGACCATCGCCGTCATGATTGCGGCGCGCAGAATGGAGGAAGACAGTCCCGTCAGACACGAAAACGCAGCCAAAAGGATGATGAGAATCACGCCCCGCGCCTGTTTGGGGATTCGGAGCGCACTTCCCAGTTGCAGGACGGCAAAAGCAAGAATGGAAATGTGCATCCCCGAGAGTGCGAGCAGATGGGAGACACCGACTCGGCGGAATTGATAGGTGACCGAGGGAGACAGTTCCGAGCGGTTCCCGAGCAGCATAGCGGCGATGAGAGAGGACGCATCGTCGTTGTAGCGGTCACGGACACACGCGGTCAGCGACTCATTCCACTCCGCGGCGAGCGCGCGAGGGGTATTGCGGTGTCCTGTCTTCTCATAGGAAGTGAGCGTCCCCCGCGCGAAGACCCCCTGAGACCAAAGCCGTATGCGCTCGGAGGAGGTTTCGCTTGAGAGGGAACGCACGGTCAGACTGCCGGACAGCGTGTCCCCGATCTTGAACGATTCATTCGCCGTGACCGAGAGGGAAAGCCGAACGGACTCTCCATCGACGGTGCGCGTTTCGACGGCGTAGTGATGATAGTATTCACTGTGATAAAGGATATCCGTCACTTCCAGAGTGGCGGATACGGTTTTGTCATGATACGGCTCGGTCAGGGCGGTGTTTCGGTCGAACTTCCAAAGCGAACTCACGGACGCAAGTACCAGCGGGATGCAGAGGAGCGCTCCTAGGTAAGAGAATCTCGGTTTTCTCTTTCTCATAATGAGACAAAGCACGGTCAAAAGGAGGGACAAACCGAGAAGAACAAATTTGACAGGCGTCGCAAGGAACACGGAAAGGACCGAAAAAAGCAAAAAGCAGATGCAAGAGAGCGCGAGAGGTCTATTGTGAAGCAGATTCATTTTTTCTTTGCGGAAACAGAATCGCGAATCATATCATAGTACTGTTTCGCGAGTTGCTCGGTCTTGTTGTCTCCGAACCGGTAGTAATGCCGGTCTTTCAGATCATCGGGGAGATATTGCTGTGCGACATAATCGTGCGGGTAGTCGTGGGGGTAAAGGTAACCCTCGAACGCAGGACCCCGAAGATGCTTCGGTAAATCGCGCCCGAGACCCCGCTCGACATCGGCGAGCGCGGCGTGATAGGCAGCATAGGCGGTTTTGGACTTCGGTGCGGTAGCGAGCATCACCACGGCATTGGCGAGAGGAAGTGCCGCCTCGGGGAGTCCGAGGTCTTTCGCACTCTCGACGCAGGCGCGGGTAATCACCGCGGCGAGCGGATAGGCGGCACCGATATCTTCACTCGCGATCACTTGCAGGCGGCGGCAGGGAGAGAGTAGGTCTCCTCCGGCAAGCATTTTCGCCAGATAGAAAATCGCCGCATCTGGATCAGAGCCGCGGATGGATTTTTGCAGGCAGGACATAAGGTCATAGTGGACATCTCCCGCCTTGTCAAAAGTGCCGTTGAAAGTGGGGAGGAGCGAAAGGACGGATTCTTTTGTAATCTCGCCGTCGGATATGTAGTAGGCGTTTTCCAGAATGCTGATGCCGCATCGGACATCCCCACGACAGTATTCGGCAACCGAGAGAAGTACCTCGTCCGCTGCGGTCTTGTCGGTGCCGAACTCGCGGTTCAGAATAGCGAGCGCGCGCTCGAGCGCGCGGGAAATCTCCTGCGGGGAGACCGGCTTAAATTCAAAGACCGAGGAGCGCGAGAGAATCGCACCGTAAATATACAGATTGGGATTCTCGGTGGTGGAGGCAATCAGAATGACGCGTCCGTCCTCCATGTAGGAGAGCAGAGATTGCTGTTGCTTTTTATTGAAATACTGAATCTCGTCAAGATAGAGCAGAACTCCGTTGACACCGAATACATTGGATGCGGCGGTCACAATCTCTTTGATATCGGAAAGAGACGCAGTCGTGGCGTTCAGATGATGAAATTCCAACCCCGACGCCTTCGCGACAATGCGAGCGGCAGTCGTCTTTCCGACACCGGGAGGTCCGTAGAAGATCATATTGGAAATGCGGTGACTGTCGAGCATTCTTCTGAGAATACCGTTCCGCCCGAAGAGATGCTCTTGTCCGACCATGTCATCCAGAGATTCGGGACGCATTTTGTCTGCCAACGGTTGATGTTCCATTTGTTTTCCTTTCAGGATACTTCGTTATCGGTCGTATGAAAATAATAGGTGAGTTCGTCCTCGATTGCCGCGTGCTCGGGGAAGGACAGGGCAGGGTCTTGCCGCACGATCTCATTTGCTTCCCGAAACGCGGCTTCCATGAGGGCGGGGTCGTCACAGCATTTCGCGAGGCGGAGCTGAATCCCGCCGCTCTGCCGCATCTCACTGTTACAGGCACCCGAGAAGAAGTCGCCGGGTCCGCGCATAGCGAGGTCCCGTTCGGCAATCCGGAAGCCGTCGGTCGTCTCGTGCATGATTCCGAGCCGTTCTTTCGCGGCTTCGCCCGAAAAATCCGATACGAGAATGCAGTAGGATTGCCGTGTGCCGCGACCCACTCTTCCGCGCAGCTGGTGCAGCTGCGAGAGACCGAACCGCTCGGCATTTTCAATCACCATCAGCGTGGCGTTCGGTACATTGACCCCCACTTCAATGACGGTCGTGGAAACCAGAATATCAATCTCTCGATTGAGAAACGCAGTCATGATTTTGTTCTTTTCCGCGGCTTTCAATTTCCCGTGCAGCACACCGACACGCAGGGTAGGGAATACATGGTTCTGTAAGTGTTCTGCATAGTCGACCGCGTTCTTGACAGGCGTATCGCTCCCGCCGTTCCAAATCATACGGTCGAGCGGAATCTCATCGGCGGGACCGTCTTCCGGCGCGTCCTCGATGGCGGGGCAGACAATATAGACCTGTCCGCCGTCAGCGACCTGTCTCGCGATAAAGCCGTTTAAGCGGTCGCGGTAACTCTCGTTCACTACATAAGTTTCGATTTTTTGTCTGCCCTGCGGCAGTTCATCGAGACGGGAGACATCGAGGTCTCCGTAAAAGGCGAGCGCGAGCGTGCGGGGAATGGGTGTCGCGCTCATGACGAGGGAGTGTCCGTGCGCCATTTTCTCTCCGAGCGTGGTTCTTTGTCGGATTCCGAAACGGTGCTGTTCGTCTGTAATGACAAGACCAAGTTTAGAAAAACGGACTTTATCTCCGAGCAGAGCATGGGTACCGACCACGATTTGTAAGTCGCTCTCGGGGGCGGAAAGTCGCGCGTATATCTCCTTTTTTTCTCTCTGAGAGGTGGAGCCGGTCAGACAGGCACAAGAGAAACCGAGCCGCTCGAAAAAGGGAAGAAAGTCATGATAATGCTGGTTTGCGAGGATTTCGGTCGGTGCCATCAGCGCTGCCTGATACCCATTTTTCACCGCAAGATAGATCGCCGCCATCGCACAGACGGTTTTTCCGCTCCCGACATCACCTATCAAAATGCGATGCATGGGAGTTTTGTCCGTAGCGGTCATGTCCGCGACGATTTCCGAAATGACGCGTTTTTGCGCCCCCGTGAGTTCATAGGGGAGCAGAGCGTAGAACGAGGACAGATCGACGGGACTGCACGGCGCGGTGGTCTTGACAAGTTCCCGCTGTCGGTTGGATGAGACCGCGAGAGAGTAACAAAAGAGTTCGTCAAAAATCAAGCGGCGGAGAGCGGCGTCCAGCTCTTCTCGGGAGGCGGGGGCGTGTACGCTTTTCAGGGCACGGGATAGCGTGGGGAAGTGATAGCGGAGACGAATCTCCTCCGGCAAAAAGTCGGGGATGGGACAAGCGAGGGCAGAGGCGATTAAACTTTCAATCAGTTTCCGATTAACCCCATTTCCGATGGAATATACGGAGATAAAATCGGGCAGAACTTTTCCTTCGGGCGCGGGCTCGTATGCGGGAGACGAGAGAGACCAACTCTTGGAATAGGTGAGTTTCCCCCAAAAGCGGTAGGTCTCGCCGACCTCGAAAATCTGCCGTACATATTCCTGATTATAGAACACGACATCGACCGACCCGCTGTCGTCAAACGCCTTGAACTTGGTCAGGGTCATTCTGCCGCGGAGTCTGACGGTTTTCGGCACCGTACCGACTGTGAGCAGAAACGCGGATTTCACACCGTCCGTGCCTTCGGTCAGACGGCGAATGTGTCCGCGGTTCTCGTAGGCGCGGGGAAAATGATACAGGAGGTCACGCAGGGTCCGAATGCCCATGTTTTCCAGCGCTTTCGCACGGGTTTCTCCAACGCCGCGCAGGGTTTTCACCGAGGAATCGGGTGTCAATTCGCGTTACCTCCTGTCTTTTTTCTCTATTTTACACAGTTTCGTCCTTCATTTCAACCTTTTTCAAAAACCGTATTCACAGAAAATTTATGCCTCTGTTCTTTACAAAAGAGCGTGTAAGTGTTATACTGTGATATATTGTATAGTATTTTTGCGCCCGTATGGGCGCGGACGGAGGAATGCCGAACGGCATTAGACCTATGAAACAGGATAAACGACAAGCGGCACTGTATCGCTTCGCGACCAAACGGGATATCCTTCTCGGAGTGATCTTTGCCTATCTCGCTGTCATTCTGCCTGCCATTGCAATGATTCTACTCGACTATTTTACGCCGATGGAGCAGAATGTTTGGTTCCCCCTTTTGACCGGGATCGGGCTTTACTCGGTATTTGTTTTGGTTTGGTGGCTTATCCATCGGAATCAGAACCGTGCGGTGCTCGATTATTCGCTGACAAAGCTCCTGTCGACCACGGTCGGACAGATTATGAACGCGATGGAAGTACCGGTGATTGCCTGTGACGAGAAAGGCGTTCTCTTCTGGCACAACGACGCTGTGACGAAGGTGATTCATGAGCAGGAAGAGAATCGCGGAGAGGTCGTCAAACAGGGGACGAAAGTGCCGTTCCGTGAGGGAAAAGATTATTTGGAACTCGGCGGCAATGTATACAAGTGTCAGGCGATCCCCGCAGTCTCCGAAGAAAAACAGTATGTTTTCTATGTTCTCGAGGATTGCACGGAACTGCTCAAGATGGAGAAGAGTTACCACGATGAGCGGACGGCGGTCGCCTACATTGTGATCGACAGTGTCGACGAATTGATGCAGTATGTGAACGACAGGTTCCGCGACGCGATCGGCGAGGTCGATGATAAGATCAAACGCTGGGTGTCGCAGATGGGCGGTATTATCAAGTCCTATGACAACGATAAATACATTGTTCTCTTCGATACCGCAAAGTTGGAGGAATGCATCAAAAACCGCTTCGCCATTTTGGATAAGATTCGCACGACCCGCGTCGGAGACGGGATTTCCATTACCGTTTCGATCGGGGTATCCAATCTGCCCGGGACACTCGTCGACCGGGAGCGGAGCGCACAGTCTGCGCTCGACCTCGCTCTGCAGCGCGGCGGCGACCAAGTGGTTTTGAAGAGAGAAGACGGTATTGAGTTCTTCGGCGGAAAGACCAAAGCGGTCTATAAGCGCTCCAATGTCAAGGCGCGTGTCGTCTCCTCCCAGTTGGTATCGCTCATCGGGCGCGCGGGCAGCGTCCTGATTATGGGACACAAAAACGCAGACTTTGACTCGTTTGCGTCCTGCGTCGGTATGGCGCGTCTCGCGCATGTCAATGCCGTGCCGTTCCACATCATTGTGGATAAAAACGATAAGAACCTTGCTTCCTGCTTTGAAATGGCGAATCGCATCCCGCACCTGAAAGACGCGTTTATCAGCGCGAAGGAGGGGATGGAAAAACTGAAGAACAACACGCTTCTGATTATCACCGATGTCAACAGTTTTGATTTTCTCGAAGCGCCGGAAGTGGCGAGAAAGGCGAAGAGCATCGCTGTCATCGATCACCATATCAAGAAAGAAGAGCTTCCCGAGACGGTCAAAATCAGTTATATTGAACCGACCGCGTCTTCCGCGTCCGAACTGGTGTCCGAAATCCTCGAATACGGCATCAGTATGTTGCAGATGACCCCCGAAGAGGCAGAACTGCTTTTGTCCGGTATCCTGCTGGACACCAAACAGTTCTCTCGGAATACCGGGACGAGGACTTTCGCCGTCGCGCAATACCTACGAGGGCAGGGGGCGAGTACTGCCGCCTCGACCGATATGTTCCGTGTGGATATCGACGACATCACGAAAGAGTCCAAGATGCTATCCGCCGTCGAAATATTCGACGAGAACATCGCGCTCACGACCTGCGATACCGGGACGGACTCGGGCTTCCGCGTCCTCGCGGCAAAAGTCGCGGATAAGATGCTGACGATTAAGGATGTGGACGCATCGTTTGCAGTCGTGCTGATTCGCAACACCGTTTATATCTCCGGTCGTTCCAACGGAAACATCAATGTTCAGTTGATTCTGGAAGATTTCCACGGTGGCGGGCACTTCGATATTGCGGGCGCCCAAGTGGAAGACGCGACCGTGCAAGAGGTCAAGGAACGCCTCAAAGAGAGCATTTTGAATTACAAGAAAAGAAACAACAAGTGAGAGAGGTACGAAATGAAAGTCGTATTGTTGGAAGATGTGAAAGGGCAGGGAAAGAAAGACCAAATCATCGAAGTCTCCGATGGTTACGCACGCAACTTCCTGTTCCCGAAAAAGAAAGCGATTCCCGCCGATGCCAAGGCACAGAACGATCTGCGCGGAAAGGCGGAAGCAAAACAGCATAGACTTGAAGAAGAGCGCAAGGCGGCGCGCGCCGTCGCCGAAAAACTGAATGCCTGTGAGGTGGTCTTGACGGCGGAGTCCGGGAAGGACGGTCGTCTGTACGGCGCTATCACCTCAAAAGACATTGCGACCGCACTAGAGACACAGTTCGGCATTCAGGTCGATAAACGCAAGATTGTGTTGGACGCGACCATCAAGGCGTACGGCACCTATTTGGTCCCCGTGAAGCTCTATGAAGACATCGGTGGGACCTGCCGCGTGACGGTGAAAGCATAATGGCTGACGAGATGATGCGGCGTATGCCGTTTTCCATGGAGGCGGAGCAATGTGTAATCGGTTCGATTCTCATTGATCCCGCCGGCAGTTTCGGTGCCATCGGGAATCTGCTCACGGCGGATGACTTCTATGTGGAAGAGCATCGGTTCATGTACCGTACTCTGGTGGAAATGTACGGTTCGAGCCGTGAGATTGACCCCGTGACGCTCGTCAACGCACTTGTTGAGCGCGGGCACAGAGACCAAGAGACGGGGGTGCAGTATGTGGCGCAGATCGCAGACATGGTGCCCTCTGCCGCCAATATTAAGGACTACGCAAAGATCGTCCATAACAAATCGCTTCTCCGCCGTCTGATTGATGCCTGCGACGATGTGTCCGCGATGGCGTACACCGAAGAGGGAGAAGTCCACGAGATCGTGGACAGCGCGGAACAGCGGTTCTTTGAAATCGCGCAGAATCGGGACTCCAAGGAATTTCGCCGCATTCGCGATGTGCTGACGGGCGTGTATCAAGGGTACATGGACGCCTCCAACAATGAAAAGGGAGACCCCGGGGTGAAAACGGGGTTCCGCCTGCTCGATTATTTTTTGGTCGAGATGGGAAAAGGCGACTTGGTTTTGGTCGGTGCGCGACCCGGCATGGGGAAATCGGCATTCGCTTTGAATGTCGCCGCCAATGTCGCGAAGAGCACGGGGAAAGCCGTCTGTATTTTCTCTCTCGAAATGTCTGCCGAGCAGCTCGTCAACCGTATGATGGCGAGTGAGGCGATGGTCGACAGCAACAAACTGCGGACCGGCAACCTCTCTCCCGACGACTGGACGCGACTGGCGGATGCTGCAGCGACACTTTCAAACACCAATATTTTGATTGACGATTCCACCGATGTGACACCGACGCAGATGAAGGCGAAATTGCGTCGGGTACAGAATTTGGGTCTTGTGGTGGTTGACTATCTCGGACTATTGCAATCCGGCACAAAGACGGAAAGCCGTGTGCAGGAAGTTTCGACCATCACGAGAAACCTGAAAGTGATGGCGAAATCCCTGAGTGTACCGATCATCTGCTGCGCGCAGTTGTCGCGTAATGTCGAGGGGAAGGAGAGACGGGATAAGCGCCCGCAACTCAGCGACCTGCGTGAATCCGGCTCCATCGAGCAGGATGCCGATGTCGTCCTGTTCCTCTATCGTCCCGACTATTACAAAACAGGGGACGAAGAGGAAAAGAAGGATGCGGAGACCAACAGCGCCGAAATCATCATCGCGAAGAACAGACACGGTGCCCTCGATAAGATCAAAGTGGGTTGGCTCGCACAATACACCAAGTTTATCAATTTGACTAATGAAACACCACCGCCGAGTAAATAATCCGATTCTCGAGGAAATCAAGCGTTTCCTCGATGAAAACGGTGTACGGGGAAAAACGGTCATCTGTGCCTTTTCGGGAGGTGCCGATTCGCTCCTCCTCTTGTGGATGCTTCATTCGCTGGGCGCGGCGAGAGACAATCGAGTGTGCGCGCTCCATGTCAATCACGGAATCCGTGGGGAAGAAGCGAAACGAGACGAGGCGTTCTGCCGGGATTTTTGCCTGAAATATGATATTCCGTTTTATTCCGAACATGTGGATGCGCTTGCGTTCGCCGAAGAAGAAAAGGTGAGCATTGAGACCGCCGCGAGGATTCTGCGATACCGTGTATTCGACACGTACAGCAAGCGTTATGATGCGCTGATTGCCACGGCACACACCGCGGATGATCAGGCGGAGACGGTACTGTTTCGGCTCGCACGCGGGACGGGTCTTGCGGGTCTCGGCGGGATTCCGCCAGTCCGCGAACACTTCATTCGCCCGCTTCTGCGCGTGACCGCGAAACAAGTGCGCGACGAACTCGCGCGGCTGGGGCTTCCTCACATGGAGGACTCCACAAACACTGACGAAACCTATTCACGCAATTATATTCGGCATGAAATTTTGCCGAGATGCGAGGCGCTTCACACGGGCGCGGCGCTCCGTATGGCGAAGACTGCGGAACTGGTGCGAGAAGATGAAGAGTATCTTTACGGAGAGGCGATGCGTTTTCTCTCAAAAACGGAGAAAAGCGCTTTGCGCTCCGCTTTGAGCGAACTTCACCCCGTGCTCGCACGCCGCGTGATTCGTATCCTATATGAGCGGGTGCGTATCTCGCCCGATGCGCTTACCCTCGAACAGACAGAGGCGGTCTTGACCCTCGTCCGATCGCGGAAGAGATACGGCACGGTCGACCTACCCGCCGAGACGCGGGCGGTATGCGACGGCGAGCTTTTTCGCGTAGAGAAAAGGGAAGAGGAACAAGCGCCTCCGACCATTGCGCTCACGATGGGGGAGAACCCGTTACCGGCGTACGGCGGCTGTCTGATTCTCTCGGATTCTCCGATTGCTTTGCCGGATACGAAACCGAAGAATATTTACAATTCCGTGATATCCGTTTCTTTTTCTTCTGCTAGAATCATAGGTAATTTATATGTACGCCCGCGGCGTGAAGGGGATTCCTATCGGTTCTGCGGAATGACGCGAAAACTGAAAAAACTTTTGAACGATGCAAAAATGTCTCATGCGGCACGCCTTCGGTTGCCTGTGATTTGCGACGATGCGGGGATCCTTTGGGTGCCCGGGTTCGGGGTCAGGGACGGGGAAGACACAGGAGACAATTCAATGATTTATGCGTGTTTTGCGACACGGGAGGTTACAAGTGATTAAAGAAATTGACAGAAAACTCATCTCCGAAGACGAACTCCAACGAATTGTTTCCCGAATCGCCGGCGAGATTGACAAGGCATATGAGGGAAAGCGGCTCTTGCTCCTCGCGATTCTGAAAGGGTCGGTCGTGTTCATGGGCGACCTGATGAAGAAGATTCGGATTCCCGTGGAGATCGACTTCATGAAAGTCTCTTCTTACGGCGGGGATACGGTTTCTTCGGGTCATATTGATATTCATCTCGATATTCAGAGAAAAGACATCAGCGATTGCGATATTTTGATTATCGAGGATATCATTGACAGTGGCAGAACGCTGTCTTATCTCGTGGAGTATCTGAAACTCAAAGGGGCGAAGAGCGTCAAGACCTGTACGCTGCTCGATAAACCGAGTCGCCGTACGGTTGCGTATAATGCCGACTTTGTGGGGAAGATAATTCCCGATGAGTTTGTGGTTGGTTATGGTCTGGATTACAACGAGAGATTCCGAGCGCTGCCCTTCATCGGGGTGCTGAAACCGGAAGTGTATCAAAAATAATCCCCGAAATTGTAAGGAAAGGTTACGGTCCCGTATTTCATGAAGGTAAATGTCAAAAATATCATCTTCTTTCTGCTTCTGATTTTGGTATTCGTCATCGGCGCGATGCTTCTTTCGGATATCGGAAAGACCGAGAAGGTTATCTCGTACAGCGAACTCGTCGAGATGTTCGACGAGGAACGGGTGACCGAGTTCTCGGTCGATAAGAATGCCGCAATCACGGTGGTCTATCATCCGAAGGATGCGGCGGGAAATGTCGATCTCACCAAGACCGAATCGGTCAAGTACACATTCTCCTTTGATTTCCAACTCGAAGAAATCAATGAGATGGCGAAGGAGAATTACAAAAACGGTACGTTGAAAGTCTACAACTACGAAGAACCGAAACAGACTTCGTGGTTTGTCACCTATTTGCCTTATATCATTCTGATTGTTCTCATCGTTGTATTCTACTTCTTTATGATGAGTCAGGCGATGGGCAAGGGCGGGCGCATGAATAACTTCTCGCGCGCCAAGGTCAAAACGGCTGCGAATGAGAAGAACCCCGTGCGGTTCTCCGATGTCGCAGGTGCGGATGAGGAAAAAGAAGAACTGCAAGAAGTGGTGGAATTTTTACGGAATCCCACGAAGTTCACAAGACTCGGTGCGAGAATCCCGCGCGGCGTTCTGCTTGTAGGTCCTCCCGGTACCGGTAAGACACTCCTTGCGAAAGCGGTCGCAGGGGAAGCGGGTGTTCCGTTCTACTCCATTTCCGGCTCCGACTTCGTCGAAATGTATGTCGGTGTCGGCGCGTCCCGTGTGCGTGACTTGTTTGAGACCGCGAGAAAGAGTCCCGCATCCATCATCTTCATTGATGAAATTGACGCAGTCGGACGGCACCGCGGTGCAGGTCTCGGCGGCGGGCATGACGAGCGGGAACAGACGCTCAACCAGTTGCTCGTGGAGATGGACGGCTTCGGTGCCCATGAGGGTGTCATCGTCATGGCGGCGACCAACCGCCCCGACATTTTGGACCCCGCACTTCTGCGTCCCGGTCGGTTCGACAGACAAATCACCGTGAACTATCCCGATCTCAAGGGCAGAGAAGATATTCTGAAAGTGCATTCCGCGAAGAAACCGCTCGGTAGGGATGTGGATCTGCATCAGGTCGCACAGACGACCGTCGGATTCACGGGTGCCGACCTCGCGAACCTGCTGAACGAAGCAGCGCTTCTCGCCGCGAGACGCGGAAAATCCCTTATCGGTATGGCAGAGATTGAGGAATCGACTCTGAAAATCCTCGTGGGGACCGAGAAGAAGAATCGCGTCATGTCCGAGCGAGACAGAAAGAATACTGCATATCATGAGGCGGGTCACGCAGTGCTCGCGCACCTCATCCCCGGTCTCGACCCTGTCACGAGAATCTCGATTGTTCCGTCCTCGAAGGGCGCGCTCGGTTATACGCTGACGCCCCCGCAGGTCGATCAGTACAGCGAATACCGCAAGGTGCTGGAAGGCGAGATCGCCATGACGCTCGGCGGCAGAATTGCCGAGAAACTGGTCTTCGACGATTACACGGGCGGTGCGTCGCAGGATATTAAGCAGGCAACCAAGATTGCCCGTAAGATGGTGACCGTCTACGGTATGAGTGATGAACTCGGCACGGTCTGCCTCGCCGGTGAACATTCGTCGGACGAAGTATTCCTTGGGCGCGATTTCAATAGTGACAAGAACTATTCCGAGGAAACTGCGGCGAAGATTGACCGAGAAATCAAGAAGATTATTGACCGCGCATACGCTTACGCGACGGAACTGCTCGAAGCCAATATGGATAAACTCCATGCAACGGCGGAATACCTCCTGAAATACGAGGTCATGGATGCAGAGTTGTTCAACGCCCTGATGGACGGTGCGACGCTGGAACAACTCGAGGAGATGAAAGCAGAGAAAGAGCGTAAGACCAAAGAGGCGAACGAACGGGCAGCCAAAGAAGAGGCAGACCGTGAGCGGGCAGAACTGCTCCGCACCGATCCTTATCGGAATAACGGGGCACAGAACGGGAATACACCTCTCCCGCCGTCTCAAACCAATCAATCTTGACAGTCAGAAAAGAGAGCATTCACGGAAAAACCGCGGATGCTCTTTTTCTCTTTTACTTTTCTTTTCACAAATCCATTACAGAAACCCCACACAAATCCATGTTGCAGGTGAATCGCCCGTTGTGGTGCAAAGACAGAAGCGGGTTTTGACCTGTCAAAGAAAAACGCCCGCCGAACGGCGGGCGTATATTGATTGGTATGGATTCTCAGACGGCGTGAATCCCGAGTGCGGGATCCGCGTTCTCGTCGATGCCGTACTTTTTGCGCTTTCTTTCCTCAAAGAATTTGACGGCGACCTGTTCAAAGAGTGCGAGGGAGAGGACATCTTCTTCCTGCTCTTCGTACGGGGCGACCTTTTCTTTGAGTGTAGCGAGTTCGGGTTTGATATCATCCGCGGGACGATGGTCGATGGGCGTGGCATCTCCGATGATCTTTTTGCGAAATTCGGGGTCGATCGGGGCAGGGCATCTCCCGTATTCCCCGCGAATCAGACCGCGAAATTCTTTCGTCACGCGAGAGTATCTTCCGTCCTGACCGAACAGCACATTGTTGACTGCCTGCGTGCCGACGATCTGCGACGAGGGGGTTACCAGCGGAGGATACCCCGCATCTGCGCGCACGCGCGGCACTTCTTCCAGCACCTCTTGGAGTTTGTCGGATTTCCCGGCGAGTTTCAACTGAGAAATGAGGTTCGAGAGCATTCCGCCCGGGACTTGATACATGAGGGCATTGACATTGACCGACAGCACTTTCGGGTCAATCAGACCGCTTTCCAAATACTTCTCACGGATGCCGGTGAAGTAGCGGCAGACTTTATCGAGCTGTTTGAGGTCAAGCCCCGTGTCATATTCCGTCCCCGCGAGGGTCGCGACGATGGATTCCGTCGGCGGCTGAGAGGTGCCCATCGCGAGCGGGGAAATCGCGGTATCCACAATGTCTACACCCGCTTCGATGGCTTTGAGGAGCGTCATGGAGCCGAGCCCGCTCGTATAGTGGGTATGGAGTTCAATCGGGATCTTCACCGTGGATTTCAGTTCTTTGACCAGTTCATACGCACTGTACGGACTGAGCAGCCCCGCCATGTCTTTGATACAGATGGAGTTCGCGCCCATCTCTTCGAGCTGTTTTGCGTATTCCGCGAATTTCGCATTGGAGTGGTAGGGAGAGGTGGTGTAGGAGATGGCGGCTTGCACATGACCGCCTTCTTTCAGGGTCGCACGGATGGCGGTCTCCAAGTTCCGCGGGTCGTTCAGCGCGTCGAAGATACGAATGATGTCGATGCCGTTCGCGATGGACTTCTGTACGAAGTATTCGACGACATCGTCGGCGTAATGGCGATAGCCGAGGATGTTCTGTCCGCGGAAGAGCATTTGCAGTTTGGTGTTCTTCACATGGTCGCGGATGGTGCGCAGCCGTTCCCACGGGTCCTCGTGTAAGAACCGCAGGCAGGCGTCAAAGGTCGCGCCACCCCATGCTTCAAGCGCATGGTAGCCGACATGATCCATTTCTTCGAGGATGGGGAGCATTTCTTCGGTCGTCATACGGGTCGCGGCAAGAGATTGATGCGCGTCCCGAAGAACCGTTTCGGTAATCAGTACTTTAGACATATCGTTCCTTTCTTGCCCCGTCAGGCAAAGCAACTAAGTAGGAATCCGGCGGCGACGGCAGAGCCGATCACGCCCGCCACATTCGGTCCCATCGCGTGCATCAAGAGGAAATTGGTGGGGTCTTCTCTGCGTCCTTCATTCTGCGCCACACGGGCAGCCATCGGGACTGCGGAGACGCCGGCGGCACCAATAAGAGGATTGATCTTTCCTTTGGTGAGCCAGCACATGAGTTTCCCGCCGAGGACACCGCCCGCGGTCGAGAGACAGAAAGCGACCAGTCCCAGTCCGATGATCAAGAGGGTACTGGGTTTGAGGAAGTTTTCGGCAGATGCGGTCGCGCCGACCGAGACACCTAAGAAAATGGTTACGATGTTGATGAGTTCGTTCTGAGCGGTCTTGGAGAGACGGTCGGTCACACCCGAGATATTAAACAGGTTCCCGAGCATGAGGAAGCCGACAAGAGGAGCGGCATCCGGAACAATCAGAACCACGACCAAGGTCACGAGGATGGGGAAGAGCACTTTCTGTACCGTGGAGACGGGACGCAGAGTGGACATTTTAATCGAGCGCTCTTTTTTGGTCGTGAGCAGTCGCATGATAGGCGGCTGTATCATGGGAATCAAAGCCATGTAGCTGTATGCCGCAATCGCGATGGCTCCCAAGAGGGAGGGCGCCAAAGTCTTGGTGACCAAAATCGCCGTCGGACCGTCCGCACCGCCGATGATACCGATGGATGCCGCTTCCGCGGGAGAGAAGTAGAAGAGAGCACCGAAGAATGCGGCGAAAACGCCGAGCTGTGCAGCGGCGCCCAGCATCAAACTCTTCGGGTTGGCGATCAGGGGAGTGAAGTCGGTCATCGCGCCGATTCCGAGGAAGATGAGGGAGGGATAGATCCCGAGTTTCACGCCGAGGTACAGAAGATCGACCAGTCCGCCGTGGCTAACCACTTCTTTGAGAATCGCGGACATGGTGACATGGATTTCGCCCGCTTCGGAGAGGGTGGCGACGCTCGTAAGACCCAAATCGGAGAACTCCTGCAAAATACCCGCTACCGTGTTGGCATCAAGACCTGCAAAAGTGAATCTCAAGGTCTCACCGTCTACCAGCGTCCAAAGGTTGGGGGCAATGCCGTTAAGATAGTAAAGAAACTTTTGCATGGCGGGAGCCATGGTGCCCGTCTCGGGATGAATATAGTGTTCATCGAAGAAGAAGTCCATGTGCATCAGTTCAGCGCCCGGCAGGTTTGCGAGGAGCATCCCGAATGCAATCGGCAAGAGCAGTAGCGGCTCAAACTTTTTCACGATGGCAAGGTAGAAGAGAGCCCCGATGATGACATACATCACCAGTGTCTTCCACCAATCGGCAGATGAAAAGAGTAGAGCGATTCCTGTCTTTCCCAGAAAGGATTTTATCGCTTCCAGCATAATTGGCTCCTTATTTCAGAGTGGCAAGAACTGCGCCGGAGGCAACAGAAGCACCCTTTGTCGTATCTACGGAGGCAATCACGCCGTCCTCGGGAGCGGGGATTTCATTCTCCATTTTCATGGCTTCCAGAATGAACAGCGGTTCGCCACGTTTCACGCTCTGACCCACGGTCACTTTCACTTCGAGAATGGTGCCGGGCATGGGAGCCGTGACGGGTTTAGTCCCTGCGGCGGGTGCAGCGGGAGCGGCAGCTTTCGGGGCGGCGGCAGGCGCTTTCGCCACGGGGGTGACAGGTGCTTTGGGGGCTGCGGGCGCTTGCTCCGTTGCACCGGCGGCGACCTCTTCCACCTCCACCTCATATACATTTCCGTTGACAGTAATCTGATACTTTTTCATTTTCTGAAAACCTCACTTTCTCTTAAATGATACGACTCGGAACGAGCCGGTAGGTTGCTCGCTTTCTGCGGCGGCGATGGCGGCGGCGATGACGGCTGTGATTTCCTCATCGTCGGCGGTAGATATTGCGGGAGTTGCGACCTCGGGGGTCACGGTCGGTGCTTTTTCGATAGGTAAGGAGGGAGGCGGCGCGATGGCAGAGTGCTGTGCGGGCGGAGCCTGCTTGGGCTTTCTGCCATGGCTGATCAGATGAAAGAGTTCAAGAACTCCCCAGACGATTGCCAAGACGGCAAACACCGTCAAAAGCCCTATCAGAGCCGTGGGCAGTCCGTTTTTGAACACATCACCGATGGTTTGAAAGCCGCCGTCTTTCCCAAACCGTGCGGTATCGGAATAGAGGGCAAAATACATGGCGTTTCTCCTTTCCTCAACAGGTGAGCATCAGCAGGGCGGAAGCAATCCGCGCCCGAATCTCGCTCTCGTCGATGAGGTCATCGACTTCTCCTGTCGAGGCAGCGCTGACGGGAGAGGCGACCGACGCCTTCCACTTCGCTTCGAGTTCTTCCCGCGTCGTACCGTTCCCGATTTCGTCATTCCAGGCAAACGCGACTGAAGCGTTCGCCGGGAGAATCCCAATCTCGGACGAGGGGAGGGCATAGACCAGTTCGCATCCGAGACTCTTCGACCCGAGGAGGGAGAACGCGGCACCAATCGCATGGTCCAGCAGTACCGTCACACCGGGGACACCGAGGGCGGCATAGGAAAGCGCGAGGTCTTTCACCGCGTCGGTCGGTGTGGCAGGGGAGACTCCGAGGGAGTTCACGAGCGTCACGACAGGCAGAGCAAAAGAGTCGCAGATATTCAGAAACGCAGAAATCTTGTAGCAGGCGTCCCGCGTCAGTTTCCCCTCGTCCTGCGCGTAGTCGGAAGCGACGATGCCGCATTTGACACCGCCGATCGACGCAAAGCAGGTGACGGCGGCGGGGCCGTAAGACGGAGAGACTTCAATGAGTTCACCGTTATCCGCAATCGCGGCGAGCGAGCCGCGGATATCATCGGCGAAGGGGAGGGCGGGGAGCCGCCGATTGAGATCATCGGTGGTGTCTCCCTCAATGTCTCCGTCGGGAATGAAGTGGATGAGGGATTTGATATAGGTAAGGGAATCGCTTTCAGAGCCGTGGAAACACCAAGTGTCTTCACCATTCTGTTTTCCGCCGAGTTCCTCCGACGAGGCATAGAAAGGAACGCCCTCTTTGACGACCGTGAAGTCGAAGGCGGCGGCGATGGCGGCAGCGGTCCCGATGCAGGTGCCGCGCACATAGGCGATTTGGAGGATCTCGTCGGATGCGAGACTCACGGTTTTGAGAATGCGGGCATACGCCGCCATGGAAGTGACCCCCTCAAAAATGTCTGCGCCGGAAGACGCGAACATTCCGACCACGGGAGCGCCCCGTTTGACGGCGAGGTCATAAAGCGCTTCAATCTTATCGGCGTGACGGGAATCCACCGCGCCTTTCATACGCGTTTCGTCCTGCGCGAACGCAAAAACCAGTTGCCCGTTGACAGCACCGTAACCGGTGATGACCCCCTCAAAATCGGCATCCTTTCCGATGAGTGCACCGTCATGGTACGAGCGCTTGGTAAAGGCACCCGTCTCCACAAAGGTATCTGCGTCGAAAAGACCCACAAGGGCAGCGCGCGCGGGAGAGACTCCCTCCGCCGTCAGCGTATCACGCAGTTCCCCGGCTGAGGGGAAGGGACTGACAGTCGGTTTCTTTTTCATAGGCATGTACTCCGATTTGTCCCCAAATCGGCTCCTTTCATGAATAGATAATTTAATTTAATCCAATTTTTCACCGAATACTATACTACCACAAACCATCCGCGGGGTCAAGCGCAGAAATGCACGAATAATCAACAAAAATAAAAACAAAAAATCGGAGAAACCGTATAGTTTTTGACGGTTTCTCCGATTGGGTCGCGACAGGGGTCGCATCGAGTCAATTTCGGAACGAGGAGAGAAGGGCATTTCGCTTCGCCGCAAAGCGGTACGCGTTCTCATAATCCTTGCGTTCTCGGTAACAGGTTTCCAGGTCTGCGTAGATTCGATAAAGAAGCAATACGCTGATTTTCCCTGAATCCCGCGCGTCTGCTGCGCTTTCCAGCGTGCTGATTGCTTCTTGAAAGCGGTATTCTTTCATTCGGCGTTTGGCTTCCATATGTTTCGCGTAGACTTCGGTACGGTAAGGATATTCCCAGTCGTCCCGAATATAGTGATAGAGTTCCTCTTCGGTTGCAGCGTCGGATACGGTACGGTAGTCGTCTTCATTCAAGGCGTACTTCGGGGTGATGGGGTCGCTGACGAGCGCACGCACCAAAATGGCTCTTGCCTGAAGATGAGAGACATCGAACCGGGTTTCCTTCATGCAGGTTTCCAATTCCGCAAGGTGGGTTTCCGCCGTGTGGACGGAGCCGCCCGCGGCGCAAGCTTCGGCAGCGTACAGGTGCGCCGACGCGAGAAGATAGGCGAGGGTATCGCTTTTGACACCCGTGAGTTTTTCCCGAGCGACTAAAATGGCTTCTTCATACTTGCCTGCGAGGATAAGTTCCTCGACTTTGGGAAACCAAAGCGCTAGATTTTCCTCCTCAATGGAGCGTGCGGGCGTTAAAAGGTAGTCGATACTGACCCCCAGTTTCGAAGCGAGATATTGCGCGGCTTTGAGAGAGGGCATGGCTTTTCCGCTCTCGATTTCACTTATCATATTGCGGGTCATTTGGTCACCCGCCAGTTCGGTCTGCGTCAGTGAACAGGCGAGGCGGCGCTCTCTGATTTTTTCACCGACTGTCATAATTCCTCCCGAAAGAGAGAATTCCCCTGTGCGTCGATGCCGACAAAGACGGGAAAATCCTTGACCGTGAGACGCTTGACGGATTCACAGCCGAGATCGTCATAGGCGATGACTTCCTGTTTCAGAACCGAACGGGCGTACAGAGCACCCGCACCTCCAATGGCGGCGAGATAAATGCCGCCGTATTTTTTGAGGGCATCATAGACCTCTTTTGAGCGGTCGCCTTTCCCGATTGTACAGCGGAGACCGAGTTTTGTGAGTTCGGGAAGATAGGGGTCCATCCGACAGGATGTCGTAGGTCCGCAGGAGCCGATCGGACGCCCCTCGGGCGCAGGGGTGGGTCCCGCGTAGTAAATGGCGGTGCCGGTCAGGGGAAAAGGGAGCGGCTCCCCTTTTTCGAGGGCGGCAAATATTCTTTTGTGCGCCGCGTCTCTCGCGGTATAGATCACCCCCGACAGGAGAAGTTCCTCTCCTGCGGAAACCGAGCGGTACCAGGATTCGATTTCTTCGATGCGGTAAGCGGTAGCCATGGGTCAGTCCTCCTTCGGTGTGTCGCTGTCGGGTTTCTTTTTTGTCCCGTCCGCTTTTTCTTCACGTGCACGTCTGACAACATCCTGCACGGGGTCGATGCGCCGTACCGTCGACAGGGGGTTGCTGTTCACGGCATCCGCCATATTGCGGTTGGTGACATGGGTGTAAATCTGCGTGGTGTTGAGTTGTTCATGTCCGAGGATTTCTTTCAGTACGCGGACATCCACGCGTCCCGTCTGATACATAAGGGTCGCCGCGGTATGGCGGAGCTTATGGACGGACATCCCGGGGGCATGGAGACCCGCTGCATCCAGATACTTGTAGACCATCCATTGTACGGTCTTATTGCTGATTCTTTGATTGCGGGTACTCAGGAACAATGCCTTTTGCCGCATTTTCTCCGGGGTTCCGTCGAGACGCTCGCGCAGGTATTCGGTCAGCGCGTCGCGGCAGGCATCATTTAAGTAGACGACCCGTTCTTTGTTGCCTTTCCCGAGGACACGCAAGGACTGGAAGTCCTGCGAGATATCGGTGAGGTTGATTCCCGTGAGTTCGGACAGACGCATCCCGCAGTTGAGAAAGAGGGTCAGAATCGCGTAATCGCGCCGTTTGGATTTTGAGTCTGACCGATTCACCACATCGAGCAGCGATAAGCTCTCGTCCAGCGTCAAAAACTTCGGCAGAGTGGCTCTTTTTTTAGGACCCTCAATTTGCTGAGTCGGGTCGTGTTCAATCCTGTCGGTGCGGAGCAGAAACTTGAAGAATGTACGCAGACAGGAGAGTTTTCGGTTGCGGGTGACGGCAGAGTTCTCTTTGGTCTGCGTTAAGTAATATAAGTAGCCGAGGATGTCCCGCGGTACGACCTGTTTGAGCCGTTCTTCATCAATGTCATGAAAGGGAACGGCGGAGATATCCTCGAATGCGGGATCCATGCCGCGATCGAGCGCCGAGAGATATTTGAGGAACAAGCGGAGATCGAGCATATACTCAAAGACCGTCATCGGACTGCGCCCGTAGACGCTGGTCAGGGTTCTTTGGAACTCGATGGCGATAGGCGGAAATTCCGCCAGTTCTTCCTTGCGTAGCGATTGTACTGCCATTTGATTGCCTCACAATGGTTTTGTATAATTCATTGTAGCACATTTTTTGCTCGCTTCATGGACAATCTGTAAATAATTTTTACGCGCGCCCGCAAAAGACTTGCAAAAAGAAGAGGGGAGAGCTACAATAAAGTATCAGACAAAAGGGGAATACGAATGAAGTTCTTCAAGAAGAATTCCTATGAGATTGTCAGGCTCTTTCTGAATCAGTTTGCCCTCGCTGTATTCGGTATCGTTTTGGTGATGGCATCACGAATGTGGAAAGGCGGCAGTTTCAACTGGCTCTCGCTCGTCGCGAGCATCTTTTCCATCCTGTTCTATCTCTATATTCTTTATGCGACCCTCTTGGAAATGGGGATGAAGCACAAGGTCAAGATTGATAACGGGACGCTACAAGCGGACAAACACTATGGATTGAAAATCATGCTGTTTGCACAGGTGCCGAACTTTATCATCCTGATTTTGATGTTTTTTGGGTGGCTATTTGGCTATGCCGTCGCGAGCGGCAGTTTTGCCCAAGGTATGTACGGGATTATGCAGATTATCATGTACTTCCTCCAATCCATGTATGACGGGCTTATCGGTGCCATTCTGCCCGCATCGCTTTTGGAGACATTGACCGCGATCTCGGGCTTCCTCGTTTGGCTCGCCTATTTCCTCTCGGTCATTCCCGCCATTCTCGTGTCGTGGGGGTCATATATACTGGGGCTCCATGATAAGAAACTCTTTTTCGGGCATCCCCCGACGACCGACAGATAATCATAGAGTCCGAATTTACTCCATATACTTGAAAAAAAGTGTATGGAGTTTTTTATGTCGGGACAGGGATTTCATTGGTTCCGGAAGTTTTCTCTCGGATGCTTATCGTTTCTCCTCATGTTCGCGGTGTTTTACAGATACTTTCTCGCGGAACCTCTGATATGGAAAGAGACTGTGGCGACACCCGTCCCCGCGTCGACGCCCGTCTTTGTACTGGATGCCGGTCATGGGGGAGAAGACTGCGGCGCCATCGGCGTCAACGGGGTATATGAAAAGGATATTAACCTAAAAATCACTACATATCTATCGGCAGAACTCCGCTTAGCAGGGTATACGGTAGTGGAGACGCGCACGAATGACGCATTGCTTTACGACCCCGCGACCGTCGAAAAAGGACACAAGAAAGCGACCGACCTCGCAAATCGGTTAAAGATCGCAAATGAGACGGCGGGGGCAATCGTCGTCAGTGTTCACATGAACAGTTTTCCGCAGCCGTCCTCACGCGGACTGCAAGTCTGGTATTCCATTGGTGCCGCCGATGCATCCCGCCTCGCGAACGGCATACAAGCGCGTGTGCGCGAAGCGTTACAGAATGAGAACCACCGAAAAGCGAAAGAGACGACCGGGGCTCTCTACCTGCTTGATCACGCGGAGCATCCTACGGTTTTGATTGAGTGCGGTTTTCTCACGAATCCCGAGGAATGTGCGCGTCTCACGGACGATGCCTATCAAAAAGAATTGTCTTTTGTCTTGTTTTGTGCTATGATGGAGTATATCAATCAGGATGTGTGAGGATCTTCATGAAAACGCCGAAAACACAGTTCCTCTGTTCCGCCTGCGGGGCGACCAGTCCGAAATGGCTGGGGAAATGCCCGGAGTGCGGCGCATGGAACACTATGGAAGAAGAAGTATTGACCGAGGAGCATACACAGGCGCGTCCGGCAAAACCCAGTCGCCCCGCGGTACGCTTTGAGGAACTGGAACTGCCGGAATATCTGCGGTTTCCCACAGGCATGGGGGAACTCGATCGCGTCCTCGGCGGCGGGATCGTAGAGGGGTCCGTGGTGCTTCTGTCGGGGGAACCCGGGATCGGGAAATC
>JAQYLJ010000019.1 GCA_028720145.1 Clostridia bacterium
AAGTCGTCAATCTCGTGAGGTCCGACTCCTTCCGTCACGGCTCCGCCGTGCCACCTCCCTCCCGGAGAGGGAGGCATGACCCTCTCCGTCGCGCTCCGCCCGCCACCTCTCCCGGAGTGAGAGGCATTTTGCGGCGGGTTGTAGGGCGGGGGCTTGCTCCCGCCGCTTTTGCGTTCAAACACGGAATCGCAAAGGAATGGTTCGGAACAATTTATCGTTCGCGACCTTACCGTATTCGGAAGATGCGATATTCGTATGTTACGGCGGGGGCTTGCTCCCGCCGCGTTTTCTATATGGCGATTTCCCTTGATCACAAACGCATGATTTTCGTTATATAAATCAAAACGGCGGGGAGCCCCGCCGTTTTGGTTTTGTAAAAAATCAGTGGATATTTGCGGCAATCTTTTCGAGCAGTTCGGTCTGTTTCCGAACATTCTCGTAAAATTCCTTTTCTTTCGCCGCCTGCGCTTCCGCCGCTTTGGCATCTGCCTCCGCCTTGGCTTCCGCCGCTGCTTTCTCTTCTGCCGCTTTTGCTTCCGCCGCTGCTTTTTCCGCCTGAATCTTCTCGTGATTGACGGCTTCATCCATCCGTTTCTTCACATTGGTCGCGATGCGAAGCATGATGAACAGACACATGGCGATGATGAGGAAGTTCAGAATCGCGTTGATAAACGCGCCCCAGTCGATGTAAATCGAGTTCGCAAGGTCGATTTCCGTCGTCGGATTCCCCGCCGCATCCGTGACATAGACGCGATTCAGGAAAGTGAACACTTCGGAGAGTGCGTCTTTGCCGACAATCTTCATCAGAATGAAGTTGATGATCGGCTTGATAATCTGATTGCTGAGTGCCGTCACGATCGCGGTGAACGCACTACCGACGATGACACCGATCGCCATGTCCACGATGTTCCCGCGAGTGATGAACTTCTTGAAGTCCGCCCAAAAACTCGCCGCCTGTTTCTTTTGTTTTGCCCGTTTTTCCTTTTTGACGCGTTTCTCGCCTTCCGCGATCTTCGCGTCCAAAGCTTCCTGGTCTTCTTTGCTCATTGCGAGCCCTCCTTTTCTCGGGATTCCCCGTCTAAACTATATTATATAGGTAGGGATTTTGCGTGTCAAGCCGAGCGAAATTTTTTTCTCAAAAACTTTTCCTAAAACTCTTGACAAGAGAAAAAGCGTATGATATGATAGGGTCACTTTAGTTAGATAAAGTTTTAACAAGCTAAAGTGATAAATCAAACATACAACCATTTCGGAGGAAACAAATCATGAAAAAACTACTTAGCCTTCTGCTCTCTGTCATTTTGGCGGCGACGCTTCTCTGCTCTCTCGTCTCCTGCGGGAAGAGCGACTGGAAAGAGATTGAAGAAAAGGGCAGATTCGTCTGCGGCATTACCTACTACGAACCTATGAACTATTTTGACGAGAACGGTGATCTGGTCGGCTTCGATACCGAATTTGCACAGGCAGTCGCGAAAGAACTCGGCGTGGAAGTGAAATTCCAGCTGATCTCTTGGGACGCCAAATACACCGAACTCAACAGTGGTGCAATCGACGCCATTTGGAACGGCTTTACCCGCGGCGATGAGGACGGTGTCTCCCGTGCCGAATATGTGGACTTCTCGTATGACTATCTGAACAACTCGCAGTGCATCGTGATGAAAGCCGATGCGGTCGCTTCCTACACCACCCTCGAATCCCTCGCAAGTCTCAAAGGTATGGCGGAGGCCGGCTCGGCAGGAGAAGCCGTTGCGAAAGATGCCACCGAGAACTACACCGCGGCGGCAAGTCAGGCAGATGCGCTGATGGAGCTGAAAGCGGGCACGGTCGACTTCATCGTCATTGATGTCCTCCTGGCAAACGCGCAGGTCGGTGCCGGCAACTATACCGATCTCGCCAAGAACACCGCCATCACTTGTGAACCCGAGGTCTACGCCATCGGATTCCGTAAAGGCAGCGACTTCACCGAGAAGGTCAACGCCGCCATCAAGACCCTGTCCGAGAACGGCACCCTCGCCACCATCGCCGCAAAATACGGTCTGTCCAACGCACTCATTGAGAATATCGGCAAATAATCCATGAGTTTCGCCTCCATTAACGCCCTGCTCCTGGAAGGATTCGGCACGACTTGTCTCCTGTTTCTTCTGACACTCGTCCTGTCGATCCCTCTGGGAGTTGTGGTCATGTTCGGCTCGGTCTGTCCGTTCCGTCCCGTTCGATATCTGACCCGCACTTTTGTTTGGATTATCCGCGGGACCCCCCTGATGCTCCAACTGTTCGTGGTCTTCTATGTCCCCGGGATGCTCTTTCGGATCCAACTGTTTCCGGGAGAGAACGGCAGATTCATCGCCGCGCTCGTCGCGTTCGTCATCAACTACGCCTGCTACTTCTCGGAGATCTACCGCGGCGGGATTCAGAGCATTCCGCGTGGGCAGTACGAGGCGGCGAAGGCGCTCGGCATGACGCGCACCGAGACTTTCTTCCGCGTCATTCTCATGCAGGTGGTGAAACGCATTCTCGCCCCCATATCGAACGAGGTCATGACGCTCGTCAAGGACACCTCGCTCGCGCGCGTGATTTCGGTCGCGGAGATTTTCTATGTCAACCAGGTCTACATCCTGTCGAAAGCCATCATTTGGCCGCTCTTCTATATCGGCGTGTTCTTCCTCGTATTCATCGGCATTCTGACGCTGCTCTTCCGCTACCTCGAGAAGAAACTGTCCTATTATCAGATTTAAGCCATCCCGGAAAGGTCTACACTATGTCACTTTTGGAAGTCAAAGGTCTCACCAAGCGCTTCGGCGAAACCGAAGTCTTAAAGGGGATTGACTATACGCAAGAGAGGGGCGAGGTGGTCTCGATCATCGGCTCGTCGGGCGGAGGAAAGACGACTTTTCTCCGCTGTCTCAACTTCTTGGAGCGGGCGGATGCGGGTACCGTCCAAATTGGCGACGACTGTCGCTTCGATGCGGAAAAAAAGTACTCCGAAAAGGAGATGCGTTCGTTCCGTCTGCGCTTCGGCATGGTGTTCCAGTCGTTTCACCTCTTCCCTCAGTATACCGTACTCGAGAATGTGCGGATGCCCCTGTGGCTCCGCGTCGACGAGACGCTGAAGCAGACCCTCCGCGGGCGGGAGCTACGCGCGAAACGCGAAGAAGCAAAGGCGGAATGCCGTACCAAAGCCGAGGAACTGCTCGCGGAGGTCGGTCTCTCCGAAAAGAAAAACGCCTATCCCTGTGAACTCTCGGGCGGGCAATGCCAACGCGTCGCTATCGCCCGTGCGCTCGCTCTCTCCCCCGACATTCTCTGCTTCGATGAACCCACGAGCGCCCTCGACCCCGAACTGACGGGAGAGGTGCTCCGCGTCATCCGTGCGCTCAAAGAGCAGGGACGCACCATGATCGTGGTCACGCATGAGATGGGCTTCGCCCGCCGCGTCTCGGACCGCGTCGTCTTTATGGCGAACGGCGGCATTGAAGAGATGGGCACCCCCGAGGAGGTCTTCGACCGCCCCAAGAGTCCGCTCACCCGCGCGTTTCTCTCCGCCTCCCTCGAAGAGGATTTCAAAGCGTAAAACACACCCTTTGTCCTCCGATTTGTTTTCTCCATAAAAAAGCATCCCGCCGAAACGGGATGCTTTTGTTTTGCTTTTCGCGTTGTGTTTTGCTTTTGGTATTCTATCGCTTCGCGTTCCGCTTTCTTTGGCGTAAAAGGCTGCGCGTAGCCGATTATTGCGGCAACGCCTCGTCGGGGTGCGCCTTCAAATAGCGTGCGATGTTCGTATTCTTATAGAGCGGGTCTCCCGAGACCTCTCGGAGTACCGTCACGGTGTCGGGGAGCGAGAACAGGTCGTTTTCGTCTGCCAGTTCCACTTCCAACAGTGCCGTATCCGACCAAAACGGGAAACGGTCGATTTCGAGCATATGCCCCCCATAGGGGATTCGATACCGCGTCTTTTGGATGGGGGCGCTGTCCGCCCGCGCCTCGGCGAGGAGGGCAAGATACGCGTCGCGGGTGATCTCTCGCTCTTCCTCCCGACAGGAGAGCACCGACAGGCGGTGTTTCTCGGTATAGATATACTTGGTGCCCTCGTCTGTTTTCACTTCCCGCACGCGGCGGTTCCCATGTGCGGCGGTGAGATAGGTTTGGGTGATCTCCCACTTCTCCCCGCGCGCAAGGAAGCCCTCCTCGGGTAACCGAATGAGGTATTTCCGCTCGGTCTCGATCCCGTCGGTCATCTCGCCTCGTACCTCCCTCCCGGTAGTTCAAAAATCAGGCGGTTCCCTTTGTGCTGTCCGCAGAGTTCCCGGGCGGTGTAGGTGACGCCATTCAGGGTCAGGGTCTTTCTCTCATAGTCGGGCACCCTGCCCGCAAGGCACGGGAACGAGACGGTTGCGGTGGCCCCGTCGGGCACCGTGAAGTGCCAAACAAAGGTGTCCCCCTCGTAGTGCCACGCGCTCTCGACCGTCCCGCGGATGCTGTCATACCGTGCCGAGACCCGTCTGATGGGTTCCTGCCCCCGGGGCAGGTCTTCTCCCGTGCGGGTATCGGGGCGCGGGTCGAGGATGAGGTGGGCGAACCCCGGGAAATCGGGGTCGGGGCGAATCCCCGCGGCATAGGCGTACAGCCATTCGACCACCGCGCCGTAGGCGTAATGGTTAAAGGAGTTCATGCTGACATCGCCGAACCCCGTCTCGCGGGTATAAGAGTTCCATCTCTCAAAGACGGTGGTCGCCCCCTGTCTGACCGAGTACAGCCACGACGGGTCTTTGACCTGTAAGAGCAGCGAATACGCGAGCCCGTCCTCTCCCGCCTCGGAGAGGGTCCCGGCGAGGATGCCCGTCCCCAAGAACCCGGTCGAGAGGGTAAAATCGTTTTCCCGAATCTTCTCGGCGAGCCGATGGGCGAGGGTTTGATAGGTCTCTCCGTCGACCAGCCCGAAGTGCAGGGCGAGCAGATACGCGGTTTGGGTCGTGAGGGTGAGCTCCCCGTCTTTGAGATACGCCGCCTGCCACTCGGATTTGAGCCGAGCGAACAGTTCATCATAGAATACGGCGCGGCGGGCATAGAAATCCCCGGGTCCCTCGGAGAGGATGCGGCTGTATTCTGCCATGAGGCGCGCGTCATTCGCGTAATAGACTTTGGCGATATACGCCTTCTCGGTCGGCTCATAGGCGAGCCAGTCGCCGTAGAAGGTGCGTCCCCCCGCCCCGTGTCCGAAGCGGTCTAGGAAATCCATATAGGTCTCCATGGACGGGTACTGCGTGCGGAGAATCTCGGTGTCGCCGTACATCCGATAGAGGACTTCCGGCACCATGACCGCCGCGTCACCCCATCCCGCGTTTCCGCCGTTGACATCCTCGAGAACATTGGGGATGACATCTCCGTAGGCACCGTCCAGCGTCTTCTGCGAGTCGGTCGCATCGAGGAGCCACTTTTGCATGAATCCGCGGATATCGGAGAGATATGCCGCCGCCCCCGCGAAAATCTGCGTGTCACCCGACCAGCCGAGGCGCTCGTCTCGCTGGGGGCAATCGGTCGGGACATGGAGATAGTTCCCGCGTCTGCCCCAGACAGTGTTTTGAATCAGGCGGTTGACCTCCGCGTTATCGGTCTCACATTCGCCCGTCTCGGTGAGGTCGGAGGTCAGTACGCACGCCTCGGCGATATGGAGCGAGGTCTCGGCATCCGCCGTGATCTCCAAATAGCGGAACCCGTAGAACGAGTAGAGCGGCTCGACAGTCTCCTCGCCGACCCCCGCCGCGGTATACCCGATGAGGGCGTGCGCCGTGCGGTAGTTCGCCACATAGAGAGACCCTGCGGGTCCGTCATTGCCCCGTGCGAGACTGCCGCTGTCGTTCAGCATCTCCGCGACTTTGACCGTGATTTGGCACCCCGAAGATGTCGAGAGGGTCAGGCGCGGATGCCCGACCAAGTTCTGTCCGAAATCGAGAATCAGGTGATCTCCCGGCAAGAGGACGACCTCTTCCGCGCCGTTGCCCACCCGTCTCACGCGGGGGACGATCCTGCCAAAATCAGTCCCCGTTTCTTCGGTTTTTCGATAGACGACCGCGCTCGCGGGGCGGCGCGTGAGGTCGGGGCGGAGCCGTACGGGCGGCCCCACTCTGGGGATGACCTCTCCCTCATAGGAATAAGTCTCGGGTTTCTTCCACGTATAGTGTTCCCCGTCCGCGTAAGGCGGCAACAGGCGCGCGTCGATGGTCTCACCGTCATAAATGTCGGCGAAGAGGACGGGACCCGCGACCGTGGTCTCCCAGTCGGCGGTATCGGTCGATAGCGTCTCCTGCGTCCCGTCGGGATAGGTCAGCGAAATCTCGCAGGCAAACGCGAGGTTTTTCAGCCCGAATACGCCGAACGAGATACGCCCCGCCCACCAGCCTGGTGCGACCACGGCGACCAAGGTGTTCTCGCGTGCGAGATAGGGCGTGAGGTCATAGCGGTAGGTATAGACTCTGCTCCGAAAATCGATGAAACCGGGTTTCAGTTCGTCATAGACCGTGCCCGACACCTGCCGATGCCCGATGCGCTGTCCGTTCAGGTAGAGTTCAAACACCCCGAGGGCGGTCGCCTCGATTTCCGCACGGACGGGTGCCTCGGGGCAGGTAAACCGCCGACGGAACGCGGGCAGACCCACGCCCGATGCGGGAGTGTCGGCATGGCTGTGGAGAGGTCCCTGCCAAGGTCTCAAATAGGGTTGCCCCCGATAAGACGGGCATACAAGAAACGGTGCTTTCATATCACTCTTCCAATCCTTCGTAAACCAAGTCACGAATCACGGGGTGGTAACGGTCATAACCCATGTTGCAGCCGAGCACATGGGTTAGATATACAATGCCCACTTTTCTTCTCGGGTCGGCGAGGAAATATGCGTTCGCAGCCGAGTCCCATCCGCACTCCCCGGGAGAAGAGGGCGAGAGAGAAATGTCGGGGCGGATATGTGTCCGACAGCAGAGCCCCCATCCGTACCCGCCGAAACGCCCGTCTCCGAAGACTTTCAGGGCGTGGTCGCCGAGTTGGTTCTTCTGCATGAGTTCTACGGTCTCGGGTTTTAAGAGCACATAGCCGTCCGTCGAGACCCCGCCGTTCGAGAGTGCCGCAGCGAGCCGCGCATAGGAAAGCCCGGTCGACGAGAGCCCCGCGCCGCCGCTGTCATAATCGGGACCGAGAATGTAACCGTTCGACCCGACCCACTTTTCTGCGGTATAGGTCGCGCCGTTGTAGCGATAGAGGTCGACGAGACGGCTCTTCTGCTCCTCGTTCATATGATAGGTGGTATCGGTCATCCCGAGCGGGTCGAAAATCTCTTTCTGCTGATAATCGGCGAACCGCATCCCCGATGCGACCTCCACCACCGCGGCGAGGACATCGTGGCACAGGCTGTACTGATACGACGAGCCCGGCTCGAAATCAAGAGGCGCTTCCGCGATACGGGAGGCAATCGACAGGGTGTCGGTGATTCCCGCATCCCGTGCGGCACGGATGGAGGGAGAGAACAGGTTATAGTTGAGTCCGCCCGTCATGGTGAACAGGTGACGGACCGTCATGACCGTCTCCGCCGGCGTCGGCTCTCCGCCCTGACGGCGCACTTTCACATCGGCAAACGCGGGGATATACTTCGCCACCGGGTCGTCGAGGGAAATGAGCCCCCGCTCGATGGCGCGGAGCGCGCCGACGCAGGTCGAGACCTTGGAAAGCGAATAGAGATAGTACATATCTCGGTCGGAGGTCTCGCGGGTCTTTTCCTCATTCGCATAGCCGTAGCGTTTGTGGAAGACTACTTCCCCGTCTTTCACGATGGTCAGGTCGGACGAGGGGAACCCCCGCTTTTCCTGCCCTGCGACAAATGCATCTACTTTTGCAAAATTCATAGTGTTTCTCCTTTACCAAATCCGCACACTGCCGTTCTGATAATACCAGTACTTCCCGCTCGTGTTCGGCTGTTTTGCGCTGTAATAATAGAGGTTCATCGTCATGGCGGAATTTCCGTTCCCTACCTGCACTTTCCCGAACTGCGTGCTGTCTCCGCGGAAAAAGCAGTAGCTCATTTCCCCGCACCCCGAGAACGCGCCGTCGTCGACATTCACGAGAGAGGAGCCCAAAAAGACCGTGGTGAGCGAGGAACAGCGGGAAAATGCGTAGATGCCGATGCTCTCCAATTTATCGGGAAAACTCAACTGTTCGAGAGAAGAGCATCCCGCGAAGGCGTATGCGCCGAACGAGGTCACCGTCTTTGGAAACGAAATAGTCTTTAGGGTGGTGTCGTTTTGGAACGCGTAGCCCCCGACAGCGACCACTTTTTTCCCGTCGGGTGAGGTCTCGGGGACGCGAATGTCCTCGTCGAGGCAGGTCCCCCGCCCGCTGACTTCACAGGTCGTCTCGGAGAGCGCGGTATAGACGAGCCCCTCCGAATCTTTCGGCGTACTGTCCTCTTCGCCGCACGAAAACAGGGTCATGAGCAAAATGAGTGCCAAGAGGCAGGCGACCGTCCGTTTCATAGATTCTCCTCTCCCGCCGCGCGAAAAGTGCGGCGGCTGTTTTTCCGCCACCATTCTACCACACAAAACCGGTCTTTACAACGCCCGCGCGCGATTTTCGCTCGAGAATCTTTTTATTTTTTATCTACGCACCTGCGCGCACTGCCCGCGCGAACTTTTTTGTTTTTTTGTTTTTCTCACGCGCCGTGCGCAAAGCAGTGAATTGTCAAATAAAGTGCAACACTTGATGATTCCATTCACCGTGAAGTCCTCGTTTGTCCGGAACCGCAAAAGATTCCCAATCCATGCCTTCTCCCGTGGGAGAAGGTGGCAGCCATCGGCTGACGGATGAGGCGTTTTTCTTAGATTCATCTTTGACGCGAAGTATTGTTTTCTTCACTAACTCCTCATCCACCGCTCACGCGGTCCCCCTTCTCCCGCAGGAGAAGGCAATTCAACGCACAAGACGGCACACATAGTCGGATTTGCACATCGTGTACCGATTCGCTTTGTGTCTCACCGATACGATGGCAGGTTAACGGTTTGAATTTTTCTCTTTTTGCAATTGTTGCACTTGATAGTATAATTCACTAAGGCTAAAAGAAAGCCGAGCGAATCACGCTCGGCTCTCGGAATCCTCTTCGGTATCCTCTTTCGTTTTGCCCCGCTTCACGCTTCTTTGCAGTCTGCGGAACAGCGCGGGCCAGAGGAAAATGATAATCTGTAAGGGAATCCCGATCAGAAACACCATCCAGATTGAGGGGATGGGATGAAGACAAGTGAACGACAGGAAGACCGACAAAATGGTGCCCCACATGGAGAGCGAGAGAAAAACATAGTGCGGAATGACATGTCCCCAAACGCAACTCAGAATGAACACCACGAGGGCGCATACCGGAATCGCGTAAATGAAGATGAGCCATGCGTACGCCCAATCGGTCGCGAGCGCGAACACGACAAAACACGCCGTGGCGATCACCCACACGAGCAGAGCGGAGAGGGCGGTGATAATCCCGCGGCGGACGGTCATGCGTTTCGGCGCTTCCGCCACCTCGGTCGCCTCGTGCCTCTCGAGCAGATAGTCTACCTTCACCCCAAATTCCTCCGAGATGCGGGTGAGTACCCAAATATCCGGCACGGCGTCTCCGCACTCCCATTTGGAAACCGCCTTGTCGGTATACCCGAGGCGTTCCGCCAGTTGAGATTGCGTCATTTCGGCACCGCGGCGCAGTTTCACGAGGTTCTCTCCGATGATGATTTTGAGGTCTTCCATCGAGCGGGACACGGCAGTCTCCTTTCTCCCGGGGGATTTTCCCAAGGGAAATAGTTTTTTCCTATTTTACCATAGCCGGGAACCCTTGTCAAGCAAAGAGGAGCCGAAAAACATAGGGGAATTTGTAAACTCTCCGCGAATTCGACCGCTTGAAAAGAGGGTGTAGAAGCACTCTCTGCACAAGAGAATCGCCGTATTTCCCCCGAGAGTTTCCTCTCAAATACCTCTCCCGAGATTTCTCTCCTTTCGGGTGATTCCCCGTGCGCGGCGTGTATATACTGATGGAGAAGAGACCGCCGCCTCGCAAAGGAGCTCGAGGAGCGCGCCCGACTCTTTCCGCGTGACTGCACAGAGAAAAATACGGTGATTCGCGCGCATCGCAGGCAAAAATTCGTTTGCTTCTTATCTTGCGTATCGCATAGCGAAAACCTCCCGCTTCTCGCACATCACACAAAAGCATCCCCTCGTGCGATGGATTCGCATAGCAAAATAATGCGTTTTTCCACTCGTATCGCACGGTCAAAAAACACTTTTGCGTCACACACACCGCGCAAAAAAAACGCAAGACCCGCAAGAAAGGATTTCCCATGGAACGCACCCCGCTCAAATACCGTACCCTCCCCGCCTACTCGCGGGGGGAAGAACGCTTCCACATGATTACCCACATTGTCGGCGGCGGTTTTGCCGTCGTCGCCGCCACCCTCTCGATTCTGCTCGCGGCACTCCACCGCTCGCCCTATTCCATCGTATCGGCATCGGTCTACGGGGTGTCCCTCATTTTCCTCTACACCATGTCGAGCATCTATCACGGGCTGTCGCCGCGCCTGATGGGAAAGCGGGTCTTTCAAGTGATGGACCATTGCGCAGTCTTTGTCCTGATTGCCGGTACCTATACCCCGTACTGCCTCTGTACGCTCCGCGAGGTCTCTCCCGCGCTCGGGTGGACTTACTTCGGCGTGGTCTGGGGGCTGACCGCCATCGCCGTCACTTTCAACGCCATTGACCTCAAAAAGTATGCGGTGCTCTCCAACATCGCGACACTGCTCCTCGGGTGGTGCATCGTCTTCCGCTTTGGGGTGGTTCGTTCCTCTATCGGGGAGGTGGGCTCCGCGCTTCTCTTCTTCGGCGGCGTGGCGTACACGGTCGGATGTCTCACCTATCTCATTGGGGCGAAACATCGGTTCTTCCACGGCATCTTTCACCTCTTCGTCCTGCTCGGCTCGATTCTCCAATTCTTTTCGATTTTCTTTTTTGTTCTCTGAACCCAAGGAATTTCGAAATGCCGCCCCTTGCTTTTTTCTAATTCCTATGATATTATAGGGATATCAAACCGAAGGGGGCGGCATTTATGATGATCTCCACCAAGGGGCGGTATGCCCTGCTGGTACTCATCGACCTGACACAGCATGAGCATCAGGGGAACATTTCTCTCAAAGCGATTGCCAAACGGCAGAATATCTCTCTCAAATATCTCGAGATGATTGTCTCTCTACTCCGCGAGGGCGGGCTTGTGACCTCCTGCCGCGGCAAAGAGGGCGGGTATCAACTCGCGCGCCCCTCCGAGGAGATTCGCGTCAGCGAGATTATCCGCGTCACCGAGGGGAACCTCGCGATGATGGCATGTCCCGACTGCGGGTCGAAAGAGAGCACCTGCGGGCGGGCGGATATGTGTCTGACCCTCCCCATGTGGCAGGGGCTCGAAGCACTCATTGACGGCTATCTCTCCAAAATCTCCATTCACGATCTCGTGGCGGGTCAGATTCCCCCCGCCTGAAAGGACTCTATGACTTACGACTCTCTCTTAAAAGAACTTGCCGCGGCGGACGATACCGTGAGACACGCGGGGGCTCACCCCGCCGTCCCCGACCGCAAGACCGTCATTGACATTCTGAAAGATTTACAGGCACTGCTCTTTCCCGGCTATTTCCGAAGAGAGCCGCCCATCCCACTGGCGGAATTGCTCGCGAAAATCGAGGCGTGCCTCACCTGTCAGGTCGAGTGTGCGCTCGGCTTTCAGGAGAAGACGGGCGACGCGGGCGAGATTTGTCGGGCGTTTCTTTCGCGGCTCCCCGCCATCAAAGCCATGCTCTTGAAAGATATCGAAGCACTTTATCTCGGTGACCCCGCGGCGAAGAGCCGTGAGGAAATCCTCATCTGCTATCCCGGGTTCTATGCCATCTCCATCTACCGCATGGCGCATGAACTCTATGTGCTGGGTGTGCCGCTCCTCCCGCGCATCATGACCGAATACGCGCACGAAAAGACCGGCATCGATATTCACGCGGGCGCGACCATCGGCGAATATTTCTTCATCGACCACGGCACCGGCATCGTCATCGGCGAGACCACCGTCATCGGGCACCATGTCAAACTCTATCAGGGCGTGACGTTGGGGGCAAAGAGTTTCGAGACCGACGAAAACGGGAACCCCATCAAGAATGTCAAGCGTCACCCGAATATCGGCAACCATGTCGTGATTTATGCGAACGCCACCATCCTCGGCGGCGAGACCACCGTCGGCGACCATTCGGTCATCGGAGGGAACGTCTGGCTGATTCACTCTGTCCCGCCCGGAACCGTCGTCTACTATAAAGAAAAATAAACCGCGTCTATTCCAATCCGGTCGAAACCGTTGCCTATTCTGTTCTGAACCGTTGTCTACTCTATTAGAAACCGCCGCCCTCCGAGCGGCGGTTTTTCGTCCGAGATACCCGCGAGCGCAAAAAGACAATGTATTTCCTATTGACAGAGTGGGGATTCTATGGTAGAATCCCTATGAAAATCATAGGAAAAGCAAAAAGGAGCCACTATGTTGGTCTATTTGGACAACGCCGCGACCACCAAGATGAGTGAAACGGCGAAGCGGGCACTCTTCGATGCGACCGAAAATGTGTGGGGGAACCCTTCCAGTCTGCATACGGTCGGACAGGAGGCGCGCGCCGCACTTGAGGGCGCGCGGGAACGGATTGCGAAGTTGCTCGGGTGTGAAGCGCGGGAAATCTATTTCACCTCGGGGGGGAGTGAAGCCGACAATCAGGCGATTATCTCCGCCGCGAGATACGGCGCGAAAAAAGGAAAGAAACACATCATCTCGACCAAGTTCGAGCATCATGCGGTTCTGCACACCCTGAACAGACTCGAAAAAGAGGGATTTGAGGTCACCCTGCTCGATGTCTACGAGAACGGGATGGTGCGCATAGACGACCTCGCCGCGGCGATTCGACCCGACACCTGCCTCGTGACCGTCATGTACGCGAACAACGAGATCGGGACGGTACAGCCCATTCGCGAAATCGGGGAGCTCTGCCGCGCCCGCGGTGTCCTCTTCCATACCGACGCGGTACAGGCAGTGGGGCATATCCCGGTGAATGTCAAAGAAGAATCCATTGATATGCTCTCCCTCTCCGCGCACAAGTTCCACGGACCCAAAGGGGTCGGGGTGCTCTATGCGAAACGCGGCATCGTCCTGACGAATATCATTGACGGCGGCGCACAGGAGCGCGGGAAACGCGCGGGCACCGAGAATATCCCCGGCGTGCTCTCCATGACCGCGGCGCTCGAAGAGTCTGTCGCGCATCTCGACGAGAACGCAAACAAAATGATTCCCCTGCGGGATAAACTCATTGACGCACTCACGAAAATCCCGCACGCCCGCTTAAACGGCGACCGTGACCACCGTGTCCCCGGAATCGTCAACTTCTGCTTTGAGGGCATCGAGGGCGAGTCGCTTCTGCTCATGCTCGACATGAACGGCATTGAGGCGTCCTCCGGCTCTGCCTGCACCTCGGGGTCTCTCGACCCGAGCCATGTGCTCCTCGCCATCGGGCTCCCCCACGAAGTGGCGCACGGCTCTCTCCGTCTCTCCCTCTCCGAATACACGACCGAAGAGGAAATCGACCATGTCATCAAGACCGTCCCGGGGATCGTCGAATACCTCCGCAATATGTCCCCCGTGTGGGAGGAACTCGAAAACGGGACGCGCAAGCATCTGATTTAAAAAATACAAGGAGTACGATATGTTATACAGCGAAAAGGTCATGGACCACTTTCAGCATCCCCGTAATGTCGGGAAAATGGATGACGCGGACGGGATCGGTGAAGTCGGGAACGCCGTCTGCGGCGATATTATGAAAATGTATATCAAGGTGCGGGACGGCATCATCGTCGATGTCAAGTTCAACACCTTCGGCTGCGGCTCTGCCATCGCGACTTCGTCGATGGCGACCGAGATGATCAAAGGGAAATCCATCGAAGAAGCGCTCGAACTCTCGAACAAAGCCGTGGTCGAGGCGCTCGACGGGCTCCCCGCGCATAAACTTCATTGCTCGGTCCTCGCCGAAGAGGCCGTCAAAGCGGCGGTCAAGGACTACTACGACAAACACGGCATCGCCTACGACGCGGAGAAATTCTGTAACGGCGACTGCGCCTGCTGTCACGCGCACGATGCCCCCGAAGACGGTGGCAAAGAGCAGTAAGCCCAGTAAGCCCCACAAATAGAAAATCAAATCCGCGGCGCGGATATAGGTAAATCATTCGGAGAAGTCCTGATTCCCCGAAAAAAACGGGAGAGCGCAACAAGTGCGCTCTCCCGTTTTGGTTTTGTATGGTATCGGTTGTTTGGTATCGGTCTGTTTTTCTTTTCGTTTCATATCAGAGGATATACGCCCCGACTTCTTTCAGGCGGGCGCGGAGGCGGTCGGTGTCGACCCGATGCACATTCCCGTCGGGGAGAGAGACCGCCTGTGCGGCGGCGACCCCTGCCGCCTCTCCCGTCGAGAGGCAGGTGCCCATGACGCGGATGGAGCCCATCACCTTGCGCTCCGCGCTGATGGAGCGTCCCGCGACAATGACATTGACGAGTTTCTGCGGCAAAAGCGCACGGTACGGAATCCCGTGGGACTCCCCGGGCGCGTACACGAACTGCTCGTTGCTCCCCGGTTTCAGTTTGCCTTCCGCCATCAGTTTCCGCTCGGTCTTGGTCTCATGGCTGTCGAAATTGTAGTTGTTGCGCGCGATCTCGTCTGGGAATGTACGGCGGGCGAGATAATCCTCTTTCGTGAGGGTGTAATCGCCCACGATGCGCCGTCCTTCCCGCACCCCGAGCACCGACGCGGTCTTGGCGAGATAGGCATTCCCGTAGGTCTCGGGGAGCCGCTCTTTGATGCAGGCGACGATTTCTTCGTCCAGCCGTCGTCCGAGGAGGAGATTGCGGGAGATGCTCTTTGGGTCGGTTCCGTTCACCTCGATGAGATGACCGGCATTAAAGCCGACCGCCCCGTCACCGACCGCCGCGGTCACACAATGGTCGTCGGGAATCAGCGGGTATTCTCCCTCAGGGTTCGGATAGATGACCCGATGGGTCTTGACGCGCCGATAAGCATCCATGTCCGCGCCCGTTAGGGTGAAGCAGAGCGTCCCCGCCTGCATCTCGCCGAGTTCGTCCCCGAGGACAAAGTCGCCGCCCGCCCATGCGACGAGGTCGGCATCGCCCGTCGTATCGACGAACACCTTGGCGCGGTAGGCGGTGAGTCCCGCCTTATTGGAGACGATAATCTCGGTCACGCGTCCGTTCCCGTCGGTTCGCACGGCGGAGAGCACGGTGCAAAAGAGAACTTCCGCGCCCGCCTCGGTCACCAGGTCGTCATAGACCCGTTTCAGCACCTCGGCGTCGATGGCGTAGTTGTTCCCGTCGCCTCTTGCCCCCGACCACATCCGACTGCGGCAGGTCTCGAGGACCTGTCGCCCGATGCCGGTACTGCAAAGGGGTCCGCCGTTCGTGAACCCGCACCAGAACGGAATGAGCCCGTTCGTCCCCATGCCGCCGAGCGAGGCGGTCGCCTCGATGAGCAGGGTCTTCGCCCCATCCCGTGCGGCAGCGGTGGCGGCGGCGCATCCTGCGGGTCCTCCCCCGACCACGATCACTTCATATTCTTCATTCAGCGGGATCTCCGCAGTTAAGCGATAAGTCTCACGCATAGTTGTCCCCCCGAAAAGCAATCGGCGGTGTCCCCGCCGATGCCTGTTGATTTCAATTTTGACTAACGGAACAACGCCCGCGCGTTTATGCGAGCACGAACTTACGGAAGGTCTTTTTCCCGCGCTTGACAAGCAATCCCGCGGCGAGGTCGTCCTTTGTATATGCCCGACGGACATCGGTCTCTTTCTCTCCGTTGACCGTCACGCCGCCTTGTTCGACCGCGCGGCGCGCCTCCGAGCGAGAGGGAACCATGCCGCCCTTCACCATCAGCGTGAGCAGGTCGACCGTCCCGTCGCGGAAGTCCTCGTCTGTCACCTCGGTGGTCGGCACCTCGGCATCTTCACCGCCCGCGAAGAGTGCGCGCGACGCCTTTCTCGCGTTCTCCGCCTCTTCTTCGCCGTGTACCATCTTGGTCAGCTCAAAGGCGAGTATGTCTTTCGCCTCGTTGATGCGCGCGTCCTGCCAGGTCGCCATCTCTTCGATCTCGTCCATCGGCAGGAAGGTCAGCATCCGAATGCACTTCATCACATCCGCGTCCCCGACATTCCGCCAGTACTGGTAGAACTCGTAAGGCGAGGTCTTCTTCGGGTCGAGCCATACGGCGTTCCCCGCGGTCTTACCCATCTTCTTGCCCTGTGAATCGGTGAGCAGGGTGATGGTCATGGCGTATGCGTCTTTCCCGAGTTTCCGACGGATGAGCTCGGTCCCGCCGAGCATATTCGACCACTGATCGTCCCCGCCGAACTGCATATTGCAGCCGTAGTTCTTGAACAGATGGTAGAAGTCGTAGGACTGCATAATCATGTAGTTAAATTCGAGGAAAGAAAGTCCCTTCTCCATGCGCTGTTTGTAGCACTCGGCGCGGAGCATGTTGTTGACCGAGAAGCAGGCACCCACCTCGCGGAGCAGCTCCACATAGTTCAGGTTCAGGAGCCAGTCGGCGTTGTTGAGCATCATGGCTTTCCCCTCGCCGAACTCGATGAATCTCTCCATCTGACGGCGGAAACATTCTGCATTGTGGGCAATATCCTCTTTCGTCAGCATCTTCCGCATATCGGTTCTGCCCGAGGGGTCGCCTATCATGGTGGTACCGCCGCCGATCAAGGCGATCGGTCGGTTCCCCGCCGCCTGTAACCGCTTCATGAGCGTGAGCGCCATGAAATGCCCCGCGGTCAGGCTGTCCGCGGTACAGTCGAAGCCGATATAGAAAACGGCTTTCCCCGCGTTGATCATCTCGCGGATATGTGCTTCGTCGGTCGTCTGCGCGATGAGTCCGCGCGCGACCAGTTCTTCGTAAAGTTCCATCGGTAAAATCGTCCTTTATCTCATTCAAAAAATCTGACTGTTTTTCCGTCAAAGTACCGTGACGGGCGGCTCCCGCAGGAAAATCACCTCGGCATCGCACGCGGTTTGCACCAGATGTGCAAAACGGTCGAGGATCGCCACCTCGGTATAATAGTGCCCCGCCTCGATGAGGGTCAGCCCCGCTTCCGCCCCGTCCTGCATCGCGTGGTATCCGAATCTGCCGGCGATATAGGCATCCGCGCCGCTCGCGCGGGCGAGCGAGATGAGGTCTTTTCCCTCCCCGCCCGAGACGGCGACGGTACGCACGGGTCTTGTCGCATCCGAGAGGATAACTGCGGGCGTGCCGAGCGCCGTTTTCACTTGTTGCGCCAACGCGCACGGGGAGATCTCTTCTCCGAGTGTCCCCACGCGGAGAATCTGCTCGTCCCCCACCGTCTCGACATTGGCGAGTCCCATCGCCTCGGCGAGCAGGTCGGAGACACCCCCTGTGGCGGCATCCGCACGGGTGTGGAAACAGAGGACGGAAATGCCCGCGACCGCCAGCCGAAGTGCCTTGTTCGCGGTCGGCTGTTCATAGGAGAGTTCCCCGAGCGGGCGGAAGAGGAGCGGGTGATGGGAGATCACCGCGTCCACGCCCTCGGCTATCGCCATGTCGACCGCGCGCGGCGTGACATCCAGCGTGACGAGTACCTTTTTTACCTCTCTTGCGGGGTTCGGGCAGACCATCAGTCCGTCGCGGTCCCACGCGCAGGAGAGTTCTCTCGGGAACGAGAGACACAGGCGTTCATACAGGTCTCTGACTGTCATAAATACTTCTCCATTTCGGTCTGTAATGCGGCGGCCTCTCGGTCGCGATATCCGCCGGTGCGGAGCCCGGTCGTACGGCGGCACACCGCGGCGAGATGCTCTCGCAGATAGGCGGGGAACAGGGGATGCTCTCTCCCCTCCCCGAGATGGTACGCGCCGAGGACCGCCTCGATGGGCGTGAGCGAATAGGGTTTCCCCGTAAAAGAAACGCAAAGGCAGGCATAGACATGGCGGCGCACACAGGCGAGGTTCTCCCGCTCGATTTTGAACCCGTTCTCCGCGAGGTATCGGCGCAGGACGAAACCGCGGGTCATGGGTTGCAGAATCAGGCGTATCGCGGGGTCGCGCACAAACGGTGCCGCCGCGAGAATCTTCGCGATCCCCTCGCCCCCCATGCCGCAGATGGCAATATCGGTGAGCCCGTAAGTATCAAGTCCCGTAAGACCGTCGGTACAGACAAGGCGCAGTCTGTCCTCGCCGATTCCGGCGATGGCGGCCGTCTCGCGCGCGTGGGCGAGCGGTCCCTCGGAGATATCCGATGCCACGGCGAACGAAATGACCCCCTGTCTCAAAAGAGAAACAGGCAGGTATGCGTGATCCGTGCCGACGTCGGCCAACCGCGCTCCCTGCCTGACAAACTCCGCCGCCGCGGTCAAACGAGCGTCCGGAGTGATGGAATGCATCTTACTGCTTCGCGATGACTTCGTTCAGCGTATCGATGAGTTCCCCCACATCGGCACCGTGGACCAGGCAGGCGTCCTCAATGCTCTCCCCACGGGAATGGGGGCAACCCAAGCAGTGCATCCCGATTGCCTGAAAATACGGGGCGGTCTCGGGATAGAGATCCAAGACATCGCCGATGATCATTTCCTTTTTGATTTCCATGTGAAATGCGGCGACCTCGCCGCGCTCCTTTTCGCTATTTCTGTTTCATTATACTTATATTCTACCCCATTGTCAAGGAGTTTTGCATAAGAGGACTTTACAATGGGATGAATTTATGTTAGAATGATTTGTCTCAAGATGCCCGCCGCCCGGCGGCGGCGTCATTCCCATCTCATACCGATGGAGGTACCATTTTGATTATCGCGCTCGAAGAGGCGAAACGCCGCCTCTCTGCCCTCGCCCAACCGGTGAAGCAACTGAAAGAATCCCTGCGGATCGATGCCATCACCGAGGAGGCAAAGGAACTCGAAGCAAAGACCTATGCCCCGGACTTTTGGGAGGACCAAGAGAAGTCGGGCAAGACCTTACAACAGCTCAAACGCCTGAAAGACACCATCGAGGAATACGAGACCCTCGTCTCGCACTTTGAGGACGCCACCGTGCTCACCGACATGGCGATTGAAGAGGACGACGAGAGCTCGGTCGAGGAAGTCACGCAGGAAGTCGACTATTTGGAAAAGAACGCCGAGCGTCTCCGTCTCGAGACCCTGCTCACGGGAGAGTACGACCACAACAACGCCATTCTGTCGTTCCACCCGGGTGCGGGCGGCACCGAGGCGCAGGACTGGGCGTCCATGCTCTACCGTATGTACACCCGTTGGGGAGAAGCGCACGGGTATACCGTCAAACTGCTCGACTGGCTGGACGGAGAAGAAGCAGGGCTGAAATCGGCTTCCATCATGATTGAAGGTCCGTGGGCTTACGGGTATCTGAAGAGCGAGAACGGGGTGCATCGTCTCGTCCGCATCTCGCCGTTCGACGCCTCGGGTCGTCGCCAGACCTCGTTCGCTTCGGTCGAAGTCATGCCCGAACTCGATGACGACAACAGCGTGGAGATTCGCCCCGAGGATATTGAAGTCACCGCGCACCGTTCTTCGGGCGCTGGCGGTCAGCATATCAACAAGACTGACTCCGCCATCCGCATCGTCCACCTGCCGACCGGCATCGTGGTCGGCTGTCAGACCGAGCGCTCCCAGCTCCAAAACAAAGAGACCGCGATGAAGATGCTCCGCTCCAAACTCATGGAGATCAAGATGCGCGAGCACCTCGACAAAATTTCGGACATTCAGGGTACCAAAACCAATATCGAGTGGGGCGCACAGATTCGCTCCTATGTATTCATGCCCTACACTCTCGCCAAAGATACCCGTACCGGATACGAGAACGGAAATATTCAGGCGGTCATGGACGGGGACATCGACGGTTTCATCGATGCCTATCTGTCCGCCAATTCCAAGAAATGAGGTAACGGCAATGTTGATGCGCGCTCTCAAAAAATCGCGTCCCATTCTGATGATCGTCCTGTTCGTGCAGGCGATCTCCATGTTCTTCCTGTTCCTCACACAGGTGGGGAAACGCAAGAGTCTCGCGGACGCTTTCCTCGCCCTCTCCGCGACCGAGACTGCCGCGAGCATCTATTTGCTCGTGAGACAGATTATCGACCATAAGGAGAAGAAACTCTGCCGCGCACAGAAAAAGGCGATGGAAGAGGACCCCGAGGGGTTTGAGATTCCGCTCGATAAGACCGCGTCCGAGAAGGACTTTCGGTAAGAGACGCGGAAGACGCCCGAAAAACAGCAAAGCGGAGCCGTGTTTTCGGCTCCGCTCTGTTCTTTCGAGTGATTTCGCTTGATGCGTTTATAACGCTCTCTGATTTACTCGCAATCAGTTTTTGATGCACATACGGCAAATGGTCATGAGTTCTCTGAACGACTGCGCGTCCGACTTCCGATAAATCTGCCGAATGTGTCCCTGTACCGTCGCGTGGGCGATGCCGAGGTCTTTCGCGATGACGACATCGTCTTTTCCTTTGAGCATCTGTTCGAGCACCTCGGTCTCCCGTGCGGTCAGTCCCAGATACTCGCGTAGAAGAGACATATCGTACTCGGGCAGAGGTACCGCGGGTACCGGCGCCTCCGCTTTTCTCCGATGGCGCAGGACTGCGAAGACAATGCCGACGGCGAGCCCCGCCACCGCTGTCAGAACCAACACCCAAATCAGAATCTTCAAGTCTCTGTCGTTGTTGCCCGCGAGCAAACAGCGCAGTACCGTCCAATCTATCATCTTTGCCTTACTCCTTTTATCTGTTAGCCGTCGCTCTCAGAAAGTCGAGATAGTCCTGCAAAATAATCTGCGCGGACAGCGTATCGACCGACTCCCGCCGTTTTTTCCCGTGGGTCCCGGTGAGCGACATCATCTGATGCGCCTCCACCGTGGAAAGGCGTTCATCGTAAAACGAGAGCGGCAGGGTCGTCTCCTCTGCCAAAAGGCGGGCGAACGCGCGCACCGTCTCGGCGCGGAAGCCCTCGGTGCCGTCCATATTTTTCGGCAGTCCGATGACAATGCCGACACAGCCGCGCTGTGCCGCCTCTTCCGCCACTTTCCGCGCGGTATGGCGCATACCGCTCTCTTTCAGCGTCCCGACTCCGGTGGCGATCAGTCCGGCAGGATCCGAGACCGCGAGTCCGGTACGGACATCGCCGTAGTCTACGCCCAGTAGTTTTCCCGTCATTCTGTCACCTCCCTGTCGCATTACGGGGATTCCCCGTTTGAGAGGAACACCGTCCGTTACCGATGTATTATAACACAAAAACAGGGATATTTCCACACTTGACAAACAAAAATATGCTTGTATCATAAAAAAGTAACCTTTTCCCCCGAATTTTCCCCCACTTTGCGGGTTTTTCCCGAAAGGAGACGCCATGTCACCGCTCGCCTGTCCTGTCTGTCACGCGCCGCTCGCGGAAGTCGCGAACGGCTACACCTGTCCCGCGGGTCATCACTTCGACCGCGCACGGCAGGGATATACCAACCTGCTGACCCGCGCGGCGGGTCAGCACGGAGATAACCGCGAGATGCTCCTCGGTCGCCGTGCATTTTTGGAGGGCGGCAGTTACACGCCGCTCCGCGACGCGCTTGTCTCGGAAATGTCTGTGCGCCTGCCGCAAAACGCGCTATTCCTCGATGCGGGCTGCGGCGAGGGGTATTACGGAGACGCGGTGCTCCGCGCGCGCACCGATCTGCATGGATACGGCATCGACATTTCCCGCGACGCACTGAAACTCGCGGGGAGCCGTGAGACCGTCCGCGCGGGGCGTTTCTCCCTCTTCGTCAGCGGGGTCTACGAGATGCCGTTCCTTGACGGCAGGTTCGACGGGGTTCTCAATGTCTTCGCCCCGCTCGCGGTCTCCGAATATCGGCGGGTTCTGAAACCGGGCGGGTATCTCTTCCTCGTCATCCCGGGAGAGAACCATCTTTATGAAATGAAAGAAGTGCTCTATGACACCCCGCGGAAGAATGAGGTGTCCGACTTCGCGCTTCCGAGTTTTGCCTTGCTTTCCGGCACCCCGCTGACCTATTCGTTCCGTCTGGAGGGGCAGGAATCCATCTCCGCGCTCTTCTCCATGACCCCGTATTATTACCGCACGCCCGAGGGGGGAAAGGCGCGGCTCGCCGCCCTCGACGCGCTCGACCTGACCGCAGATTTTCATCTTCTCACCTATCGTGCGGAGGAAAACCGAGCGAGGTCTTGACAGCGCGCGCTGTTTCGATTACAATAGAACTACCATTCTGTGAGGTGATATCGCCATGAAGAATCTTTGGGATAAACTGCTTCCGTTCTTCGAGATGATCGGTGCGGCTATTTTGCGCGGTCTGCGTGCCGTCGGCTCCGGCTTCAAAGCAGCGGGCAAAGGCATCAAGAACTTTTTTGTCCGTCTCGGACTGAAAATCGCTCACGCCGCCTGTGCGTTCGGGAAATGGATTGTTCGGTTCCCGAAAGAGTTTGTCTCGTTTTGGAAAGACTTCGGGCTGGGTGTCGTACACTTCTTCCGCGACCTGCCCAAGGCAATCAAGACCAAGGACGGTATCCTCAACCTGCTGGTCGGCACCGCCGCCACACTCATCTGGTGCTTCCCCGTCTTCGTGGTGGTCTATGTCCTTGCCTGGTTCCTCTCGAAATAATTCATACGAAAAAATCAGCACCGCCGAGCAGGCGGTGCTTTTTGTTTTTCGGTGAATGATACTATTTGAACTGCCTTCTCCTGCGGGAGAAGGGGGACCGCGTGAGCGGTGGATGAGGAGTTAGAGGAGAAAACGGATACCTAGCACCAAATTTGAAACGATTGAAAACGCCTCATCCGTCAGCCCTTGGCTGCCACCTTCTCCCGCGGGAGAAGGCACGATTTGGGGATCTTTTTCAGTTCGAAACAAATGAAAATTTCTCGGTGAATGATACGATCTTATGCTGCACTTCACTTGACAATTCACTATTTCCACCCGCGCAAGCGGGGTCGGCACAGTTGAAATAGATTATTGTTCATTCAAGAAGCAACGCGGTATCGCGCCGCTTACTCTATGAACATAGCATCCCCGAAACTGAAGAAGCGGTAGTTCTCTCTCACTGCTTCCGCATACGCGTCCATGATGAAATCCTTCCCCGCGAGGGCGGAGACCAGCATGAGCAGGGTCGATTCGGGGAGATGAAAATTGGTGATGAGGGCATCAATGGCTTTGAAATGATAGCCGGGGTAGATGAAAATCCGAGTGTTTCCCGACATGGGGTGCACCTTCCCCGACTCGTCCGAGACCGATTCCAGCACCCGACAGGTGGTCGTCCCGACCGAGATGATTCTCCCGCCCGCCGCGCGGCGGCGGTTGATCTCCTCGCAGACCTCGGAGGTAATCGAGAAATGCTCGGCGTGCATGAGGTGTTCCTCGACCTTATCCACCTTGACGGGACGGAAAGTCCCGAGACCCACATGGAGGGTCACTTCCCCGTACCCCACGCCTTTTTTGCGAATCGCGTCCAACAGTTCGGGCGTGAAATGGAGCCCGGCGGTCGGCGCGGCGGCAGAGCCCTCTTCTTTGGCATAGACCGTCTGATAGCGATTCTTGTCCGCGAGTTTTTCTTTGATATACGGAGGCAACGGCATATTGCCGACCGCGTCCAATACCTCGTAGAAGGAGCGGAATCGGGTCTTGTCATACCCGAACCGCACGACGCGGTTCCCGTCCTCTTTGACTTCGACCACCTCCGCCGTGAGACAGTCCCCGAAGACGAAAGTCGCGCCGACTTTCGCCCGTTTCCCGGGACGCACCAAGGTCTCCCATTCGCCCCCCGCGAGTTCTTTTAAGAGCAAGAGTTCTTCGGGCGCGCCGCTCTTGGCACTCACGCCGATGAGACGGGCGGGGATGACCTTCGACGAGTTCACCACCAGCATATCGGCGGGGCGAAGATAGTCGATGATCTCATAAAAATGACGGTGCTCCACCGTCTGCGTCGCGCGATTAAGCACCATGAGACGACTGTGATCCCGCGGCTCCGTCGGGGTCTGCGCGATGCGCTCTTCGGGCAAATCGTACCAAAAATCATGGGTGGTCAAATCGGTCGCCACCCGTTCATTGACAACAGTTTCTTCGGTCTGCATAGAAAAACCTTTCGGACCTTCTTTCATATACTGGTATCAGTATATAACAATGCCCCAAAAAAAGCAAGATGAGGAACACCATGAAACACATAAAGCACACTCTGTTTGACGGCGTATGTACGGCGCTCGCGACCCCCTTTCGGCAGGGGGAGATCGACTGGGACACCCTCTCCGACATGATTGAAAAACAAATCGAGGGGGGCGTGGATGCCATCTGCATCTGCGGCACGACGGGGGAGGCGGCGACCCTCTCGGACGGAGAGCGATTGCAACTCGTGGCGCGCGCGGGAGAACTCATCGACCGACGCGTCGACTATCTCGTGGGCGTGGGGTCACCGTCCACCGCCCGCTCGGTCTCCTATGCCCGCTTCGCCGCGGCAAACGGTGCGGACGCTCTGCTCGCCGTGACCCCCTACTACAACAAGGGGACGCGCGACGGCATCACCCGCCATTTCCACACCATCGCCGACTCGACCGAACTCCCCGTCATCCTCTACAATGTCCCGGGACGCACGGGTGTCAACCTGACGATCGAACATATCCGAGAGATCGCGACCCACCCGAATATTCTCGGGCTGAAAGAGGCGGGGGACTCTGCGGAAAAACTCGCGTCGTTCATGGAGGCGTTCGGGTCCCGCATGAAACTCTACGCGGGTAACGACTCGCAGGTGATCCCCGTCCTCGCGCTCGGTGGGAGTGGCGTGATCTCGGTCGTGTCGGGGATTCTCCCGCGCGAGACGGTCGAGGTCACACGGCTCTGGCGGGAGGGGAAAACCGAAGAGGCGGCGACCTGTGCACTCAAACTGCTCCCCCTCATCCACCTGCTCTTTGAAGAGACCAACCCCGCGCCCCTGAAATGCGCGCTCGAACTCCTCGGGATTGCGGGAGGCGAGCTGCGTCTGCCTCTCGCACCCGTGTCGGACACCCTGCGGGATAAACTCAGAAAACAACTGTCTCTTGCGTGAAACCGCACGGCACTCCGAATTGACAAAACGCGCCCGGCTGTGATACAATGGGGAAAACTCACAAGACAGGAAGAAACCCAAAATGCGGATGCGGAGAAAGAAACACGGGGCAGAACGGCTTGCCGCCATGTCCCACTATTTACTCGAAAAGCCGGAGTCCCCTCTCACCTCGCCCGAGGCGGTCTTCGGGCACGCGGGCGACATGGTTCTGGAAGTCGGCTGTGGGAAAGGCGGGTTTGCCTGCGGCATGACCGAGGCGCATCCCGACCTCTGCTTCTTCGCCATGGAGAAAATCTCGGATGTTTTGGTCGTCGCGACCGAACAGGCGGACGCGCGCAAAGAGGCGCGAAAAACCGACAATCTCCGTTTTCTGCTCGCGGACGCGAAGGACCTTCCGCTTTGGTTCGCACCGCATTCTCTCTCCGCCGTCTACCTGAATTTCAGTGACCCGTGGCCGAAAAACAAGCACGCCAAGCGGCGGCTGACTTATCGGGCGTTTCTCTCCTTATATTTTTCGCTGTTAAAGCCCGGTGCACCGCTCTGTTTCAAGACCGATAACCGTCCGCTCTTCGACTTCACGCTGGAAGAGCTCGCCGCGCTCGGCTATACCCCCGATTATGTTACCTATGACCTACACACTTCTCCCTATAACGAGGGCAACATCCGTACCGAGTATGAAGAGACCTTCTCGGCGAAAGGATTCACCATCAACGCTTTGCGCGTGACGGCAAAAGACGGGGAGCCGCGGTAAATCACGGCTCCTCTCTGTGTATTTTGCATATTAATTTCTTGCGCGACAAGGGGATATCCTCCCAAAACGGGCGATCCTGTTTTCCCATGAGATGGGTGACGATGTCTTCCCCGTCCCGCTCTTTGGTACGGTGAATCTCTTCGCGGGTCTCCGGCTCTCCGAGATGCGTCATCCCGGATGAGAGCCGATGGACCGACTCGCGCGGGTAGAAGATGGGGAGCGCACAAAACAGAAGGAAACCCGTCAAAAGAAAGGACGCGAGCAGTCCTTTGATGAATTGTTCCGGGTCGTTCATGGCAATCTCCTTTTTCCCCAGTATGCCCGTATTTTCATCGCCCGATACGGGACAATCCGAAATTCCCGCTTGTGAAATACAAAGAAACGGTGTATAATAAGCGCAGAAAAAATCAGCGAGGTAATACCCATGCGTATTGGAGAGATTTGTCGCGCGGTCTCCGCCCGACTGAAACTACACAATCCCGCCGTCAAGACAAAATTCGACCTCAGCGGCGATTTTTACCGCAACAAGCGCGAGGATACCCCCGCCTTTTCCTATGCCGTGCGCGGCGGCTTTGAAATCAACCGTCGTCGCCTGCTCCTGCTCGCGGGGCTCTTGCTCGCGCTGCTGTTCCGCCGTGGGAAAAAGCAAATGAGACGCGCGAAAAAGTAACCCGACGTCGGACGGGCAAACGCACCCGACAAGCGGGATTCGGTCAAACGGTCTGCGGGGAATCCCCCCGCAGATTTTGTAAATTTGTCAAAAAATTTGTAAGTTCGTCAGAAATAGAAGAAAGGAGGGGATACCCCATGGCAGTCCATACAGGGCATCGCGGACGACTCAAACAGAAGTTTCTTTCGGATAGTTTCACGCATTTTGCCGACCATGAGATTCTCGAAGCCCTCCTTTTCTACATACGCCCCTATCGGGACACTAATCCTTTGGCACACGTCCTGATCGACACGGGCGGTTCCCTCTCCGGCGCACTCGCGTTGGATGCCGCGCATCTGCGGGAGATTCCCGAATGCCCCGTCACAGCTCCCCTCTTTTTCTCCCTGATTCGTGAGATCGGGCGCCGCGCACACGGGGAGGAGACGGTCGCCCCGACCTATGGGAACTATACGGCGCTCCGCGATTTGGCGAAACGCCTGACCGCCGACATATCGGACGACCGCACGCTCCTTTTGCTGTTTGACAACCACTATCGTCTGCTCGGCTCGCCCGAGGTCTATCGCGGGTACTACGCGTCGAGCGCGTTCCGCACGCAGGATGTCGTCGCGCCCGCGCTCCGTGCGAGGGCGTCGGTCGCCGTACTCGTCTCGACCCACGCATCGCGCATTGCCCGCCCGGACCCCTACGAAATCGCCGCCACCCGCCATATGGCATCCGCCCTCCGTCTCGCAGGCGTGACACTGACCGATCATTTGATTCTCGCGGGTACGCAATGCTATTCGGTCGCCACGGGGAACGGTCCGCTCCTCGCAAGCGAGGCGCCCGCCGCAAAACTCAGCGAGGGGGACAAGAGCCATGAATGACCTGTCCTCGCGCGACTTGCGCGCAACCCTTTTGGGAGAAGACCCGACCCGTCTCTCCGATGAAGATTTGCTCGCGGGATTGCTCTCCTTTTCGGTGAATACCGGCGCGGTCCCTCTCGCCCGCAAACTGCTCTCGGCTTGCGGGACGCTCTCGGGGGTACTCTCTTCGGACGGGGAGACCCTCAGAAGGCTGGGGGTTTCCGATCATACCGCCTGCCTTTTGCAAATGCTGCTCCCCGCCTACGGCAGAGCACTGCTCTCCGAGATTCCCTGTGACACCGTCTTTGACTCGGTCGCGAAAATCGGGGATTACTTCACCCGCCTCTTCTGCGGCGTTACGGTGGAGAAAGTCCACTTGATGCTGCTCCGTGAGAATTATACTCTGCTCTCATGCAAACTGGTCGCGGTGGGGTCGGTCAACTCCGCGAACCTCAATCTGCGGTCGCTCTTGGAGACCGCGCTGTTCGCGGACGCGAAATACGCTGTCCTCGCCCACAATCACCCGGGCGGAGCCCCGCAGCCGTCTGCTTCCGACATCGCGACGACCGTCAATTTGAAGAACGCTTTTGAGTCTGTCGGAGTGGGGCTGCTCGAACACCTCGTGGTGGCGGGCAAGCGGTTTGTCCCGATTCTGCTCTCGTCGGACGATGTCTGTCGGGAGGTGCCGGACGCGTTCTATCATTTCCCGGGCGAGCTCGCTGACCGTCCCTGAGACCGTCAGAAAACGGGAATCGGATAAATTTTGCTGACAGACTATACAAACCCTCGCGAAAAAAGGTGTGCGGATTGACGATTGACACGCACACCTTATTTTTTATATAATTTATTTGCGTAATATTTCGCGCACACGAAATGTAATTTAACCTTGTTTTAGGAGGATTTTTTATGAAGCATTTTCGTAAAGCACTGCTTCTCATCCTGCTTGTCCTCGCGGTTGTAGTCTGTCTCGCCGCCTGCAAGAAGGATGATGAGGGCAACGGCGGTAACGGCGGCAACAATGGCGGCACCGGTGGCGACAACCCGCCGACCGTGATCGGACAGATCAGTGTCAAGAATGTTACCTTCGGCGGCAGATACGGCAAAAAGGTCGTCAAAGCCGACGGTAATTATCACATCATGGAAGGCAAAGAACTCGAGCAGGATACGGATACCGAGCGTTACGAGTGGACCTTTGAATACTGGAACGCCGACATGACCGAGAAGGTCGCCGACCAAGGCGTGGGTGTCAAGGATCCCGGTACCTACATTGTCAAAGCGATCTGTACCGACCCGAAAGGGAGATACTCGTCGAACTTCGTCACGGCGAAACTGATCATCGACCAGTCCTTTGAGATCCACTATAATACGCCCAAAGGTGCGGTGGTAGCGGATGCGAACCCCAAACTCTACTCCCTGACGAGTGAGGACCAGAACCTCAGTACGGCATCGCTCGACGGCTACAAGTTCAAGGGTTGGTATGACAACGCCGCCTACACGGGCGATCCCATCACTACCCTGTACATTCAGAGAGACTACGCGGACGGCGGAGACATTCACCTGTACGGGAAATTCCTGCCCTACTCGACGGCTCCCACCGCGTACACCTACACGACCGATGTGACCGAAGCGCCGACTACGCTTCCTCCCATCCCCGGCTTTCACGAAATGTCGGAAGACGCGGTCTGCATCATCGATGTGAGCCAGATAACCGAAGAAGCACTCGCACAGGATTCCAAACCGTTCGGGTTTAAGTATTCCAACACGGGCGCTACCTACTACGGCGGCGGCGGAATGGAAGCCGCGATTCCTGCCGAAGGCGGCGGATACGGTTTGGAATGGAATAACTACCACTACATCGAAGGTTCGACCGACTTCGTGTCGAATGTGCAATTCCAGAAACCCATCAGCACCGGCTATTCGAGAGACCTCTATGACACCCTCGAATTCTGGATCTATTCCGCAAATGCGACCGAGCAGGCCTTCACCATCTTCCTCGGGTTGAACAACGCGCCCGAGACCGACTCTCTGACCTTCACCGTCAAACTCAACTTCTCGGGCTGGAAAAAGTTCAGCGTTCTTCTGAGCGGCTCGTCCTCCGACGCGGACTTCTATACGCCCGCGAGATCGAACGGGAATATCACCGAGTTCCGCATCTTCGGTTGCCCCGTGACCAATATGAGATCCGACAAGGCGAACCTCTCCACCGAGGAAATGAAGGATGTCACCAACTTCATCTTCTTCTCGAACTTCTATGTCACGAGTCATAAGAGTTCTTACCCGACCTTCACCAATGTGGTCGCCACCGAACTTCTGAAAGTGACCTCGAACATGACCGCCCTCACCGTGAACGCCGACAAGACCGACGCCGAGATCGACGCATTCGTCGCGGCGATGAATCTGGCGGCGGACAACAAGACTGTGGATCCCGCGAGCAGCAAAGTATTCAGCGACATTGACCTTGAATCCACCACCGCATGCCGCGCGACCTACGAGCGGCTCCGCGACATGGCAGAGGCGTGGAACGACACGAGCAGCAAGCACTATAACAGCGACACACTCCGCGATGCTATCGTCGCAGGGATGAACTACCTCGCCGAACACTTCAATGTGCTTGTCAAGACCAATTCCCTCCCCTCCGCAACAGACGATGACTTCACCGCCATGTGTCTCGCCATCGCCGATGTCATGAACCTGCTCGGCGACCGTCTGTGCGAGAAACACGCGCAGGCATGGGGACAGTTCCCGCTTTATTTCTTCCCCGGCGCCACGGGCGACTCGACCGACGGCTTTATCGGTGCCTATGTGTTCACCACGGTGCAGATCGGTCTCGGCAATGTCCGTGAAGCGGCGACGGGTATGAAACAGCTCCACCACCTCTTCGCCAACAACGAAATCACCGTGACCTCGGACGATGTGAATGTCATTCGCTACTTCGCCCTTGTGAACGCCGTGAACGATACCGGGTTCCACAACCCCTATCAGGCAACCTACATTAAAGACCTGTTCGCTTGGTTCTATAGCTGTGTGGATGCCTTCACCGTCAACGGGAAGATCCCGACCGCCCTTGCGTCCGATTATGACATTGCGCCCTATATCCGTGCGATGCTCATGATTTACGACATGGCGGACACGAAGACGCAGCAGACCTTCGCGGGTTACGTGAAGTACTATCTCGCAAGCGATGCCACCTTGGCAGACCGCCTTGCGGCGACCCAAAAGTACGACCTCGAAGCCGATGTCCTCGCGAGAATCCAGGCGAGCGACGCTCCCGTAGCGACTCCCTCCGATACCGCGTGCAGCGTCTTTGATGTCATCGGTACCGCACTCTACAAGAACGGTGACAAGTACCTGCTGATTACCCCGAACGGTGTCTATGCGGAAGGCATTAACGCAGACGCCATCGACGAGATCCCCGCCGACGATACCTTCTTCGGTATTGCAGATGAGAAGAGCATCGCTATCATCCGCGGCAACCAGGTCATTGTGATTCAGGGCGATACCGTACAGGTGAGTAGCGCGACCGAAAACACCATTGTCGGCACCGACAATAAGGTGGCTGTCCTCACGACCGACGGCAACCTGACGGACGATCTCCTCTATTACACCTCCGCACCCGTGATTGTCCTAACGAACACCGCAGAAGACGGCTCCATCACCTTCACGGTCTACAACTTCACGAAGGTGTCGGTTGACTTTGAAATCGACCTGAACGGACTTTACAGCCAGAAGGGCACGAGCACGGTACTCCGTGTCGAAGCGGATATGTTCGGCGAAGATCGCACGGTTGTTACCTTCAGTGCGTCGACCGTCAGCCAGACCGTCTACACCTTCACGATTATGCCTACCGCCTGAGTTTCTCAGTCAGTCGCGTGATCGAACAATTTACCCAACCCCCGCCGATGCGTCGGCGGGGGTTCTTTTTTGAATCGCAACACCCGTCCTAAGCAAGTGGCTGAAGTGCAAAGCAAACCCCTGCCCGTCAAACGAGCTACACAGAGTCCGCTTTTCACGTGTTGTGATTGATCGTATCATTTATCAAAGAAAAAAGAATGAGAGGTCTTTCTTTCGTATCTAGTTAGAAGTGGGGTATCTATTATCTCTCGTTCCTCGTCCACCGCTCACCTATGCCTTCTCCTGTGGGAGAAGGCAAATCCAATCGCAAAACTAGCGCATGGATTCTGCATAAAAATATAGAACGCTCCCCCGCAGGGGAGCGTTCTACACTGTTCGGAAATAGGTTCTTTCGCGTGTTTCACGCGGCAGGAAAACTGCCGGTTTCGGACTGTCTCAGTAACGGCGCGGAGCCGTGTGTCAGCGCACCGTCTCGACTTTCAGGATATTGGTGGTGCCGGTCTGCCCGAGGGGTGCGCCCGCGGTGATGACCACCTTGTCGCCCGCTTCCACGACGCCCGTGCTCTTGGCGCAATCGATGGCGTGCTGATAGAGGGCGTCGGGACTGCTCTGATGGAGTGCCACGACCGGAATCACCCCCCACGAGAGTGCGAGCTGATGGAAAGTCTTTTTCTCGGGGGTCGACGCGATGATGGGTTCCTTGGGACGGAATTTGGAGACCCGACGCGCGGAGAGCCCCGACTCGGTCACGGCGATGATCGCCTTGGCTTGCAGGTCGCGCGAGAGGGTACAAGCCGCGTCGCAGACCGCCTCGGTGCCGTCCTTCTGATCGTAGACATGGGCGAGCGAACGGAAGGCGTCCTGTTCGAGCGCGTCATGTTCCGCCTGTTCGACGATTTTCGACATGACGCTCACCACCCGTGCGGGATGGTCGCCCATCGCGGTCTCGCCCGAGAGCATCACGGCTGAGGTCCCGTCGAAGACCGCGTTCGCGACATCGCTGATTTCGGCTCTCGTCGGGGTCATCGCGTGAATCATGGATTCGAGCATCTGTGTCGCGGTAATCACCATTTTCCCCGAGCGATAGCAGGCGCGGATAAACCGCTTTTGAATCCCGGGCAGGCGCTCAAACTCGATCTCCACCCCCATGTCGCCGCGGGCGACCATAATCCCGTCCGCGCTCGCGAGGATCTCTTCAAAGTTATCCACGCCCTCGCTGTTCTCGATTTTGGCGATGATACGGATCTTATGCCCGCCGTAATAGTCGAGGAACCGCCGCATGGAAATGACATCTTCTTTGCAGCGGACGAACGAAGCGGCGACGAAATCCACATCGTGTTCAATCCCGAATTTGAGGTCTTCCTCGTCCTGCGGGCTGAGGAACGGCATATTCAGATGCAGATACGGGAGATTGACCCCCTTGTGATTGGAGATCTGTCCGCCGACGGTGACGCGGCAGAGAATGTCCGTCTCGGTCGTGCTCTCGACCGTCAGGATCACCCGTCCGTCGTCGATGAGGATTCTGTTCCCCCGGGAGACCTCCTTCGGCAGATCCCGATAGGTCACCGAGACCTCGTTCTCACTCCCGAGAATCTCGCGGCTCGTCAGGGTAAAGGTCGCGCCCTCCGCGAGCATGACTTTTCCGTCTCCCGCAAAGTTCCCGAGCCGAATCTCCGGCCCCTTGGTGTCGAGCATCACGGCGGCGGGGAGTTTCATCTTATCCCGCACGCGCCGAAACCGTGCGATGGTCTCCGCGTGCTCCTCATGGGTGCCGTGCGAAAAGTTGAGGCGGGCGACATTCATGCCGTTTTTCAGCATCTCGGCGATGACCTCTTCCTTGTTGCTGGCAGGTCCCAAAGTACATACGATTTTGGTCTTCTTCATACTAACCTCCGCCGAGGGGAACCCCCTCTGTTTTTATCGTCCTTATTCTATCACAGGCGCGCGGTAAACGCAAGGCACCGCCTTGACTTCACACGAAAAAATTGCTAGAATGGTTTTTGAGGGATTCACCCCCTCGGAAAGGAACATACCGATGGAAATCCAACTGACCGAACAGAATTTTGAAGAGGAAGTCCTGAATGCCTCAGGGCTCGTCCTCGTTGATTTTTACGCCGTCTGGTGCGGACCCTGTAAAATGCTCTCCCCGCACATCACCGCTTTGGCGGAGGCGTATCCCGCGATGAAGGTCTGCCGTCTCAATGTCGATGAGGCGACGGCGGTCGCCGTGCGTTACGGCGTGCAGTCCATCCCCACGCTGATCTTCTTCCGCGACGGGGAAATCGTGAAGACCCTCGTCGGCTATCGCGACCCGGCGGAACTCAAAGCCGTGACGGAGGCACTCCTGTGATTCACTTGAACCCCGACCAAAGCGTGGTGGACGATATCCGCGCCGGGCTCAAAGCCAAGGGGGGATACTGCCCCTGTCGGGTGGAAAAGACCGAAGAAAACCGCTGTATCTGTCTGGAATTTCGCCGTCAGATGGAGGACCCGGACTTTCACGGCTATTGCCATTGCGGACTCTACTATAAGGACTGAATACCATGAAAATTTGCGGTGTATCCGACCTCGGACTTTCGTTCGGCGGGGATACGGTATTTGAGGGACTGACCTTCTCCGTGAACGAGGGCGACCGAATCGGGATCGTCGGGGTCAACGGGGTCGGAAAGACCTCGTTTCTGAAATGTCTCACGGGGGAATACACCCCGACCTCGGGGCAGATTTTTCTCTCGGGAGAAAAGACGGTCGGCATGCTCACACAGAATACCGACCTATCATACCTCGGGGACCTCACCCTCTTTTCCTATCTTCTCTCGGCGTTCCCGCATCTGACCGAACTCGAAGCAAAAATCGCCGAGACCGAGGACGCGCTCACCCGTGCAAATGACGAGGAGGCGCCGCGTCTTTCGGCTACTCTTCATACTCTGCACACCCGATATGCCGACGAGGGCGGGCTGACCTACCACAGCCGCATCAAGTCGCTGCTCCAAAAGATGGGGTTCCCCGACCCTTTCGCTTCGGTCGGGACACTCTCGGGCGGACAGTACACCCGCCTCAGCCTCGCTCGTTTGCTCGCGGTCGAGCCCGACCTCTTGCTGCTTGACGAGCCGACCAACCATCTCGATATTGATGCCCTCACTTGGCTCGAAGACTATTTACAGAACTACAAAAAGACCTTTCTCGTGGTCTCCCACGACCGCTATTTTCTCGACCGTGTTACGACCGGCACCTTTTGGCTCCGCCGCGGGAGCGGGAAATTCTATCACGGCTCCTATTCGCAGGCGAAAGCACAGGCGGAAGCCGACGAAGCGGCACAGGAGCGCGCTTATCGCGAACAGCAGAAGGAGATTGCCAAGATTCGCGCCAACATCGAGTTCCAAAGACGGTGCGGGCAGGAGCACAACTTCGTTACCATTCGCTCCAAGGAAAAACAGCTCGCCCGCATGACGAAAGTCGAGAAGGTCGCCTCGCCCGAGCGCAATATCCGCGTGAGTTTCGCGCTCGAAGAGACCTCGGGCGAGCGGGTGCTCGAAGCGCGCCACCTCTCGTTTTCCTACGGCTCCCGTCCCCTGCTCTCCGACCTCAACTTTCTCGTGCGGCGGGGCGAGTGCGTCCTCTTTTTGGGGGCGAACGGGTGCGGGAAATCCACACTTATGAAGCTCATCATGGGGAAACTCGTGCCCTCGGGTGGTGTCATCGAACATGGGTACAATCTGAAAATCGGGTACTACGACCAGGAGAACCGCGGACTCACCCCGACGAACACGGTCTATTCCGAGATGCGTGCCGCCTATCCGTCCATGACCGAGACCGCTCTGCGCTCGGCACTCGCGCTCTTTCTCTTCGGGGCGGACGATATGGAGAAACCCGTCTCGGTCCTCTCGGGTGGAGAAAAAGCACGCCTGTCGCTCGCCAAACTGGTGGTGAACAAGGTCAATCTGCTGATTCTCGACGAGCCGACCAACCATCTCGACATCGGCTCCCGCGAGGCGCTCGAAACCGCCCTCTCGGCATTCCCCGGCACCATCCTCGCCGTCTCGCATGACCGCTATTTTATCTCGCGTCTCGCGACCCGCGTGATTGAACTCGACAGCGCCGCAGCGGGCGGGTGCTACGATTATCCCCTCACCTCGTATGACGACGCGTACGACGCGTATATGGCGCTCCGCGAGAAGCGGATTCAGACGCTCGACAGCGGCAAAACCCCCGCCGCCCCCACGGCAGAGAAACTCCGCTACGAGGCGCAAAAGCGCGAGACCGCCGAGAGACGCAATGCCGAGAAGCGCAAAGCCCGCGCCGCGGCGGAAGCGAAAAAGATCGAAGAAGAAATCGCCGCGATTGAAGAAGAGATGCAGGGTCCCGCCGCCACGGACTATGTGCGGGTCGCCGCGCTCGACACGCGGAAAAACGAGCTGGAAGAGAGACTGCTCGCGCTCTACGAAGAGTGTCTGTGACAGATAAAATCCCGCGTCTGCCCCATTGGTAGGGTACATCTGTTTGGTTTTATATATGAAAATGCACCCGACGGGGACTCCAGTCGGGTGCTTTTTTGGGGTCGGTATTCTATTTGGGCGTGGTCTCTGTCCCTCGCGCGTCAGTCGTTCGGGATGATAGCGACCCCGTTCAGCAGACTGTCGTAGCAGTCTCCGGTGTCGGGGACGGTCAGGCGCACACCGAGAATGTGGATGAACCGTTCTCTGTCATAAGTGTAGGTATCGAGCGGGCGGTCGAGGGCATCGTCCGACTGTGCGGCGATGAGCGGTACGCCGTCCTCATTGAAGCCGACGATGAGCATGGTGTGATACCACCCTTGGTCTTCCCGATAGAGTTGTATGACATCCCCGGGCACCGCCTCGTCGATGCCGACCTGTACGCCGTAGGGTCCCGAACCCGTGTTGTTGATTAGAAAATTAAAGAGGAACTGTACCCCCGTCCAGGACGCGGTGCGCTCCGACTCGGTCAGATAGTACCAGCCGTAGATGGGCGTGAAGTTCATGGTGCAGCTCCCCGCGTAGAGGCATTGGGACACGAAATTGGTGCAGTTCCCTCCCCGCCCCGTGTAATCGACGAACAGCGGGTTACGGCTGAGTGCCCATTTGCGCGCGTAGGTCACCGCCCGCTCGCGTAAGTAAGGTTTCGTCACAAGCATGGATTTTCCCTCCCGGTCATTCTCTCTTTTCAGTATATGTTCACAAAATTGTGACGGCACTCGGAAAAGGAGAAAATCGGCTTGCGCGGGGTCGAAAAAAGTTATATAATAACAAGGTAAAAAACAAAGGAGTACGGGCGATGGAAAAACTAGCGATTGTGGACTGCGGCGGGCAGTATACCAAAGTCATCGACAGGAAGATTCGGGAAGCGGGCGTGTATACCGATATTCTCCCGATGGGCGTCCCCGCGGAGAAACTGAAAGGGTACGGGGCGATGATTCTCTCGGGCGGTCCCGCGAGCGTCTGGGAGAGCGGTGCGCCGACCTATGACCCCGCTATCTTCGATTTGGGGATTCCGACCCTCGGGATTTGCTACGGGATGCAGATGCTGGTCGACCGCTTCGGCGGTACGGTCGCTCCGGAGGTCAAGACCGAGTACGGACAGATTGAGATTGATATTGACCCCTCCTGCCCCCTCTTTGCGGGTCTCAGCCCGAAAGAGAAAGTGCTGATGAGCCACGGGGACGCCGTAAGCGTCATTCCCGCGGGATTCCGCACGGTCGCCACGACCGGCACGGTCTGCGCCGGTGTGTGGAATGAAGAGAAGAAGATTGTCGGTGTGCAGTTCCACCCCGAGGTGGATCCCACCGTGCACGGGGTCGAGATGCTCGTGAACTTTGTCCGCGGCATCTGCGGCTTCCAAGAGACCTATGCCCTTGAAGACCGCATTGAGACCTCCCTCCGCGCCATCCGCGAGAAGGTCGGAGACGGGAAGGTCGTCGTCCTCGTCAGCGGGGGGGTTGACTCCGCCGTCACCGCCGCGTTGCTCCTGCGTGCTCTCAAACCCGAGCAGGTCTACGGCATCCATATCGACCACGGCATGATGCGGAAGAACGAGTCCGACCTGATTTGCGAGAACCTCAAAAAACTCGGACTCACGCAGATGCAGCGCATCAACGCCGAGGACGCGTTCTTCCACACCCCGCTCGTCATCGACGGGGAGCAATATGCGCCCCTCTCCGAGACCTGTGAGCCCGAGAAAAAACGGGCGATTATCGGGCATATGTTCTTCCTCGTCACCGAGGAGGCGGCGAAAAAACTCGACCTCGATTTTGATACCGCGTTTTTGGGACAGGGGACGCTCCGCCCCGACCTCATCGAATCGGGGAACCCCGATGTCAGCGGTTACGCCAAGAAAATCAAGACCCATCACAACGATGTCGGCATCATTCGCGCCCTGCGCGACAGAGGTCATGTCGTAGAGACCAACTGGGACTGGCATAAAGACGAGGTGCGCCAAGTCGCACGGATGCTCGGGCTGGACGAAGAGATCGCCTCTCGTCAGCCGTTCCCGGGTCCCGGCCTCGGCGTGCGGATTCTCTGTACCGACGGTGGGAAGACCGCCGACCCCGAGAAAGCCGCGGCGCTCGCAGCATATCGTCAGGCATCCGACATGCCCTATGCCGCCGCCCTCGCGCCCGTGCAGTCGGTCGGTGTGCAGGGAGACCACCGCTCCTATCGCTCGCTCGTCATTCTGTCGGGCGAGGGTCTCACCCCCGACTTTGATACCCTCTACACGGTGGCGAAAGGCATCCCGAACGAACTGAATTTCGTGAACCGCGTCGCCTATCTGCTGAACCGCCGCGACCTTGGCGGTACGCTGACCAGCGTCCGCAGCCGCATCTGCCGTGAAGAGGCAGACCTGCTCCGCGAGGCGGACAGCATTGTGACGAGCGAGATTATGCGCCCGATGAACGGCAAATGTAAGATTGCCCAGTGCTTCGCCGTCCTGCTCCCCGCATCGACCGACGGTCGCTTCTCGGTCGCCATCCGCGCCGTGGTCACGAACGACTTCATGACCGCATCCTCCGCCGTCCCGGGCGTGGACTTCCCGTCCGACGCACTCGCGAACATTGTCCGCCGCCTGGAGGAAGCCGCCCTTCCCCTCGACCTCGTGCTCTACGATGTCACGGGCAAACCCCCCGCCACCGTCGAATGGGAATGACCGTCAAAACGGCTCAAACCCGCATGAATACAGGGTTTTTGACCTGTCAATCTGCCTTGTGATACTGGATTGATACTATTCGTGTCAACCCGGTACACAAGAGAATGATTGCAAAGGGCAAGCAAGCCGCCCTGCTGAACGACAAATTCAGCAGGGCGGCTTTGCTTGTCCTATTTTTCTTTTCTCCAAGGAACATAGTAGTCAAACCGTTTGCTGTCGTCACAGGTACACGGCCAGTTGATTTTCCATTCAAAGTATTCCTCCCTGGTAATTTCCCCGGCGTGAAGTTCCTGCTGACGCAAGAGCCATTCCCGCATGAACTCATCTACCAGCCCATAGTTGAAGTATATGCCCACGGGAGGTTGAGCGGGCCAGTCGTCCGTGTCATTGTAGCGGACGGCGGTATCATCGGAGGCCCCCGTCTTGCCGGGATTGCGGACAAGCTGAAACAAGCGGATGGAGCCGGGGCTGTCCTCGTCCAGCCAGAAGAATGTCCGCATGAAGTCCTCGGCGCAGCCAGGACGGAGCGTGTAGAAGTTCTGGAAGTCTACCCGAAGCGCCTGGGCAATCTTGTCCAGCAGTTCCCTTTTCGGAACACGGTAATTCGTTTCGTACTGGGCAATACGGTTGTCCGCTCCCTTTTCCTCAAAACCGACAGCCAGCCCCAATTCCTTTTGCGTCATGCCTCGAAAAGTTCGGATTTTCTTGATTTTTTCTCCTACTGTCATATGTTCCACCGCCTTTGAACATAGTATAGCGCAAATAAGCGAAATACGCAAGAGAAAAATTAACAAAATTGCGAAATTTCCTCTTGACATTAACAACCATGCGAATGTATAATAAGGACGTTGGCATTAACAATTTTGCGAATAAGAAGCGAGGAGGTGAAAACATGAGCAAGGAACTGTTTGTACGGGCCGAGGAAGTGGCCGGGGTGCTGGGTATCTCCAAACCCTACGCCTACAAGCTGGTGCGGGAGATGAACGAGGAACTGAAGCAGAAGGGTTTCCTCACCATCCCCGGACGGGTGAGCAGGAATTACTTTGAGGAAAAGTTCTATGGACTGCGGGAAAATCAGTAAGGAGGGAACAAAATGCCAGCATACAAAGACAAGGCCAAAGGCACATGGTATGCGTCCTTTTACTTTGAGAACTGGACAGGGAAAAAGGAAAAGAAGATGAAACGGGGTTTCAAGACCAAGCGGGAGGCGCTGGAGTGGGAACGGACGTTCCTGCAACAGCAGACCGCTGACCTGGATATGACCTTTGAGAGTTTCGTGGCGCTCTACGCTACGGACATGAAAGGCCGTATCAAGGAGAACACCTGGGGGACGAAAGAGCATATCCTCTACAAGAAGCTGGTGCCATACTTCGGCAAGCGGAAAATGAGCGAGATTAGTTCTAAAGAGGTCATGGCGTGGCAAAGCGAAATGCTCAACTACCGGGACAAGAACGGCAAGCCCTACTCCCCCGTTTACTTGAAAACGCTGCACAATCAGTTGAGCGCCGTTTTCAATCATGCGGTGAAGCACTACAAGCTGAAAGCCAACCCCGCCGCCCAGGTGGGCAACATGGGCAAGGCCAAGGGCCGGGAAATGCTGTTCTGGACGAAAGCGGAGTATCTGAAATTTGCTGACGCTATGATGGACAAGCCCCTCTCCTACTATACCTTTGAAATGCTCTACTGGTGCGGTATCCGGGAGGGGGAATTGCTGGCCCTCACCCCTGGGGACTTCGACTTTGAGAAGCAGACGGTTTCCATCTCAAAATCCTATCAGCGTATCAAGGGCCAGGATGTAGTCACCGACCCCAAGACCGCCAAGAGCAACAGGGTCATTCAAATGCCCGCTTTCCTCTGTGAAGAAATGGAGGACTACATCAAGAGCCTGTATGCCGCAAAGCCGACAGACCGCATTTTCCCCGTGACGAAATCCTACCTTCACCGGGAGATGGACAGGGGAGCGAAAGAGGCGGGGGTCAAGCGGATCAGGATTCACGACCTCCGACACAGCCACATTTCCCTGCTGATTGACATGGGCTTCACCGCCCTGGCAATCGCTGACCGGGTGGGACATGAAAGTATCGACATCACCTACCGCTACGCTCACCTGTTTCCCACCCGGCAGGCGGAGATGGCGAACAAACTGGACATGGAGCGAAAGGGGGCTTAAATCATGTCTGCAAAGAACCTTGACAACCACAACCGATGGAGAAGCAAAACCATAGCGTTCCGGGTGTCCCCGGAGGAAAACGAACAGATTGAGATTGCCGTCCGCCTCTCCGGGCTGACCAAGCAGGACTACATCACCCGGCGGCTCTTAGACCGGGCCGTGGTGGTGCAGGGCAATCCCAGGGTCTACAAGGCCCTGCGTGACCAACTCGCCGCCGTCCTGGGGGAACTGCGGCGCATTGAGGCCGGGGGCGGCGTGGGGGATGAACTTCTCGCCACCATTGACCTTATCTCGATGACGCTGGGCGGCATGAAGGAGGATTGATAGATTGATGGATTCCAGAGAAACGAAAAGGACTGTCCCGGTTCCGTCTGTTGGCGCAGACGGGGAACAGCCCATTTCACAAACAACTATCAAAAGTATAGCAGAGGAAACGGCTGAAAACAACCCCCAAGAGGAAAGTTTGGAAGAAATGCTCCGAGATATGCGGCGCATGAGCGACTCGGCTTACCTCCACACGGTTTCTATGAACGACCTTTACCAGAACATCTACCAGAGCAGACCGCCCGTCATTGACGGTCTGCTCTACCCTGGGACATACCTCTTTGCGGGAGCGCCCAAGGTGGGCAAGTCGTTCCTGATGGCCCAGCTTGCCTACCATGTCAGCACCGGCCTCCCGCTGTGGGACTATCCCGTTCACAAGGGGACTGTCCTCTATCTGGCGCTGGAGGACGATCACCGCCGCTTGCAGGGGCGGCTATACCGAATGTTCGGCACAGAGGGCACCAACGACCTGCTCTTTGCGGTCTACGCCAAGCAGCTCGGCGTTGGCCTGGAGGAACAGCTAAAGAAGTTCGTCCGGGAACACCCGGACACCAAGCTGATTATCATTGACACCCTCCAGAAAATCCGAGAGGCTGGCGGGGATAAGTACAGCTACGCCAACGATTACGAGGTGGTGGGGAAACTGAAACGATTTGCCGATGATTGCGGCGTCTGCCTCCTGCTGGTACATCACACCCGGAAACAACAGGCCGATGATAAGTTCGATATGATCTCCGGCACCAACGGACTGGCGGGAGCAGCGGACGGAGCCTTTCTTCTTCAAAAGGAGAAGCGGACGGACGGCAACGCCGTTCTGGACGTGGCCGGGCGTGACCAGCAAGACCAGCGATTCTATCTTACCAAGGACAAGGAACGGCTGATATGGACGCTGGAGCGTACGGAAACGGAGGCATGGACAGAGCCGCCCGACCCGGTGCTGGAGGCCGTAGCCGCCCTTGTAACAGCGGAAAGCCCCTCTTGGGCAGGGACGGCCACAGAACTGGCGGCGGCGCTCCAGACTGACATGAAGCCCAATGCCCTGGCAATGCGGCTGAATGTCCGGGCCGGGAAGCTGCTGACAGACTACCACATCCGCTATGAGAACAGCAGGAGCCACGCCGGGAGAAGTATCAGCCTGACGCTGGAACCGCCCCAGGCGTGACGACCGTGACGGCTTTTTTGAGGGCGGGGGCGGTGTCTGAAACATCGTCACAGTCGTCACGGCTGTCACAGGGAGCGGCCCCAGACGTTTCCCACCCCCACCGCAACCCAGCGAAGCGGTTGCGGTGGGGAGAGGAGGGGCAAGGGAGCGGAGTGAGGGATGGACACAAGGCCGTCCCGAATGGAGCGGACTTTGACCCGACGAGGTGCAGGGTGCCCTTTTCTGCGAAGTATACCCTGCGGGTAAAAGGGCGGCCCTGCTGGGGGAGGCAACCGCACACCGAGCCGCAGCGAGGCGTTTCGGAGGCCAACCGCCGCTTGCGGCGGCTCTTAGGCCGGAGATGTTGCCGGGGACAAAGCCCCCACACCCCCTCGGAGAGCCCACGACACTTTGCAGACCGAAGGGATGAAAGTGTCATAGTGGGTTATTACACTTCCTGCAGGAAGTGCCTCCCCCGAACCCCCGTCCTCTTTCAACAACCCAACATCTGAAACAGGAGGATTTTTGCCTATGGCGAGAGGCGACGGTATTGACCGTACCAACGCAAGAAATATGAGGCTGACCGAAACCAAGATCGGTAACACCCAGCAGCACAACGAGCGTGAGAAGGATTCCTATGTCAATCAGGACATTGTACTGGAGCGGACGCCGCTCAATGTCCATTTCAAAACCCCGTCTGCCGGGTATCGGGAGATGTTTGCTCAAATGGAGGCCGACGGCGTGATCTCCACCCGTGGCATCAAGGAGGATGCCTTTCGATACGGTGAGTTGGTCTTTGATGTAAACTCCGCTTACTTCTACAATCACGGCGGGTATGACTTCGCAAAACAATTTTACACCGAAGCCTATAAAGCCGCAATCAAAATCGTGGGCGGAGAGCAGTATATTTTGTCGGCGGTCATGCACGCTGACGAGCGCAACCGGGCCATGTCCGAGGCGCTGGGGGAGGACGTGTACCACTACCACCTCCATGTGGTTTATATCCCGGTA
>JAQYLJ010000020.1 GCA_028720145.1 Clostridia bacterium
CATTTTCTTGATAGCCAAATGATAGCAAAAGTTCGGCAAGCCCATAGGATAAGGATAATAGGTATCAGGAAAAATCAAATGGTATCAAATCCCCCAAACAAAAGCGTTTAGAATTAAGTTTCATTTTGCGAGTGGGAATAATGTTCCCATCGGGAGAAGAACGCAATACCGAAATGACTTCTGACGATCCGAATACGGTCGCGAAACGCTATATCGAGTATCATCACACCGTCGACGGAGCTGCCGAACTTGCGAGAAACATCTCAACGGAGGAAATCCAATGACCTTATCCGAAAAGATGAAAAACGGGGAACTCTACGATTGCTCTTTTGAGGCGATTCCCGAAGACCTCGAAAAGAAACTCCTCGCGTGCAAAGAACTGATACACGATTTCAATATGTCCCGCCCGAGTGAAGAGAAATACCGTGAGGAGATCATCCGCAAAGTGTTTGCCGAGGTGGGTGAGAACTGCTATATTGAGCCGCCGTTCCACGCAAACTGGGGTTGCAATATGCATGTCGGAAAGAACTTTTACGCGAACTTCAATCTGACGGTCGTGGACGATGCGGATATTTACATCGGAGACTATGTGATGATTGCCCCGAATGTTACGATTGCAACAGGCACCCATCCCATCTGCCCCGAACTGCGTGAAAGAGCATTTCAGTACAACCTCCCCGTCCGTATCGGGAACCGCGTTTGGATTGGTGCCGGCTCTGTTGTCTTGCCCGGTGTGACAATCGGTGACGACTCGGTGATCGGAGCAGGGAGCGTCGTAACCAAAGATATTCCCACAGGGGTGGTCGCCGTCGGGAATCCCTGTCGCGTCCTGCGTGAAATCAGCGAGCGCGATTATGAATACTATTACAAGGACCGCAAAATAGGGTTCGCTATCGATAAAGACAAGAAATAACCACAAACGAGTGACGCGATACGCATCACGACTCCGCAAAAGAAACAAGAGGATTGGGTGTCCAATCCTCTTTTCCGTTTTCCGGGTAACTGCTGTTCGCTTTTTGTTTATGCACCATGCCTTGTTTGTGGTAGGAACACGGGGTTTAGCGTTCCTCTGTCGGCGTCTCTTCGAGCGGGCGGTAGAAGTAAAGGACTTCCCGCTCGCGCGCGAGTTGACTAAACAGGATGTTCTGTGCATGGTGGAATGTCAGACCCGCCTTTTCGAGGACGCGGCGGGACGCGCCGTTCGACGGAAAGACGCTACCCCAAACACCGACGAGGTGAAGGTCCTCTTTCGCGTGGCGCACAAGGGTCTCCACCGCCTCGGTGGCGAATCCCCAACCCCAAAGGGGTTTCGCGATCCAGTACCCGATCTCCGCCTCGTGCGCGCGCATGGCGGTATTGTTTTCAAGTGAAAAGTGAAGTCCCGCGGAGCCGATGATTTCCCCCGTCTTGCGGTTCACGACCGCGTAAGTCTCGGGCTCGCTTAAGACATTCCGAATGACGAACAAGCTGTCCTCTTGGCTCTTGTGCGGCGGGAATCCCGCGCCGTCTCCGATCTCGGGGACGCGGGCGAGACGGTAGAGCGTCTCGGCGTCCGTCTCGCGCCATTCTCTGAACAGCAGGCGTTTGGATTTCAGTTCCATAATACGGCGTTGTGCCTGAAATACAGGCGGCACTTCGTCTCCTTATCTTGTAAATTCGTTTCAAAAACCCTCTTGTATCTTGCCATAAAGATAACACCCCGCTTTGTTTTTGTCAAGCGCGGGAAAAGCACTTGCAAACCATATTTCTTTATGTTAAGATAGATAAGTGGTGCGCGCGGCGCGCTTTCGCGCGAATATGTGTCCCCGGAAAGGGGCATCCGCCGCATCGGTGTAAACTGTCTCCCGAGGGGAAGAAAGAGGTCAAACATGAAGTATGATGTTGTCATTGTCGGCGCAGGTCCTGCGGGTATTTTCACCGCAATCGAACTGCTGAGAAAGGGCTCCCACCAGTCGATTCTGATTGTCGAGAAAGGACAGCCCGTCGAAAAGCGGCACTGCCCGAAGAGCCAAACCAAAGAGTGCATGAACTGCAAGCCGTACTGCCATATTACGACCGGATTCTCGGGTGCGGGTGCTTTCTCGGACGGGAAGCTCTCCCTCTCGCCCGAGGTCGGCGGTGATTTGCCGTCCCTCATCGGTGAAGACCTCGCCGCCGAGCTCATCGACTACACCGACAAGATTTATCTCGAATTTGGTGCGGACTCCCATATCGAAGGTGTCTCCGACCCCGAGAAGGTCAAGGAGATTCGCAAACGCGCGATTCACGCGGGGCTCAAACTCGTGGACTGCCCCATCCGCCATCTCGGCACCGAAAAGGCGCAGGGACTCTACTTGGCAATTGAATGCTATCTGCAAGAGAACGGCGTCGATATGATGTTCGGCTATGAGTGCGACGACCTGCTCCTCGAGAAGAATCAATGCCGCGGGGTCGTCGTCACCGACGGCAAGACCACGCGAGAAATCGAGGCGCATACCACCATCATCGCCACGGGTCGCCGCGGTGCGGACTGGCTCGAAAAACTCTGTGCCGAATACGATGTGGCGCATCAGCCGGGCACGGTGGATATCGGCGTGCGCGTCGAGGTCCGCAACGAGGTCATGGAGGAGGTCAACCGCGTCCTCTATGAGTCCAAGCTCATCGGTTATCCCCGTCCTTTCAAAAACAAAGTCCGCACTTTCTGCCAAAACCCCGGCGGTTTTGTCAGTCAAGAGAACTACGATAACAATCTCGCGGTCGTCAACGGACATTCCTATAAGGACCTCAAGAGCGGGAACACCAACCTCTCGATTCTCTGCTCCCACAACTTCTCGTATCCCTTCAATCAGCCCATCGCCTATGCGCAGAAAGTGGGCGAACTCACGAATATGCTCGGCGCGGGGCATATCCTCGTCCAGCGCTTCGGCGACATTCTGGACGGGAAACGCACCTGGCCGAAAGAACTCAGTCAGTCGAATGTGAAACCCACTCTGCCCGACGCTGTCGCGGGCGACATCACCGCCGCCATGCCCTATCGAGCCATGACGAATATCATCAACTTCATTCAGGCGATGGACATTGTCGTCCCCGGGTTCGCCTCGACCGAGACCCTGCTCTACTCCCCCGAACTCAAATTCTATTCCAACCGCGTCAAGATGGACGCGAACCTCGAAACCAATGTCCGCGGGCTCCACTGCCTCGGCGACTCTTCGGGTTGGACGCGCGGACTGATGATGGCATCGGTCATGGGCGTGCTCATGGGCAGAAAACTCTATGAAAAGGAAATCGCGGAACAAGCATGAAACGAATCGCCAGTTTTTCGGTCGACCATGATGCCATCGTCCCGGGGATGTATGTCTCCCGTGTCGACGGAGACGCGGTGACCTACGACCTCCGCACACGCAAGCCCAACGGCGGCGACTATATGTCGAACCTCACCATGCACTCGGTCGAGCATATGCTCGCCACCCTGCTCCGCAACAGCGAGCGGGGGGACGAAGTGATCTACTTCGGACCCATGGGTTGCCGCACGGGGTTCTATCTCATCCTGCGCGATACCGTCTCCCCGAACGACGCCTACGACCTCCTCTGCCGCGTCCTCGCACAGGTGGCGGACGAGCCCGCCATGTTCGGTGCCGCGAGGAAAGAGTGCGGCAACTACCGGGGCTTAAGTCTCGCCGCGGCGAAAGCGGAATGTGCAAAGTATCTCGCGGTCTTGACGGCACAGGGTCCCCACTTCGACTACCCGAAAGGAGCCTGATATGATAGGTCTCATCGGCGCTATGCCCGAGGAAGTCTCTTCTCTCGTCTCCGCCCTCACGGACGCGGTCTCCGAAAAGGTCGCCGGCGTGACCTATACCCGTGGATTCCTCGCGGGGAAAGAGGTCGTTATCGCGCGCGCCGGGGTCGGGAAAGTGAATGCCGCCCTCTGCGCCTGCACCATGGCACTTCTCTACCACCCCACCCTGCTGCTTAATACCGGCGTCGCGGGTGCGCTCGGCGAGGGCGTCAAGCAGGGGGATGTCGTCATCGCCACCTCGCTCGTCCAGCACGATATGGATACCACCCCGCTCGGTGACCCGCCCGGTTTGCTCACGGTCGGAGGAGAAAACCTCGTCGAGTTGGTTCCCTCTCAAAAAGTTGTGGAAACCCTTGCCCTCGCGGCAGAAAAAGAGGGGGTCACCCCCCACTTCGGCATGATTTGTTCGGGCGATCGGTTTATCGCGAACGCCGCGCAGAAGAAAGAAATCCTCTCCCGTTTCTCCGCCCTCGCCTGCGAGATGGAGGGGGCCGCCGTGGCACACGCGGCCTACGCCGCGGGGATTCCTTTTGGGGTTCTCCGCGTCCTCTCGGACGATGCGGACTGTGCCGCCCCCGCGTGCTATCCCGTCTTTGTCAAGTCCGCGGCGAAGAAAAGCCAAGAAATCGTACTTTCTTTCCTCGCCCTCTACGAAGAATAACCGACTGTTCCCTCTGTCGACCTTTTCGGTCGAGAAAAAAGAATACGGAAAACGCGACCGCAGAGCGGTCGCGTTTTGGTTTTTCAAAATGGTTTGCCGGGATTTTACGAAACGGTGAGCACCACTTTCCCGACGCTCTCGCCGCGCTGTAACAGCGCCTGCGCCGCCTCCGCCTCCTCGATGGGGAGGGTCTTATAGATGGTGGGTTTCACCCCTTCTTCCTCGACTTTCGGCCAGACCGTCCGCACGAGTTCGGAGAGAATGTACGCTTTCATCTCGGGGGTACGGGAACGCAGAGTGCTCCCGATGATGCGGATATTTTTCTTAAAGAGATTTGTGAGGTCAATGGTCGTTTTGGAGCCCGCGAGGGCAGCAATCACCACCCAGCGGCACCCGTACCGCACATACGGCAGGCAGTCGCCGAGGGTTTGTCCCCCGAGACAGTCGATGGCAATATCCACGGGTCTGCCCGCTTCCTCCTCGCGTTTGAGGACCTCCGCGAGATTCTCTTTGCGGGTGTCGACGACGAGGTCGGCACCGAGGTGTTTGATCTTTGCGGGGTCGGAAATCACGGTCGTGATGACCCGCAGCCCAAACGCTTTCGCGAGCGGGATAATGACCGAAGCGAGCCCGCTCGTGCCTGCCTGCATGAGCAGCATGTCGCCCGCTTTGGCTTTCCCCTCCACGAAGAGTTTGAGGTACGCGGTCGCGTACGCCTCGGGCATGGCGGCCGCCTCGACGACCGAGCAGTTCTTCGGGATGGGCATACACATATCGTATCGCACCGAGACATATTCGGCATACCCGCCGCCGCCGAGCAGACAGCAGACCTTGTCGCCCACGCGATAGCTAGACTTGGTTTTCGCGCCCTCGGTCATCTCGACGATGGTCCCCGCGACTTCGAGCCCCATCCACTCGGGGCATCCGGGCGGGGGCGGATAGTCCCCGTCTCTCTGCATGAGGTCCGCGCGGTTGATTGCCGCCGCCTCGATTTTGACGAGCACCTCGTCTTCTTTTAGGACCGGGTCGGGGACATCGTCCCACCGCAGGCTTTTATCGGGATTCACCAGAATTGCTTTCATTCGATTGTCCTTTCAAACAAAGTCAGAGTTTGATTTCCCGCTTGAAATCGATCGGGTAGCCGCAACTCGCGAGCAGGAGCATTTCGAGCCGCAGTTCGTACTCGTACGAATACGGGTTCTCCATCTCTCCGCGCACACACGCCGCGAACTCGCGGAGCATCGCCTCGTAGCGATGGAACGGCGGATAGACGACCGTCTCACCGGGCACGCCCCAGTCTCTCCCCTCCGCGCGATAAGTGGTCATCACGCTGTCGAGATAGAAGCCCTCGACATTCCGTTCGAGCGGTTTGACCTCGACCGTGCCTTTGGTGCCGCACACGACCAGCTGCCGACGGTGGAACCCGCCCGCTTCGGCGGCACAGGACTTGAAGAACGAGACCCCGCCCGGATAGCGGAAGAGCGCCATGCCGAAGTCCTCGGCGGTGGTCCCCGGACGGATGGCGCGGTTGAGGGGAATAATCTCATCGGGCACCCCGAGGATGCCAAAGAGAAGGTCCACCAGATGACAGCCGAGGAAGAAGGTCATCCCGCCGCGGAAATTCCCGAGCCAATCGCGCTTTTCTATCGGGTGCTCGCAGTTCATCTGCGCCTCGACCGCGTAAATGTCGCCGAAGAATCCCTCTTTGACGAGTTCTTTGACCCGCATGACCGAGGGATTGTAGCGGTACATATAACCCATATGTACGACGAGGTGCTTCTTTTTCGCGTCCGAGAGCAGTTTCTCGAACTCCTCGGCGTTCGCGCCTGCGGGCTTGTCGATTTGGACATGGATGCCGCGGTCAATGCAAAGCTGAGCGGCGTGCACCTGCTCGGTCTCAAACCCCTCGATCACCATCGCGTCGGGGCGCGCCTCAAAGAGTTCGTCGAGGGTCATGCGCTTGACCCCGCGGTACGCGGGGGTATCCTTTACCGCGAGATACCGCTCGTCCGACTCGGGCACAAAGCCGACGATTTCAAAAATGTCGTCGCACTTTTTGATGGTCTCCATGGTGCCGAGACTGTGGTCGTGCAGGGTCCCGATATTCCCGATTCTGATTTTTCTCATTTTTCGTCGTCCAGCTGTGACCAATCGAATTGAAGTCCGATCGGGAAGTTCTTATCGTGAATCAGGCGGTCATAGACCGCGGGAGCGTCGGTAGGAGAATGCACCTCCGAGAGAAGTTCCCCGAGCCCCATGCGCCCGTGCAGAATCAGACGGAAGAGCGCCTCGACATCGTCACGCTCGGTCCAGTAGCCGGGCGCAGACTCGAACTTCGGACGCGCCGCGGTATGGGCACCGACGATGGTGATGCCGGGCAAATGGACTTTCTTATAGTAATCCACTGTGAAGTCGAACTTTCTCGTGCAGCCGAGCAGAGAGATACGCCCGTACCGCGCCATGCAGTCGAGTGCCTCGTTCAGCCCCGCGCCCATGCCGGTCACCTCAATCGCGACATTCACGCCGCCGTTCGTCACGGCTTTCACCTGTTCGACGAAGTCGGGTGCCAACGGGTCGAACGCATAATCCGCGCCGCATTTCAGCGCGAGTTCCCGCCGCTCGGGAACCGGGTCTGCCGCGATGACGGGCACCGCGCCCGCGACTTTCAAGAGTTTCACTCCGATAAGCCCGAGAACCCCCAGCCCCATCACAATGGCGGACTCGCCGTATTCGAGATAGGTCTTGCGAATCGCCGCCATCGGGAAAGTGGCGATGAGTGCGACCGCCGCCTCGCGCAGAGAGACCCCATCGGGGACTTTCACGAGACGGGTCTCGTCATAGACGGCGTACTGTGCGTGTACGCCCCAGAAACAGGCGACACGGTCACCGACTTGAAACCGCTTGACATTCTTTCCGACTTTTTCGACGACCCCCGCGCCGCTGTACCCGAAGTACCGCGGGAAGACCGCCACCTTTTGGGTCACGGGTCCGATATTGGTCTCCCCCGTGATTCCCGCTTTCTCGGTACCGCCGCTCACCGTGGTGTACGCCAGTTTGACGAGCACTTCGTCATCGCTCATGGCGGGCATCTCGACCGACAGAAGTTCCGCTTGGTTGACTCCGGTAAAGACGATTTGCTTCATAGGGTTCCCTCTCCTTTATGTAGCGGCAGAGTGACCCTTTGGGGGGCGGTGCCGCAGTTTCTTTCATTATAACCGATTGGGGGGAAAACGCAATACAAAATGAGAAACTTTCTTTTTTCTCTCCGTCACGCGAGCGGGCACCGCGGGAGACGGGAGAGGAGCCGCCGCGTCTGTTTCCAATTCGGCAGAACCGCGCCGACCCTCCCCCAAAAGTCCGCGCCGTGCCCCGCGACCCACAGATGGGTCAGTTCATGCACGATGACATAATCGAGGCAGGCGAGCGGGTACGCCGCGAGGTGGAAATTCAGGCGGATCGCCCCGCTCTTCGGGGTACAGCTCCCCCATCGGGTCTTCATCGAGCGCACCGTGACCGAGGAGGCGCGCCGCCCGACCCTCGCCTCCCAGAGCGGCAGTCTTTCGGCGATTTTTTGTTTCAGCGCGTCCGAAACGAACGACAAGACGAGTTTTCTCCGTCGGGGAAAATCGTCCTCCGCCACAAGGGGGAGCCGCAAAACGAGGGTACTCCCGGAAAGCTCTGCTCGCGCTCTCCCCGCGCCCCGCTCGATAGCGAGCGTCACATTCTCCCCGAAGAAAGGAAACTGCTCTCCGCTCGCGTAGTGAAACGCGGCGGGGGTGCGCGCTTCCGCCATCCGCACCTTCTCGTGGATCCAGTCCGCACGCTTTTCGAGGACGCTCATAAGATATGCGTCTTTGGTCCCGCGCGGCACCGACAGAGTGACCTCTCCCTCGCGCGTAACGCGGAGATAACTGTGTTTGATTTTCTTATATGTGATTTTGACGGGGATTCCGTCAAAGGTGCGTGTCGTCTGCATCCTGCCGCCCTCCGCGCGCTGTTTTTTCCATTATAACATATTTCCGAAAGATTGTCTTTTTTTCTTGCACCCGCGAGCGGGATATGCTATGATGAGAGACGCGGGAAAAGAAAACACGCTAACCGTTTCCCCGCGTGATTTTTACCCATCGAAATGAGGCAATCCATGAGATACGAAGCAGTGATTTTTGATTTGGACGGCACTCTCCTCAACACCATCGAGGACCTAAAGAACGCAACCAACCACGCGCTCGCCGCCTTCGGCTATCCCCCTCGCACCACCGAGGAGATGAAGCATTTTGTCGGGCGGGGCATCCGCTACATGATGACCTGCGCCGTCCCGAACGGGGAGAGCAACCCGCAGTTCGAGGACATTCTCGCGGCATTCTATCCCTACTACGAAGCGCACTGTCAGGACCTGACCGCGCCCTATCACGGGATCACCCCCCTGCTCTCCCATCTGAAAGCCGCGGGTGTCAAGACGGCGGTCGTCACCAATAAAGTACAGAATGCGGCGGAAATCCTCGTACATGACCTCTTCCCCGATATCACCCTTGTGATCGGGGACAGCCCCGCAGTCAAGCGGAAACCCGCGCCCGACGGCGTTTGGCTCGCGCTCGAAAAACTCGGGGTGAAAAAAGAGAATGCCGCCTATGTCGGCGACAGCGATATCGACTATGCCACGGCGAAGAACGCATCTCTCCCCTGTCTCTCGGTCCTTTGGGGATTCCGCACCAAAGAAGAGCTCACCGCCTGCGGCGCGGACACCTTCTTTGAAACCCCCGAAGAGCTCGATACCTATCTGCTCTCTTAACGCGCGAGTCACGGTTCCCGAGAGATAGATAAGCGTCCCCCTATTTCATTTGTCTGACCGAAAGTGAGGGTCACGCCATGACCGAACATTCGATTCCCGTACAAACCCATACCGCAGACCTTTTGGTGGTCGGCGGTGGTCTCGCAGGTGTCTGTACCGCGGTCTCCGCGGCGCGGCACGGCTGTCGGGTGGTTCTGATGCAAGATCGCCCCGTCCTCGGGGGGAACGCCTCGTCCGAGGTGCGTATGTGGATTTGCGGCGCGCAAGGGCATGACAACCGAGAGACCGGCATTGTCGAAGAAATCCTGCTCGCAAATATGCAGAAAAACCCCGATAAGAGCCCGTATCTGTTCGACACCATTCTCTTGGGTCTTGTCAAGGCGGAGCCGAACATTACGCTCCTCCTCAACTGTCCCTGTATGGACGCCGAGACCGACGGAGGAAAAATTCTCTCGGTCACGGGCTACCAGATGACCACCCAGACGAAGCACCGCGTCTCTGCCATTCTCTATGCCGACTGCTCGGGGGACAGCATTCTCGCGCCGCTGACGGGCGCGGAATTTCGGCTCGGGCGGGAAGCGGCTGCGGAGTTCGGCGAGCGGGTCTCGACCGAAGAGGCCGACAAGAAGACCATGGGCATCAGCTGCCTCTTGCAGGCGCGGCGCACCGACCGTCCGAGCACCTTTACGCCCCCCGTTTGGGCGACCGAAATCACCGATGAGATGGTGGAGAACCGCTTTTTCTCGCTCGACGACGACTACGAGAATTTCTGGTATCTCGAACTCGGCGGTGAAGAAGATTGCATCCACGATGCCGAGAAAATCAAGGATGATCTCCTCGCGCTCGCCCTCGGATTCTGGAACTATATCAAAAACAGCGGGAAAGTCAAAGGTGCGGAATACTGGCAGCTCGACTTCCTCGGTTTCTACCCCGCGAAGCGGGAGAGCCGTCGGATGCTCGGCGACCTGCTCGTGACCCAAAAGGACATTCTCGCGGGCGGGCACTTCCCCGATACGGTCGGGTACGGCGGCTGGCCGCTCGACGACCACTTCCCGGGTGGATTCTTCCACCGCGGGAGACCGAATACCGACTTCCCGACCCCCGCGCCTTATGGAATCCCCTACCGTGCGCTCTATTCCCGCAATATTGAAAACCTGTTCTTCGCCGGCAGAAACATCTCCATGACCCACGCCGCCATGAGTTCCTCGCGCGTCATGGCGACCTGCGGGATTCTCGGAGAGGCGGTGGGTGTCGCCGCCGCCCTCGCGGTGAAGTATGCACTCACGCCCCGCGGGGTGTATGAGAAAAAACTCGACGAGTTGCAGACCGCGCTCTTGGATGCCGACTGCTTTCTGCCCGGGTTCACCCGTCCCGTGTCTGCCCTCGCGAAATCTGCCGCCCTCACCTGTGACGGAATGGGTTCCCCCTCCCTCGATGCCCTGCGGAACGGGCAGGACCGCGACCACCGTCTGTTCGGTGATATCCCATCGGGTGTCACCGTAAAATGCGGCTCCGCGCTGACCTATACCCTCTCCGCACCCGCCGAGGTACGGGAGGTGCGCCTGACCTTTGACAGCGACCTCAACCGCGTCACCCTCCCGGGTAGCCGCTCCGAGCAGGAACACAACATCCGCGCGCTCGTCCGTCCCGATTCCCCCGTCATGCACCTGCCCGACCCCCTCGTCCGCGCCTACCGCCTGACGGCGACCCTGCCGGGCGGGAGCGAGATGCTGCTCGCCGACGAGCGCGAGAACGCCCTCCGCACGATCCATATCCCGGTGGGGAAAACCGTGACCTCGCTCACCCTCACCCCCCTCTCGACCTATGGAGACAACGAGACCGTCCATCTCCTGTCGTTTGACTTCCGTTGATTCTTTCCAAATAAGTTAAAAAGTTAAATTAAAAAGCACTCCTCGTTTGGGGAGTGCTTTTGCCTTGTTATTTGATTTTTGAAGATATGCAAAGTGGTACTTTGCTCATTTCCCGAACTCGGCGAGGGTCACATCGGGATTCTGCTCCAAGAACCACGAGATCATATACTCGCTCTGGAAGAGAATATAGTTGTTCCGCTTGACATCCTGCACCCACTTGTTGTCGAAGAATTTGACACCCTTGGGGTCGGCGGGCGTGACGATGCGGCGGATGGCGCGGTACGGCTCGGGGCTGGAGCGATATTCGACGCCGTATTCGCTCTTCATGCGGAATTTCAGGACATCGAACTGCAAACTGCCGACCACCCCGACAATCACGCGTTCAAGGGACGCGCCGGGTTCAAAGAACATTTGGATGGCGCCCTCTTCGGCAATCTGGGTCATACCTTTGGCGAACTGCTTGCGCTTCATGCTGTCGAGTTGCTCGACCGTTTGGAAAATCTCGGGGGCGAAAGTCGGAATGCCCTCAAAGCGCACCTTGTGCCGCGGGTCACAGACGGTATCCCCGATGGAGTAGATGCCGGGGTCAAACACCCCGATGATATCCCCCGCATAGGCGGTGTCGATGACCGACCGCTCCTGCGCCATCATCTGCTGCGGCTGCGAGAGTTTCAGGGTCTTTCCGCCCTGCACATGGTAGTATTCCTCGTTTCGGTCGAACTTGCCCGAGACGATTCGCATGAACGCGATGCGGTCGCGATGCGCGCGGTTCATGTTCGCCTGAATCTTGAAGACAAACGCCGAGAACCCCTCGTCGAAGGGGTCGACCGTCCCCTCTTCACAGGCGCGCGGGAGTGGCGATGTCGTCATTTGGAGGAAGTGTCGGAGGAAGAGTTCCACCCCGAAGTTATTCAAGGCGGAGCCGAAAAATACAGGCGACAGCTTGCCCTGTCTGACCGCTTCGAGGTCGAAATCGAACGACGCGCCGTCGAGCAGTTCCACCTGGTCTTTGAGGTCTCTCTGCTGGTACTCGTCCATCAGATACGAGAGCTCGTCCAAGTGATCGAGCGAGCAGGAAATCGCCTCCAGACGGCGGGCACCCGCGTGCGCCTCGCTAAACGCATAGACCTGCCCGTTCTCGCGGTCATAGACCCCACGGAAACTGTTCCCGCACCCGATCGGCCAGTTCATGGGATAGGTCCCGATGCCGAACTCTTTTTCGAGCTCGTCGAGCAAATCGAACGGGTCGCGGCTCTCGCGGTCCATCTTGTTGATAAAAGTGAAAATGGGGATATGCCGCATGGCACAGACCTTAAACAGTTTCCTCGTCTGCGGCTCAATACCCTTTGCCGCGTCGATCACCATGACCGCGCTATCCGCCGCCATCAGCGTGCGGTAGGTATCCTCGGAGAAGTCCTGATGCCCCGGGGTGTCCAGAATGTTGACGCAATAGCCGTCATAGACGAACTGCATGACCGAGGAGGTCACCGAGATTCCTCTCTGTTTTTCGAGTTCCATCCAGTCGGAGACCGCGTGGCGGTCGCTCGCCTTCCCTTTGACACTGCCCGCCGACTGAATCGCGCCGCCGTACAAAAGCAGTTTCTCGGTCAGAGTGGTTTTCCCCGCGTCGGGGTGAGAGATGATGGCGAAGGTCCTCCGCCGTCTGATTTCTTCTTCGGTCGTCATAACCTATCCTTTGTGAGTGATTTTCGGAATTATCCCCGCGTGTCGAGGATACGAAGCAGTTTTTGAAAATTCTCGGGGAGCTCCACTTCAAAATGCATTTCTTCCCCCGTCCTCGGGTGGCGGAACGCCAGTTCTTTCGCGAACAGACATTGTCCCGTGAGGAGGGCGTGATGTTCTTTTTCAAACGGCGTGTTCCCCCCGCCGTAGAGAGTATCCCCGAGGAGCGGATGCCCGAGATACGCCATGTGGACCCGAATCTGATGGGTCCTCCCCGTCTCGAGCCGCAGCTCGAGGTAGGTGATATTTCCGTAGTCGCGGAGCACTTGATAGTGGGTCACCGCCTCCCGCGCAGGGTGACTCCCCCCTAAAATGACCGCCATCTTTTTGCGGTCCTTGGGGTGCCTGCCGATGGGCGCATCCACCGTCCCCGCGGTGTCGCGGAATCCGCCGCGTGCGAGCGCGTGATAGACTCGCCTGACCCCGTGCACCGCCATCTGTTCGGTCAGCCCCCGATGGGCGCTGTCGTTCTTCGCGACCACCAAGAGCCCTCCGGTGTCCTTGTCGATGCGATGGACGATTCCGGGGCGCTCTTCCCCGCCGATGCCCGAGAGCTCTCCCTCACAATGATAGAGCAGGGCGTTGACGAGGGTGCCGTCGGGGTTCCCGGGTGCGGGATGCACCACCATACCGACCGGCTTATTCACGACCAAGAGGTCGGAATCCTCATAGACGATATCCAAGGGGATCTCCTGTGCCTCTGCCGTCGCGGGTGCCGCGGCGGGCTCTTCCCACCGCAGTTCGCTCCCCGCGCGGAGACGGTCATTTTTCGCGGCGGGCTTCCCGTCAAGAAAAACCGCGCCTGCGAGACAGAGTCTCGCGACCGCGGTACGGGACAAATGCGTTTGTTCCGAGAGATAGGCATCGAGACGGACGCCCTCTCCGTCAGGCGTCACCGTCAGAATCATGTCCGCTCTCCTCTGTTTTTTTCGCGTCCGCTCCCTCGGGAGCATTCGCCTTTTTCTTCTTTTCCTCTTTAAGTTCGGCGATAATCCGAATAAACAGTACCACGAATAGAATCGCCGCGCCGACGCAGACGAAACTGTCTGCCCCGTTGAAGACCGGGAATCCCCCGAGCGGGTCAAGAAAATCGGCTTTCAGGAAGTCGATCACTTCGCCGTACGCGATGCGGTCAATCATGTTCCCGATGCCGCCGCCGATGACGAGCGCGATGGCGGTGTCTATCCAGCCGTCCGAGTCCTTTTTCCCGAGCAGGTAGAGGGTCAGTGCGATAATGCCCACGGTCGAGAGCAGCATGAAGACCCAGCGGTGCTCGTCGAGCATCCCCCACGCGGCACCGTCATTGGTAATGTAAAAGAGCGAGAGCACATTGGGGATTACGGTGATCTTCTCATAGAGTGCCATTTGCGAGGCGACGATCTGTTTGGTGAGTTGGTCGATCCCGATGACCCCGAGCGCAATCAAAAGAAAATACCACCGCCGACGGAAGCCCGTCGGCAGCGCATGGGTGAAATATTCTTTACAAGCGGTCACGCACTTGTTCCAAAACGCTTTCACAGAATCTCCTTTACAGCACCAGTTGCGGCAGCAGTCCGTTTATGACCGAGAGCAGCAGAAAGGCGATAAAAAACGGAATATCCAAAGGCGCGTCGTCGAGCGCCGAGAAACGGCTGCAAATGAAACGAATCGGCAGAATGACGGGTTCTGTCACCGCGACGAGGAACAGCATGAAGCGGTTTTCCTCATCCACGACAAACCACGACAGTATGGCGCGCAGAAACATCGCCAGTTCCGCCATCCCGAAAAACAGTTGCGCCGTCCTCGCGAGGATATACAGGACAGTTTGCATCTTAGTTGCTCTTCGACGGGTCGCTCACATCGACATTTTTCGGAGAGATGATATAGGTGCTGGCGGACCCTTTCTGAATCTGTCCCTGCCCGGCATACGCCACACCGGTTAAGAAATCGAGGATGCGGCGGGTGACATCGGGTGCCGCGGCCTCCAAATTGAGAAAGACCGTGCAACCTTCGAGCAGGTAGTCAGCGATCGTGCTCACCTCTTCAAACGATTCGGGACGCACCAGTTTCAGGGCGAGATTCGCCCCCTCTTTGCCGTCCAGGGTCAACCCGTTCCCGGTCGGGGCGGGCGCGGCAGGTTCGACAGGGGTCACCGGCGTGACATCGTCATAGTATCCGTCTCCGTCGTAGGTGTCCATCTCCGTTTTCTTTCCGAATGAAAAAATACCCATGGTTTTCTCCTTTCGCGCGGGAACCGCGCGGATTATTGTTTTTTCCAGAACGCCCGCCCGATTCGCACCATATTGGCGCCTTCTTCGAGTGCGAGCGCGTACGATTCACTCATGCCCATTGAAAGAGTGGCTGCGGGCGACAGACACCCGCGGGAAACAAAATATTCCCAAAGCTCCCGCGTCTCGGCAAAGCATTTGCGGGTCTCGCTCTCGGATACCCCCGCGGGTCCCATCGTCATGAGCCCCTCGATGCGGATATGCCGATACTGCCCGAGCGCCTCGAAAAAGCGTTCCGCCTCTTCGGGCCAGATGCCGCCTTTTGCGCTTTCCCGTCCGCTGTTGATTTCGATAAGGCAAGCGACTTCTCCGACCCCTGCCGCCTCCGCGCGCTTCTCGATTTCGCGTGCGAGTGCGAGCGAGTCGAGCGACTGGATGAGCGTGGTCTTTCCCATCAGATGCTTCACCTTATTGGTCTGTAACGAGCCGATCATGTGAAACCCGCCTCGGTACCCGTCTGCCGTGAGCAGATCGCGACGGGCGAGGAACTTGTCCACCCGATTCTCCGCGATATGCGCAATCAGACCGGTATGCACCAGCGCGAGCACTTCCTCGTCGGTCCCGCCTTTCGTCACCGCGACGAGGGTAGGCGGAGTTCTCCCCGCCGCGTGCCCGACGTGCTCCAACTCTTCCATGACCCGTTCCGCGTTCTCACGCACATAGGATACTTCCATCGCAATTCCCCCGAGGACACGGTTTCCCATTATTATAGGTTAGTTTAACATATTTTATTATGTTTTTCAACCCCGTGCCCGCCCATTTTTTGTTTCATGGGACGCTCCCCGCGCGTTCTTCCGTGGAAGACGGGTGCGGACGCGTCAACGGGAGAGCAATTCCCCTCTTTTGTGGGAGAAGAGGTCTTCCCACGCATCGCCGCGGATAAGGGCGTAATCCCAGCAGTTGTGCCCGAGGTCGGGATAGAGCGTAATGTCGGCTTTCCCGCCCGCGCGGTTGATGGCGTTCACCATCTTGATGCTCTCTTCGGGATAGACCACATCGTCGAGCAGACCGTGATAGGCGTGTACGGGGACACTCTTCATGCGTGCGGCATTCCAGTACATCCCGCCCCCGCAGAGGACGGCGGCAGCCGCAAAGAGTTCGGGGCGCGACATGAGCAGTTGCCACGAGGTATATCCGCCCATCGAAGCACCGGTCAGGTAGACGCGGTCGGGGTCTACATACGGGAGACGAGCCGTCTTATCCACCCACGCGAGCAGTTGCTCGAAAATCTCGAACCAAGTATCGGCATAGCAGAGCGGCGCCGCGACGATGGCGGGGAAATCCTCATGATGCGCCCGATAGACGAACACGCCCGTGCTTTCGACTGCCTTAATATCGGTGCCGCGAGCGCCCGCGCCGTGGATATAGAAGACGAGCGGATACCGTTTGGTTTCATCAAAATCTTTCGGATAGACAAATTTGGCTTGCAGTTCGGTCATTGTTTTTTCTCCCCCTACCGCATGGATTCGTGAGATTTATTATATACGCCCGCGCGCAAGAAGTCAAGGAACAAGCGAGCGTATCTTCTCTTTTTCACGCACCCCGCGTCTGTGCGCCCGTCCCCCCAAAAAACAAAAAATGACCGCCCCGCTCGGCGCTCCCCCGCAAGAGCACGACCGACCGCACGAAACCCCGCGCCGACGCCGCATCGACTACACTGACGATGCCTCGCCGACCGCCGTACCGACCGCCTCCGCAAGATTTCTTGACAAATAGGCGCGCCCCTGCTACAATGGGGGATACCAAGACTTGTGAGGAACACTATGAAAATTCAACCGGTAAAAGGTACCTGTGACTATCTCCCGCGGCAACAAGAACTGCGGGATTATCTCGAATCCGTCATCCTGCGCGTCTACCGCTCCGCGGGATATGAGCGCATTTCCACCCCCGCGCTCGAAGATGCCGAGAATATCGACAAGAGCGACGGCGGAGACAATCTGAACCTCATCTTCAAGGTTCTCAAACGGGGGGAAAAGCTCGACGCGGCGTTTGACGCGGGCGACAAAGCGGGACTCTCCGACATGGGGCTCCGCTACGACCTGACCCTGCCGCTCTCACGCTACTTCGCCTGCCATCAGGACAAGCTCTTTCTCCCTGCGAAATGCATCCAGATTGGGCGCGTTTGGCGTGCGGAACGCCCGCAAAAGGGGCGGAACCGCGAGTTCGTCCAATGCGATATTGACATTCTCGGCTCGTCCTCGACCGCGTGTGAGGTCGACCTCATCTGCACCACCGCCCGCGCGCTCACCGAGATCGGGATGGACAAGTTTGAAATCCATATCAGCGACCGTGAACTTCTCGCGGGGGTCCTCTCGACCGTCGGTGTCCCCGAAGAGATGCGGAACACCGTCTCGGTCTCGCTCGATAAACTCGATAAAATCGGGCTCGAAGGCGTGAATGCCGAACTCACCGAGAAAGGGCTCGATCCCACGGTCATCGACCGTCTCTCCCGCCTCATGGGCGAGGGAGAGGTCACCCTCGAAAAGGCGGAGGAATACCTCACCGACCGCACCCCCGCAGAGCGGCTCCGCTCCATCATGGAACAGGTCTCCGCCATCACCGACGGGGGCGTCAGACTCGTCTTTGACCTGACGCTGATTCGCGGACAGGGATACTATACGGGACCCGTCTTCGAGGTGCGCTCGACGGAATTTCGCGGTGCCATCGCGGGTGGCGGGCGTTACGACCACCTCATCGGGAAGTTCATCGGACGGGATGTCCCCGCCGTCGGGTTCTCGATTGGGTTCGAGCGCATTTTCGCCATTCTCTCCGAGCGGGGATTCACCCCGGGAACCGAGCGCAAAAAAATTGCCCTACTCTTCTACCCCGACCAACTGACGGCGGCGGCAAAGGCAGCGGAGGAACTCCGCGCGTCGGCGGATGTCACCCTGATTGAAAAGACCGGTAAAGTCGGGAAACTGATTGCGAAATGCGAAGCATACGGCTTTGACGCACTCGCGGAGATGACCGATGCGGGCGTGACGGTCAAAGACCTCGCCCACGCATAAGAGACCGGAAAGGAGAACCCATGCTCCCGAAAGAACTCCCGACCCCCGCCGCTCTCGCGTTCCTCGGGGACGCGGTACATTCGCACTATGTACGGGAAACGCTCGTTCGGCGCGGTATCTCGCATTCCAAGGATTTAAACGCCGCGGCGCTCCGCTATGTGACGGCGGTGGCACAGGAGAGGGCATATCGCGCCATCGCGGGAGACCTTAGCGAAGAAGAAGCCGATGTCTATCGCCGTGCTTTCAATTCCCCGCATATCAACCGCCCGAAGAATATCAGCGGTGAGACCTACCGCACGGCGACCGGCTTTGAAGCGGTGCTCGGTCTGCTCGATTATCTCGGAGAGCACGACCGACTTGGGGATTTCCTCGCGCGGAGCATGATCGCCTGTGAGAGTGCACTGCAAGAAGGTTGACAAGAGAATATAAACGCCGAAAGGCACGATACACCGCTCCCGCGAGGGAGCGGTTTTCAATTCATCAAGTTCCGCACAGCATCTTTTATACAGGATTCGGAGACCATGCCCGACCGATTGCATTGGGTGCCCGCACCGAACGGTGAAAACTCGCAGGTTACACCGTTTGGTAACAGATATAAAAAGAAAGTGTTACCAAAAGCAGGGGGAAGAAAACGAGCCGACAGCAACTCTCGCAATTGACAAGTTCACTTTCCTACTTCGCAATCCTCTGAGCGACAGATGGAAAGTTTGACACCGTACTTGGGTGCTGCAAGCGGTAGACGTAAGAATGCGGCATTGCGATATTTCGACAAAAACAGCGTCGCACGGCAGGTGAGCAAAAAGGATTTATTCGCTAAAAAATTCGCCCGATTTACGAAGCGTATTTTAGATTTGTCGGAGGTTGTCCCCCGGAAGCATCGAAACGGGATTCAAGGGCAAAAAATACGAAAAAGAAAAAGTTTGTGAAAACTGCACAACCCCCGGTTTTACTGACTTACTGACAAACCCCATTGTCAGTAACTCTTTTCAGGAGCGTTTTTTCGACAGAATCCTTGCTTTTACTGCCATAGTTTCCGATATTTTCAAAAAAACTTTCTGACAATCTTACATTCCTCAGTGTCAGTAACTTTTTTTATGCGGATTCCTGTTTTTCTGACAAAATTCCCACTTGACAACGACTTTTTCGCTCCATCGGGATTGGGTTCTGTTTGAATATTGATTCTGTTTTGTATTTTTTCTTCGTATTTTTTATGCCGCTTCTGTTTCCCGTTTTCGACAATTTGTCCTCTGATTCGATTGTACAAGTCGACGGGATGAGGCGCCAAAAGATACGGAAAGTAAGCTTTCCTATTGCATAGTTTCTCTTCTGCTCTGGTTCCTTGTGGTTTCCTTTAATCCGCGCATTGACTTTTTCTCTTCCGCGTGCTATAATACCATTCGTATTTGCCGATGTGGCGGAATTGGCAGACGCCTCGGACTTAAAATCCGATGGGACTTAACTCCCGTACCGGTTCAAGCCCGGTCATCGGTACCATAGACAGTCTTTCGGCTGTCTATTTTTTGTTTTGGAAACGGCAGTTCCGAGTTGCGTATCCCACGTCCATGTTGCACCCGCCTGTCCCATGCCATACGGCACTTTTTGAACCGTTTTTGTATGATTCATTGCAATTCGGAACCTCTTTGATTATAATAGGTGCTGTGCCGCCTAACGGACACGATTTTTCCTTTCTTTCGAGGCATCTATGTCACAATCTGCTCTCATCTCCCCACCCGCGCCGCGCCACCCCGTGCACGGCGGTATCGCGCACGCGCTCCTCGCGTTCGCGAAGAAGAATGCCGTATTTCTGATTGCGCTCGCGCTCGCGGCGGTCTCCATGATTTTCGTCCATCCGGACGCGGCATATCTCTCCTATTTCGACTGGTCGACCCTCGCCTGCCTGTTCTCCACCCTCGCCGTGGTCGGTGCGCTCGGGAACATTCGGTTCTTTACCATCCTCGCGGAGAAGATTGTCTCCCTCGCGGGGAATCTCCGTACCTGCGTCCTCTGCCTGACATACATCACTTTCCTCGGCTCCATGCTGATAGCGAACGACATGGCGCTCCTCACTTTTCTGCCGCTCTCCTGTTTCGTCCTTCTCTCGTGCAAACAGGAAAAGTACATGGCGCTCGTCTTCATTCTGCAAAACGCCGCTGCCAACCTCGGCGGGATGCTCACCCCGTTCGGGAACCCGCAGAACCTCTATCTCTACGGCTATTTTAAGATTCCGACCATGCGGTTTCTCGGGGTGATGGCGGTGCCGTTTTTCGCGGCGATTTTCCTCATTACGCTCTTCTGTCTCTTCCTCTTTCCAAAGACCCCGCTCAAGGTAGAGACCCCCACCGCGTCCCACCTCCCGCGTACCCGTACCGCCCTCTATCTGCTCCTGTTCCTCGGGGTCATTCTCGCCGTGTTCCGTCTCTTTCCCTCCTATATCGCCGCGGCGGTGGTATTTGTCGCGTTGCTCTTTCTCGACCGACGCGCACTTCTTAAAGTCGATTATCCCCTGCTCCTCACCTTTGTCTGTTTCTTCCTCTTCGCGGGGAATGTCGCGCGGATTCCCGCCTTCGCGCACTTTTTCGCGCAGATCCTATCGTGGAATCCCCTCCTCGTTTCGCTTCTCTCCTGTCAGGTCATCTCGAATGTCCCAACCGCCATCCTCTTCTCGGGATTCACCTCCGACTGGCTCCCGCTCCTGTACGGGGTCAATATCGGCGGGGTGGGCACGCTTGTCTCATCGCTCGCGAGTTTGATTACCTTCCGCACCTACCTCACGCACAACCCCGGGCGTGCGCGTCCCTATCTCGCGAAGTTCTCGCTCGTGAACTTCTCGCTCCTCGCCGTTCTCTTCGGCGTGTGTTCCCTCCTTTTGCTCATCCTCTGATTTTGCTTGTCTTTGCGTTCTTGCCCGTTCTTTGTGTTTCTGTTCCTCTTTTGCGTCGCAGAACGAAGACCGTAAAAAAGAGCCGCCCGCGGGCGGCTCTTTCTGTTTTTTGGATTATCAATACAGATTTATTTTTGGGTTATCAATACAAACTCTCGTAAATCCCACCGGGTAAGAACTCCCGAATCATCGAGGTCTCGGGGACCGCGTCGAGCGGCACTTCGGTGAAGCGGCACATCGCCTTTTTCACCACATCGATATAGGGGTCGCTCATCTCGGGGGTCGCGGCGAGCACCTTTTCGACGAAAGGACGCATCACACCTATCTCATAGAGATGGAAAGTGTCGAAGCGAAATTCCGCCGTCTCCTTGAAGGGGTAGAGATACTTGTTCTCCCCTGCGAGTACCCCGTTCCAGAGCGACAGGGTGCGGGCGGCATCCGACGCGCGGTAGAGATAGTCACGCGTCAGACGGCGCATGAACCGAATCTTCCGCCCGGACAGAATCCGCATCCCATGGTCGATAATATTGGTGGAGACGCTGACGAATACCCGCACGATCGGACAATTTGCAAGCCCCTCGGTCATCAGCGGATTGAGAGCATGCAGCCCTTCGATGATGGCGCACCCGCCGCGCGGAATGTCCGCGACCGATGCGTTATCGTAGCGCACGCCCACCTTGAAGTCATACTTGGGCAAGGGCGCGGGTTCTCCCTGCACGATCCTGCGAATGGTTTGACGAATGAGGTCGAGCCGCAGGGCATAGGGGGACTCATAGTCGAACTCTCCGTCCGGCGTTCTCGGGTAGTTCGGGTCATCCTTTGAGCAATAGAAATCGTCGAGGGAAATCACCGTCGCCGCGTGCGAATGACGGCGGAGACAGTCCGCGAGCATATTCGAGGTCGTGGTCTTCCCCGAACTGCTGGGTCCTGCGAGCAACACCACGCGGGTCCCTCTCGTCATAATTTTCTCCGCGAGGTCTTCGATCTGCGCGCAATAATCCTCTTCCGCCCGCTTGACGGTCGCGGTGAGATCACTCTCGACGGCACGGTTAATGTCTTTTAAGGTACATTCAGCCACGGTTTGGGTCTCCTTTCGAGTTCCGTTTTTTGGTTCGGCACCGTTCATTGTATGCGGAATGTCTCGGCGTTGTGCCTATTTTGTCGGGACATCCCCGTTGAGCAAAAAAGCAATCGGTCTCCCCGAAAAGAGGACATGACCGATTGCTCTCGTCCGAGTCTCGCTCGGCGGTTATCTCTGTACGCGTCCCGAGCCGGAGCCACCCGCGAGTGCTTCCACCTCAGCGACGCTGACCATGTTATAGTCCCCTTCGACGGAGTGTTTGAGACAACTGGCAGCGACGGCGAACTCGATGGTTTTCTGCGGGTCGTACCCCGCTCTCATCGCGTAGATCAGACCGCCGCCGAAACTGTCGCCGCCGCCCACGCGGTCGACGATGTGCATCGAGTACTTGCGGGAGAAGTAGCATTCCCCGCCCTGATAGAGCATTGCCGCCCAGTTGTTATCGTTCGCGGAGATACTCTCTCTCAGCGTGATGGCGACCGCGCGGAACCCGAACATCTTTGTCAGTTGTTCCGCCACGCTGCGGTAGCCTTCGCGGTTGATTTTCCCGGTATCGACATCGGTGCCCTCGGCGTGAATCCCGAAGACATCTGCCGCGTCTTCCTCATTCGAGATGCAGACATCGACATAGCGGCAGATTTCGCTCATCGCGGCTCTCGCCTCTTCCCGCGTCCAGAGTTTCTTCCGATAGTTGAGGTCGCAGGAGACGGTGAGCCCTGCGGCTTTCGCCTCTTTCACGGCGGAAAGACAGATTTTCGCGACTTCGGGCGAGAGTGCGGGGGTGATGCCCGTAAAGTGGAACCAGTCGGCATCCGCGAAGATGCTCTTCCAGTCGAAGTCCTCGGGCGATGCCTTCGCGATGGCGGAACCGGCGCGGTCATAGATGACTTTACTCGGTCTTTGCGACGCGCCCTTTTCGAGGAAGTAGATGCCGACGCGGTCGCCTCCGCGGACGATTTTCTCCACTCCGACGCCGTATTTTCTGAGACTGTTCACCGCCGCCTGACCGATCTCGTGTTTCGGCAATTTGGTGACGAAGTCCACCGGCACCCCGTAGTTTGCGAGCGAGACGGCGACATTCGCCTCTCCGCCGCCAAAGGTCGCTCCGAACGAATCCGCCTGCACGAAGCGGTAGTACCCCTCCGGCGCGAGACGGAGCATCAGTTCTCCGAATGTAATGACTTTCATGCGTTCAGCACCTCCCAAAGGGCAGCACAATTTGCCCTGATATCCCCTTTCATCATGAAACTGCCGCAGATGGCAGCCACCTTGTCAAAGGCAAGGTATTCTTTGATATTGGTTAAATCCACCCCGCCCGTGGGCAGGAACTTCACCTGCGGGAACGGAGCCGACAAAGCTTTCAGTGCTTTCAGCCCGCCGTAAATCCCCGCGGGGAAGAATTTGAGCGTGGTAAGCCCGAGGTCGAGTGCCGCCATGATCTCGGTCGGAGTCACACAGCCGGGCAGATAGGGGACCCCGTACTTCTTCGTGACCTCAAAGACCGCGCGGGAGAGCCCGGGCGAGACAATGAACTTGGCACCCGCCGCAATGGCGGCTTCCGCCTGTTCCGCGTTGATGACGGTGCCCGCGCCGATCATCATATCGGGGTACTTCTCGCACCCCAGCCGAATCGCCTCGGCGGCACAGGCAGTGCGGAAAGTGATCTCCGCGACGGGGATCCCCCCGTCCATGAGCGCCCCGAGGGTGGGAATCGCGTCTTCAATCTCCCGAATGACGACCACCGGCACGACCCGATTTTCTTTCAAAAGTTCTTCTGCTGTCATATGCAAAACCTCTTTGTGTGACCGTCCTCCGCCCGCGAGGAGAGAAATCCCATCCGAGGCGTGCGTCGGTCCGGCACTTTTCTTTCCTATCTATTTTACCATATTGCATATGGGAATGCAATATCCTTATCTTGTCGACTCTGTGTGCAGTATCTGCGAGAGGGCGACAAGCACGCTGTATCTCACCCCGCGACCTCGGAAAGCGGCATCTCCTCGACTGCGAGCGGAGACGGGAGCGAAAACTCACTCTCGAACGCGAGGGAGCCGTCGACACCGACACGATACAAAACGACTTTGTCCGAGAATTGGTCGGTGCAGACCGCATGACGACCGTCGGAGAGGAGCCGAAAATCCCGCGCCTCCTCGCCGCGAGTATCGGTGTGATCGAGGAGCGTGAGCCCCGTCTCCGAGACCGCGAACCGCGCGACGGTATTTGCCCCGCGGTTGGTGATATACAGTTGTTTTCCGTCGGGGGAGAG
>JAQYLJ010000021.1 GCA_028720145.1 Clostridia bacterium
TGCCCGAACCTCTCGACGGGTGGCATCAACTTCCACTCGGTCCGCGAGTGCATCCCCGTCTCGTCGCTCGACAAGATGGTCGAGGTCCTCATCCGGCTTGTCTCGAAGAAACGCCCCGCGCGCACGGACACGGCGTAAACACCCCTTGTTTTCCCTCTCGTTTTCAAAAATTTCACCACACCGCAAACGAAGCGCCGCCCGAAAATCGGGCGGCGCGCTGTGTTTTTCTGAAAAGTGTCAATTCTCTTTTCCGACTGTCGAAGCGTCATGCGGACGCGCGGAGGAGGAGACGGCGTTCGCGTCTTTCGGTGTTTTCTCCGCGTGGCAGGTGCCGCTCATCGGGCAGTGCCCGCAGGAGCCGCCGCAGGCGCATTTCCCGCGTTTCTTATCCCGCACAAGGGCAACGATGACACCCGCAAGCACGGCACAGAGCGCGATACAAATCAGGATGGTGCCGATGTTTTGTAAAATCCATTCCCACATACCGTTATCCCTCCGTCACTTGTTCTTTCTCTTTGGGAACGCGCACTTTTTTATGGGGTCTCAACAAGAGGTAAAGCAACCCGCCGAAGAGTGCCACCGCGGCGACTAGACCCACCGGCTGAATCCCGCCGATGAAAATGCGTCCGAACTGATTGATCATCAGCGCGATCGTGTAGGCGAAGGCACATTGATAGCCGATGGCGAACCATGTCCACTTCGGGCTGTTCATCTCGCGTTTGATGGCGCCGATCGCGGCGAAGCAGGGCGCGCAGAGGAGATTGAAGACCAGGAAAGAGAATCCCGTCACGCCGTTAAACGCCGCACCGAGCGCCCCGTAGACATCCCCGGTAGCTCCGTAGAGAATCCCCATCGTGCCGACGATATTCTCCTTGGCGACAAGACCGGTCAGCGAAGCGACCGCCGCCTGCCATGTGCCCCATCCGAGCGGCTTGAAAATCCATGCGAAGATGCTTCCGACAGCCGCGAGGAGCGAAGAGTCGAGTTCCGACTCTTCGAGCATACGGAACGAGTCATCCACAACGCCGAAGTAGGTGAAGAACCAGACAACCACCGTGGAAAGCAGAATGATCGTCCCCGCCTTTTTGATGAAACTCCATCCGCGTTCCCACATGGAGCGTAAGGTATTCACGACCCCGGGCATCCGATACGCGGGCAGTTCCATCACGAAGGGCGCGGGCTCACCCGCAAACATTTTGGTCTTTTTGAGAAGAATCCCCGACACAACGACCGCCGCCATGCCGATGAAGTAGGCAGAGGTGGCGACCCACGGGCTCCCGCCGAAGACGGCGCCCGCAATCATGGCGATGAACGGCACTTTCGCGCCGCAGGGGATGAAGGTCGTCGTCATGACCGTCATGCGTCTGTCGCGGTCATTCTCGATGGTACGCGATGCCATGATACCCGGCACCCCGCACCCGACGCCGATCAGCATCGGGATGAAACTCTTTCCCGACAGTCCGAACTTGCGGAACACACGGTCAAGGATAAACGCAATCCGCGACATATACCCGCACGCTTCCAAAATAGCAAGCAACAGGAACAAAACGAACATCTGCGGCACAAATCCGAGTACCGCGCCGACCCCTGCAATCACACCGTCACAGAGAAGCCCCGAGAGCCACGGAGCCGCGTTTGCGGCTTCCAGCCCACGCCCGACCAGAGCGGGAATCCCCGGGACCCATACGCCGTATGCGGCGGGGTCGGGTTCTTCCTCGTAGCGGGCGAGGATGGCGAGCGCCTCCTCATAGTCCTGCAAGGTCGCCGTCTCATAGGTCACGGCGAGCGTCTCCTCGTCCTCGACGGCGTACAGAAACGACTCGGCAGGCGCACTGCCGTTTTCTTCTATGTAAGTCTCATACCCGTCAAGAACCGCGGATGCGTAGGAGTATTCTTCCTGTGCTTCCTCATAGGCATTGCTCCCGATCCCGAACAGGTGCCAGCCGTCGCCGAATAGCCCGTCGTTGACGAAATCGGTCGCGACCTGCCCGACGGTCACCATGGAGAGGAAATAGACGAGAAACATGACGAGCGCGAAGATGGGCAGACCGAGCCAGCGGTTGGTCACCACGCGGTCGATTTTGTCCGAGACGGACAGCTTCCCCGTGCGGGTCTTCCGATAGCAATCGGCGAGGAGCCGACCGATGCCGTCATACCGCTCACTCGAAATGATGCTCTCGGCATCGTCGTCAAATGCTTCCTCCATCTCCTGAATCAGGCGCTCAACACGCGCGAGCACCTCGGGCGAAAACCCGCCCATCGCCCGCACCTGTTCGTCCCGCTCAAACAGTTTGACGGCATACCAGCGTTTCTCGGCGGCGGGAATCCCCGCGAGCGCCGTCTCCTCGATTTGGTTCAGCACCTCCTCGATTCTCGCTTGTAAGAGAAGCGGCGGTACGGTCTTCCCCTCTTTGGCGGCATTCCATGCGGCGTCCGCCGCCTCCGCGACCCCCTTACCTTTCAGGGCAGAGATTTCGACCACGGGACAGCCGAGTTTTTCGCCGAGCAGTTTGGTATCCAGTTTGTCTCCGCTCTTCTCGACGGCATCCATCATGTTGATTGCCACCACCACGGGAATCCCGAGTTCCATGAGCTGCGTCGTCAAGTACAGATTCCGTTCGAGATTCGTTCCGTCGACGATATTCAGAATGGCATCGGGGCGCTCGCCAACGAGGAAATTCCTCGCCACCACTTCTTCGGGCGTGTAGGGCGAAAGCGAGTACACGCCGGGCAGATCGACGACCACGGTGTCCGTGTGCCGTTTGAGCGTCCCCTCTTTCTTCTCCACCGTGACCCCCGGCCAGTTCCCCACGAACTGATTGGAACCGGTCAGGCGATTGTAGAGTGTTGTCTTCCCGCTGTTCGGGTTGCCCGCAAGGGCGATTTTATAGCTTTGTTCCATCTCTCACTCCATAGTTAGATATATTTAACTCATGTTCTTAAAAAAACGAGGGAAATGCCCCTCGGGCTTATTCGACTTCGATTTGTTCCGCGTCCGCTCTTCGGAGGGACAGCTCATAACCGCGCACCGTCACCTCGATAGGGTCACCGAGGGGCGCTACCTTGCGGACACGGACTTCCACCCCGCGGTTGATGCCCATATCCATGATTCTGCGCTTGACTCCCCCCACACCGAGCAGTCTGACGACGCGGACCGTCTCGCCGATGCTTGCATCTTTCAGCGTCTTCATGTCTTTCTCCTTTACACCATGATTTTTCCCGCCATCTCGCGACTGATGGCGATACGGGACTCTTTCACGCCGACGATCAGGTTCCCCCCGAGGGCGGAAATCACCGTCACCCGCCCACCGACGACAAACCCGAGGTTTTCAAGGTGCTTTTTGGTCTCGGGGTTTCCTCCGACTTTTCGGATGACATTCTCTTCTCCGATATTCGCTAAGATCAGCGGCATCACAGAAACTCCTTTCTATGCGGTTAGATATAACTAGCCACGATCTGAAAATATTAGGTTAGATATCTCTAACCTTGTGCGAAAACAATAGGTTAGATTTCTCTAACCGCGAATAGTTTACCGCATCAGACGGAAAATGTCAAGGGTTTTTCGGAAATTTTTTCCGCGGGCAGAAAACAGACGGTTTTTCGGGGCAAAACAGGGACTAAAAAGGAAACGGGGGCGCGCGGGAGACGACACGCGCGGAGAAACCGACCGCGTTTTTCACCCCCCTTCTTGCAAAAAACCTCGGATTATGCTACTCTATACTTATCAAGCGAAAAGCAGGTACAAGCAGATGGACATTCATCGTTCGACCGAGGATTATCTGGAAGCCATGCTGATGCTCCGAGAGGAGCACGGCTATATCCGCTCTATCGATGTCGCGAAGCAACTGGGGGTCACCAAACCCAGCGTCAGTTACTCCACCAAACGGCTGCGCGAGGCGGGATATATCACCATGGACGACGACAGTTATATTACCCTGACGGACGCGGGCATGGCGATCGCGTCCCGCATTTTGGAGCGGCATAAACTCCTGACGGCATTCTTTATCCATCTCGGGGTCGACCCCGCCGTCGCGCGGGAAGACGCCTGCAAGGTCGAGCACGATATCAGCGAAGAGACTTTTGACGCGCTCTGCCGCCACGCCAAAGCCGCGCGGGAGAAATCCTGACGCCCGCCTTCATTTACTTCTCCAATAACGAAGCGCCGCCCCCAAAAAGGGGGGCGCGGGGGGTGTT
>JAQYLJ010000022.1 GCA_028720145.1 Clostridia bacterium
TATTTTACCATATTGCATATGGGAATGCAATATCCTTATCTTGTCGACTCTGTGTGCAGTATCTGCGAGAGGGCGACAAGCACGCTGTATCTCACCCCGTTACCTCGGAAAGCTGCATCTCCTCGACCGCGAGCGGAGACGGGAGCGGGAACTCACTCTCGAACGCGAGGGAGCCGTCGTCCCCCACGCGGTACAGGACTACTTTATCCGAGAATTGGTCGGTGCAGACCGCGTGACGGCCGTCGGAGAGGAGCCGAAAATCCCGCGCCTCCTCGCCGCGAGTATCGGTGTGATCGAGGAGTGTAAGCCCCGTCTCCGAGACCGCGAACCGCGCGACGGTATTTGCCCCGCGGTTGGTGATATACAGTTGTTTTCCGTCGGGGGAGAGGCGGATGGCGGACGCTTTATTCTGCCCCGTATACCCGTCGGGCAGGACCGAGACCGTCTCCCCTGCCGTCAGGTGCCCGTCCGCCCACGCGAAGGTCGTGATGCTCGACCCCATCTCGTTGACCGCAAAGACGCGATCTCCCACCCGTGAAAAGACGAGGTGCCTGACCCCGTGCCCCGCGGGGACATTTGCCCGACCGACCTCTTTCAGCGCGCGGTCATAGACGAAGATCGTGTCGAGACCGAGGTCACAGGACAGTACATACTTCTTATCGGGAGAAAAGAAGACCGAATGGACATGAGGTCCCGTCTGCCGCACGGGGTCGGGACCCTGTCCCCGGTGGACGACCGTCTCCCCGTCCGGTAGGCGGCAAAGGGAGCCGGAGACATAGTTCGCGACATAGATGTCCCCGTGATCGATTGCCATGTGACAGCCGACGGTTCCGTGGGTCGGCATGGGCGGGACGGTACACGCACCCGTGCGCGGGTCAAACGCCGCGACACCGCTCTCGTCCGAGTCTGCAAACGGGGCACGTAAAAGTGCCCACAGCCGCCCGTCCGAGTAAGTCAGCCACATGGGCGAGGACATGGGAATTTTTTTGATACATTCCGCCTTTCCCTCGGGCGGGACGGTGTACGCATACGCCCCGCCGTCCGGCACACAGGAGGCAATCCAAAAAATATTTTCTTGTTTCATAGGTATTCTCCGTCAAAAACAAAAGTGTTCTATTTGCAATCGGAAACGAAATATAGTATTATGTTTTGTGCGCGGCGCGGTATTCGTGCGGCGTACATCCCGCATAGCGGAGAAAGACTCTGTTGAAGTGAGAGATGTTCTCGAACCCCGCGTTTCCGCAGACATCGAGCACCGTCTCATCGGTGGTCGCGAGCAGGTGCTTCGCGGTATCGACCCGCCGAATGAGAATGTAATCCCACGGGGAGAGCCCGTTCAAGGTCCGAAACAGAGTCGAGAAATAGGTGCGGGATACGCCCGCCTCCCGTGCGATTTCTTCGAGCGTGATCGGCTCGCTCAAATGCTCTTCGATATAATTCACCGCTCTGTCCATTGACATGAGACGCGACTGCCGCGGAAAGAGAGAAGCTCTCTCTCCCTCCGTCCGATGCCCGCGCACCATCTCGGCGAGCAGCTGCATGAAGAGTGCCTGCACCATAAGTTCCCGCGCGGGTCTCTCTTCTTCCGCCTCGCGAAAAATATCAAGGATGAGCCGTATAATACGGTCCCGCACCGCACCGTCCTCCGCGAGACGGCTGCCTGCGCCGGGCGCACGGCGGGTGAAAATCTCGATACAGGCGGGGTCCTGTCCGTACCCGCGCGGCGACCAGAGCAGACGCGGCTCGAACTGAATATTGCAGAGGACGAGCGGCTCGTCGCCGTAGGTGTCGGTGATGCAGTGCACCTCGTTCGTCCCGAACACGAAAATATCACCGTCCGCGAATCGGCAGTCCTCGCCCTCGATGCGGTAGTTGCCGCTCCCTGCGAGGACATAACTGATTTCAAAATCCGAATGCTTGTGGGCGAAATACGGACGATGGCGGAACGATGCCGTCGAGCGGCGAATGCGTATCCTGTGTCCCTCTCCCGTCAGAAGCACCATCTGAAAGGGTTGTGTCCGCTCCATTCCGTCCTCCTTTCCCCGTCACGCAAAAACCGTAATATAGTATAAGACACGGTTCGGCTTCCGTGGTATCATAATGGCGTCGGCACAATCATTCTAAACAGCAGGAGGACACTTGTCAATGCCTAATTTATGTTCCGCGCCATCCGAGCTCAAAATCACGGACATTCGGGTGGCGAATATCAACGGCGTACCGAAACATTGCATTCTTCTGAAAGTATATACCAACCAAGGAATTGTCGGTTACGGCGAAGTGCGTGATGCATCGTCCGCGACCTATGCCCTGATGTGCAAGAGCCGTCTTGTCGGCGAGAATCCCCTGAATGTGGATAAGCTCTTCCGCAGAATCCGTCAGTTCGGCGGTCACTCGCGGCAGGGCGGCGGGGTCTCGGGACTCGAGGTCGCGCTTTGGGATATCGCGGGGAAAGCGTACGGGGTCCCTGCCTACCAGCTTCTCGGCGGCAAATTCCGCGACAAGGTGCGGATTTACTGTGACACCGACGTCGACGGCAAACACACCGGGCACGACATGGGCATGGCACTGAAACGCCGTATGGAGATGGGGTTCACTTTCCTCAAAATGGACCTTGGGATTGAACTCCTGCTCGATGAGCCGGGTTTCTTAAACGCGCCGCTCGGGTTCCTCGAAGACATCAAGAAATACTCCATGAAAGCCATTCAGCACCAGCACGGTTCCATCGACATGGACATGATGCTTGGGAAGAACTATGAGACTTTCACCATTCCGCATCACGCGACCGGCATTCATATCACCGAGGCGGGGCTTGACTATCTCGAAAACTATGTGAAAGAGGTGCGCGAGGTCATCGGCTACGAGGTGCCGCTCGCAATCGACCATATCGGTCATGTCGCCTATCAGGATGTCATTCGGCTCGCCAAACGAATTGAAAAATATAATATCGCGTGGCTCGAGGATGTCACCCCGTGGCACTACACCGACCATTTCCGTCGTATCGCAGATGCGACCTCGGTGCCGCTCTGCACGGGTGAAGATATCTACTTACACGAGAATTTCCTGCCGCTTCTGCGTGACGGACGGCTCGGGGTCGTCCATCCCGACATTCTGACAGTCGGCGGGATGCTCGAAGCCAAGAAACTGGGCGACCTCTGTGACGAGTACGGTGTCGCCATGGCGATCCATATGGCGGAGAGCCCCATCGGATTCATGGCGGCAGTCCATACCGCCGCTGCGGTGCAGAATGTGCTCGCCGTGGAATTTCATTCGGCAGACTGCCCCGCATGGAACGACCTCGTCCTCGGATGCGAGAAGCCGCTCATCAAAGACGGCTTCGTCACGGTTCCCGACACCCCGGGTCTCGGGATTCCCGAACTGAATGAAGAGATGATTCGGGCGCACGCGCATGAGAAATTCCCCGACATTTGGGCATCCACCGAGGAGTGGGACCACGAATGGGCGAACGACCGCACTTGGAGTTAAGGAGAAGAACCATGTTCAGCTTGACAGGAAAAAAAGCACTCGTCACCGGCTCGACTCAGGGCATCGGCTACGCTGTCGCCAAAGCGTTTCTCGCGGCGGGTGCCGAGGTCATTATCCACGGCGCGACGAGTGAAGAAAAAACACGGCGTGCCGCCGAAGAACTGGGCGCAACCCGGTATGTCACGAAGAATCTTTGCGACCCCGACTGTGCCGCGTATCTCAAAGAGAAAACAGGAGATATCGACATCCTCGTCCTGAACGCGAGCATCCAGTATCGCCGCCCGTGGGACGAAATCACCCCCGAGGAGTTTGATACGCAAATCGCGTGTAACCTGAAAGCCACCCTCGCCCTCATGCAGGCATATGCCCCTGCCATGAAGGAGAAACAATGGGGGCGCATCATCACGGTAGGCAGCGTCCAGGAGATGAAACCCCATCCCCAGATGGCGGTCTACGCCGCAAGCAAATGCGCGCAACTGTCGCTTGTCAAAAACATCGCGAAGCAACTCGCGCCTTTCGGCATCACGGTCAATAACCTCGTCCCCGGGGTCATCGCGACCCCGCGCAACGACGGTGCCCTCTCCGACCCCGCATATCGGGCGAAAGTGCTCGCGGGCATTCCGGTCGGGTACGCAGGGGAAGCCGAGGACTGTGCTCCCGCAGCCCTGTTCCTCGCGTCGGATGAAAGTCGGTATGTCACCGGAAGTGAAATCGTCGTCGACGGCGGCATGAGTCTCTAAAAAACAAAGGAGAAAACTATGAAATTTTCCGCAAGAGAAGATATCATCGCGCTCACCCCTCAGTGGAAAGGAGAGCGTTTCCCCGACGGCAGACCCCGCGTTGCGGACAAATATCTCAAAAAGCTGGAAGAGATGACCCTCGAAGAGATTTGGAAACCCATCTTCGTCAAGGGGTATGAGAGCCAGTTCGAGGGGAGACTGCAAGTGCTCCACGACGACGGCAGAAAGCTCATCGGGCGCGCCGTCACCGCGACTTTCTGCCCGACCCGCCCCGACCTGCATGAGGTCACCATGGCAGAGGGCGCGGCGGAAGGACGGCACGGCACCTATAACCAATGGGTCATCGACTCGCTTGTCGAGGGCGATGTCGCCGTCATCGATATGTATGACAAAATCTATAAAGGCACCTTTGTCGGCGGGAATCTGACGACCGCCATCCATACCCGCACCAAGACCGGCGGCGCAATCATCTGGGGCGGCATCCGCGATACCGAGCAGATGAAAAAGATAGACACGCAGGTCTACTACCGCGGGATTGACCCCACCCCCATCCGCGAGTTTGAACTCGTGAGTTTCAACGGGGTGACCCGCATCGGGCAGGCGGTCTGCCTGCCGGGTGATGTCGTCTTTGGCGGGGGCGGCGGAGTCTTGTTCATCCCCTCGCATCTGGTCGCGGAGGTCGTGGACGGCGGGGCGAAAACCCATGTCAAAGACGACTTCGGCTTCGAGATGATTACCTCGGGGAAATTCACCACCGCGCAAATCGATAAAGCCACTTGGACCGAAGAGATGCTGGATATGCTCCTCGAATGGATCAAAACCGACCCGCGCGGCGAGAAGTACCGCGATCTCGACTGGACGGCGGAATACGATGCGGCTCGGAACGGAGACCCCACCGATACCCAGTCCGCGCTGTAACCCCGCTCCCGTCTCTCCTCTATTTCCCGTTTTCCTGCGTGACCGCACCCTGTCGAATCCCTGCCGATTGATTTGGCTATGATTCGTTCTCGGTTGGTTTTCGGGCGGTTTTCGATCGAAAAGTATTCCTTTTATCATCAAAGGGCGTTGCCGCAAACGGCAACGCCCCTGTTTTTCTCTTTTTGTAAAACCTTTTCGGTTTTCATATTGGGTTTCTCGGTTCTCTTCTTTGTCCCCGTCAAACGGTCACCGCGCAAGCGTCTGTTCCCCTGTCTTGCGCCCCCTCGACGGGGGAAACGGGCGCGGGAATCTCGGTCTCGGAGACGGCATGGCTCTGTACGGTGCAAAGATGATAATAGTGCCCTCTGAGCGCCATGAGTTCCTCATGGGTGCCCTGTTCCAGAATCCTGCCGCCTTCGAGATAGTAAATGCAATCGCAATGCCGAATGGTGGAGAGACGATGCGCGATGATGAAGGATGTGCGGTTTTGGAGCAATGTCTGAATGCCCTTTTGCAAGAGACGTTCGGTCTTCGCGTCAATCGAGGAAGTCGCCTCGTCGAGCACGAGAATCGCGGGGTCGGAGAGCAGCGTGCGGGCAAAAGCGATGAGTTGTTTCTGCCCCTGTGAGAGAAGACCTCCCCGCTCGGTGACAAAGGTGTCATACCCCTCGGGCATCTGACGGATGAACTCATCCGCGCACACGGCGCGGGCGGCGGCGCGCACCTCTTCGTCGGTGGCGTCGAGTTTCCCGTAGCGGATATTGTCGGCGATGCTGCCCGAGAAGATGAAACTGTCTTGCAGCATCACGCCCATATGCGAGCGGAGGGCGTGTAGGGAGAGGTCGTTGACATCCTGCCCGTCGATGAAGATCATGCCGTCGGGTACCGCATAGAAACGGCTGATGAGACTGACGATGGTGGATTTCCCCGACCCGGTCTCCCCCACCAGCGCGACCGACTGTCCCGCCTTCACATGGAGGGAGAGGTCGGGCAGAACGACCTGCCCCGCCTCGTAGCCGAATTTGACATGGCGGAACTCGACCTCTCCCGCGAACGAGGCGGGCGTGAGGGCGTTCGGCTTATCGGTGATGCCGACGGGCTCATCGAGCGTCTGAAAAATGCGTTCGAGATAGGTCAGCGTGGTGACGAAGTTGGTATAGATATTCGCGAGATTGATAAACGGCTGCCAAAACCGCCCCGCGTAGGTGCCCATCGCGATGAGGACCCCCGCGCTGACGGGGGTGCCCGTCATTCTGCCGACCCAGATGGCACCCGCGATATAGACCAGCCCCACGGCGAGCTGTTTCAGAATCTCGGTGATGGGCGCCATGGCGTTGCTCATGAGCGCCATCTTCATCCACGCTTTGTGATACAGTCGGTTGAGGCGGACAAAGATATTCATGTTCTCTCTCTGACGGTCGAAAATCTGGGAGACTTTCACCCCCGCGATGGACTCGCAGGTATACGCCGTCAGGTTGGACTGCTTATTGTTCAGCGCGAAGTTGAAGCGTCTCTGATACTTTTTGAGAATCAATGTCACCGCGAGCAGCGCCGGCAGACCGATCAAAATATAAAGTGTCAGAATCGGGCTGAGCCGAAACATGAAGAACGCGATGAACACAATATTGAGCAGGTCGACGATGGCGCTGAGAATCCCGTTCGTCATGGTGTCCGACACCGAGTCGACATAGTTCACCACGCGGACGAGAATCTTCCCGTGCGGGCGGCTGTCATAGTAGTCGAACGGGAGCTTTTGCAGATGGGCGAACAGGTCGCGGCGAATGTCGTAGACCACATTCTGCCCGACCCGCACCATGATGATGTTGCGGAGGGCGCCGAAGATGGCAGAGCCGATGATGGCACCCGCCGCGAAAGCAGTCAGTTTCACGAGTTCGCCAAGACCTTCACGCCCCTGCGGAATCACCTCGTCAATCACCTTTTGCAGCAGCGTCGGGACCCACAGTCCCAAGAGCGAGGAGAAGACAATCAGAACGAGCGCCAAGACCATACGGGCGGTATACGGTTTGATGTATTTCCCGATGCGTCCGAGCTTCGAGAAGTCCATCTTCTTTTCAAGCGTCTCGTCGATATCATAGCGGTTGCGGCTCATACCGTGGCACCTCCTCTCACCTCTTGCGGGCGAACCCCTTCAAAGGGCGGCAGATCCGCCACATCTTGCAGTTCGCACACCTCGCGATAGTAGGCGTTCGAGCGGGCGAGGGTCTCGTGCGTGCCGATATCGAGATGCCCGTCCTCTAATATCATGATTTTATCCGCATCCCGCACCGACGAGATGCGCTGTGCGACAATCACTTTGGTGCAGGGGAACGGGAGGTGTCCGAGAGACTGCTGAATCTGTTTTTCGGTTTCCATATCCACAGCCGAGGTGGTATCGTCGAGCACCAGTATCGACGGCTCCGCGGCGAGCGCGCGGGCGAGGGCAATGCGCTGTTTCTGCCCGCCCGAGAGCCCCACACCGCGCTCCCCGACGATGGTGTCATATCCCTCGCTCATATTGCGGATAAAGTCATCTGCGGCGGCGAGCCGCGCATATTCTTTCACGGCTTCCTCGCTCATCTCGATATTCGAGAACGCGATATTCCCGTCCACGGTGTCCGAGAAGAGAAAGACCTCTTGCGGCGCGATGCCGACAGAGCGGTGAATATCCGCGAGGGTACGCCGTCTGACATCGAGGTCGTCGAGCAATACGGTGCCTCCCGTCACATCGTAGAACCGCGCCAGCAGATTGACGAGAGTCGTCTTTCCGCTGCCGGTGGGACCCATGATGGCGACCGTCTCGCCCGGCTCGACCGTGAAGCTCACGCCGTCGAGGATTGTCTTCCCATCCTGATAGGCAAAAGACACATTGCGGAACTCGATTTTCCCCCGCAGGCGTGCGCCTTCGGGGAGTGCCGTGGCATCGGGGCTGTCGCAGATTGCGGGGGTAGCGTCACAGATTTCCATGACCTTTTGGGCGGAGACCTTGAACTGATGGGTGGCGTTAATTAAATTGGGAATATTGGTGATGGCGGCGGTGAGGGACGCGCCGACCGAGATAAAGAGCGTCAGAGAGCCGACGGTGAAGCCCGGGGTCTGATAGATGCAGAGCAGACCGCCCACCAGCATGGCGATGACCGTGAGAGACTGCGAGAAAAAGGTCATGATGGGCGACAGCTTTTGGTTTGCCGTGGCGGCGCGGAGAATGGCGTCCTTGTATTCGCGGCTGAGTTTATCGAACTTTTCGTTTTCGTATTCCTCGCGGGCGAACGCCTTGACGACACGGTTCCCGTCGATGTTCTCGCTCGCGCCGTTGTTGATGCGGGAGAGACACTCGCGGTTGTGACGGTAGAGGGGACGAACCTTTTTGGAATACAAGACGGTCGTCAGCAAAAGAAACGGCGTGATGGCGAGCAGGGCGAGCGTGAGTTGCCAGCTGACCGAGAACAACATGATATACGATGAGACAATAATCACCACCGCATCGGTCACACAGTAAGAGACCCACGCCACAAAGTGGCGCAAAAAATTGAGGTCGCCCGTCGAGCGCGTGATGAGGTCGCCCGAGCGGACGCGGTCGAAGAACGCCATATCTTGATGCTGTATGTTCTCAAAGATGGTACAGCGGGTCTTAATCACCATCGCTTGGCTCGACTGTTCGAGCAAAAGGACTTTCAAGAAAAAAACAAGTCCCTTGACGATCACGACACCGAACATAGCCGAAACGAGCGGTATTACCAGCTCGGTCCGGCCACCGACGATGCCCCCGTCGACAAGCGACTTGGAAAGATACGGATTGATGAGGGCGATGAGACACCCGAGAGACGAAAGCAAAAGCCCAACGATGACTTTCCATCGTTCCCCTTTGAGTTTGCTCCATAAAAATCGCAAAGATTTCATAATGGCACCCACGCTTTTCGTTCATAGCCGATGCCGCGCATCGGTCGTTGAAAGCAGAATGATTATAGCACCGCAAAAAAGAAAGTCAATAGGGTTTTGTGCTTTTTTTCGATGAATTTTTGCATGAAAACCGATGCGGCGTTTATTGAGGCAGAGGCGAAAAAACTACCACAGAAAAAACGGGGTCTTTCACCCGCACGGTTTCGTGCATCGGCAAAAGACCCCGATGGGTTCGCGTTCGTTACACAATGTAACGGAAGACCATATAGAGAATGACCGCCGCGCCGAGTCCGATGCGGTACCAGCCGAACGGCTCGAAGCTGTGCCGACGGACGAACGCCATGAGGAAGCGGATGGCAAGCAGCGAAACGAGGAAGGCGACCGCCATACCGGCGAATAGCAGACCCACCTCAACCCCCGTCACCGTCAGATGATCGATGAGAAAATACTTACCGATTTTGAGGGCGGACGCCCCGAACATGACGGGGATGGCGAGGAAGAACGAGAACTCCGCGGCGGCGGGACGGGAAATCCGCAGGGTGCGCGCCCCTACGATGGTCGCGCCCGAGCGCGAGGTGCCGGGAATCAGCGCGAGGACCTGAAAACACCCGATGAGGAGCGCGTCCCGATAGGATAGCTCCGAGAGGGTCTCGACCCTGTTCTGTTTTCCTTTGAGCACCCGTTCCACCACAATGAACGCCACACCGTAGAGAATGAGTGTCCCCGCGATCACCGCGCACTTCACGATATTCTTTCCGTAAATATAATCCGAAATCACCGAATCGAGCAAAAGCCCGATGATGGCGGCGGGAATGGCGGCGACGAGCACTTTGCCCCAGAGGTTCCAAGTGGACTTTTTCTCCTCGGGCGTTTTCTGTTTTCCGAACGGCCAGAGTTTGTTCCAGAACAGGACGAGCACCGCGAGGATGGAGCCGAACTGAATCACCACCATGAAGAGGTCACGGTATGCGGGGGTGACATTCCGAAGCGGTAAGAGGTCCTCAAATAAGAGCATATGACCCGTACTGGATACGGGGAGCCATTCGGTAATCCCTTGGATGATCCCGAGGATGATCACGATCAGCAGATTCAGCATATTTTTCTCCTTATGTCAGACGGAGAGGAGCCGAAAATCACGGTTCCTCTCGGTTTGGAAGCAATCAGTCCAGTTCAAACGCCCCGGTATACAGTTGATAGTACCGACCGCGCTTCGCAATCAGATCCTCGTGACTGCCGCGCTCGATAATGACCCCGTGGTCAAGCACCATAATGACATCGGCGTTCTTGACGGTCGAGAGACGGTGCGCGATGACGAACACGGTGCGCCCGTGCATGAGCGCGTCCATTCCTCTCTGTACGATCTCTTCGGTATGGGTATCAATGGAGGAGGTCGCCTCGTCCAGAATCATGACGGGCGGGTCGGCGACCGCCGCGCGCGCGATGGCGATGAGCTGTCTCTGCCCCTGCGATAGGTTCGCACCGTTCGCGACGAGTTCGGTCTCATACCCCTTCGGCAGACGGGTGATGAAGTCGTCCGCGGACACCAGTTTCGCTGCGGCGATGCACTCTTCGTCTGTCGCGTCCAGTTTCCCGTACCGAATGTTCTCCATCACGGTACCCGAAAACAGGTTGGTGTCTTGGAGCACCACGCCGAGCGAACGCCGCAGAGCGGACTTCTGAATCTTATTAATGTTGATGCCGTCATAGCGGATTTTCCCGTCCGCAATGTCGTAGAACCGGTTGATGAGGTTTGTAATCGTGGTCTTTCCCGCGCCGGTCGCGCCGACGAAGGCGACTTTCTGTCCCGGCTCCGCGTAGAGCGTCACGCCGTGGAGGACAATATGGTCGGGGACATAGCCGAAGTCCACATCGAACATTCGCACATCCCCCATCAAACGAGTATAGGTCACGGTCCCGTCCGCCATATGCGGGTGTTTCCATGCCCAGATGCCGGTGCGCTCACGGCACTCGATGAGCTCTCCGTTCTCTTCCCGCGCGTTGACGAGTGTGACATAACCCTCATCCACTTCACAGGGTTCGTCGAGCAGTCCGTAAATCCGTCTCGCACCCGCCATACCCATGACGACCGAGTTCACCTGTCCGGACACCTGCCCGATATTCCCGGAGAACTGCTTGGTCATATTGAGATAGACCACCAAAGCGCCGATGCCGAGAACGGTTGCGGGCGCGCCTGCCTGCAATTTCTCGGTCACATACGCGAGCGAGGGATTGAAGACCCCCTTGGTGAGCAAGATGCCCCCCACAATCGCCACCGCCACATACATAATGTTCCCGATATTGAACATGAGCGGCATCAGCATATTGGCGAACCGATTCGCGCGGGTCGATGCTTCGCAGACCGCGTCGTTGATCGCATCGTAGTCGCGTTTGCTCTCCTCCTCGTGGCAGAACACCTTGACGACCTTCTGCCCATTCATCGTCTCTTGGATATAACCCTCGAGGCGCCCCACGCGCTGTTGCAGCAAAACAAAGTATTTCGAGGATTTCCCGCCAATCGACTTGGTCACGAGAAACATACAGATGACCCCGGCGAGCACCACGGCGGTCAGCCACAAGCTGTACCAAATCATCAGCGCGAATACCGATACCACGATAATGCCCGAGACGAGAATCTGCGGCAGACTTTCTCCTATCATCTGACGGAGCGTGTCGGTGTCGTTGGTATAGAGACTCATGATGTCGCCGTGAATATGGGTGTCAAAATACTTCACGGGCAGGGACTGCATATGATCGAACATTCTGCGGCGGAAACGGTCGAGGATTCCTTGGGTCATGACCGCGAGCATCCGATGGTATACATAGTTCGCAATCAGCGATACCACATAAATCGAAACGAGAATAATGAGCAGTCGGACGATCTCGGGACGAACCGTCTCCCAGGTGACGACCTCTCCCCTCTCGAGCCACCCTTTCAGGATTTCGATGACCTTCTCCAAAAACACGGCGGGAATCGCCGCGGAGACCGCGCTCACGAGAATCAGGAACAAGGTCACGGGCAGTTTGACGGGATAGAAGCGAAAGAGGTCTCCAATCAGGCGGGGGAACAGCTTTTTCGTTTTCGTGGTTTTCATCTGTCATTCCCCTCCTCTCCTGCGTCTTTCGCCGATTGCTGAGACTCCCAAATCTCACGGTACAAGGCATTATTTTCAAGGAGCTCTTCATGGCTGCCGACAGCAACGATTTCTCCATTGTCCATGATGACGATGCGGTCGGCATCCGAGACCGAGGAGAGACGCTGAGCGATGATGAGTTTGGTCGTCTCCGGAATGTACTTCTTAAATCCCTGCCGAATCAAAGCGTCCGTGTGGGTATCCACCGCGCTGGTGGAGTCGTCGAGGATCAAAATCTTCGGCTTTTTGAGCAGTGCCCGCGCGATGCAGAGCCGCTGTTTCTGTCCGCCCGAGACATTGGCCCCTCCCTGCTCGATATGGGTGTCGTACCCATCGGGGAATTGCATGACAAATTCGTCCGCCTGTGCGAGACGGCACGCCTCGCGGATTTCCTCATCGGTCGCGTCCGCGTTGCCCCATTTCAGGTTCTCGCGGATGGTGCCCGAGAAGAGGAGATTCTTTTGCAGCACCACGGCGACCTGACTGCGGAGCACTTGCAGGTCGTAGGCGCGGACATCGAGTCCGCCTACCTTGACCGTCCCCTCGGTCGCGTCGTAGAGGCGGGAGATCAGTTGGATGAGCGTGGTCTTGGACGCGCCCGTCCCGCCGATGATGCCGACGGTCTCTCCCGACTTGATATGGAGACTGATATGTGACAGCGCGTTCTTCTCGGCAGTGAGCGCGTATTTGAAGCTGACATCCTCGAAGTCGATCGACCCGTCGGAGACCTCGGTCACGGGGTCTGCGGGATTCACAATCGTACTCTCGGTGTCCAGTACCTCCACGATACGGCGCATCCCCTCGAGCGAGATGGTCACGATGACGAAGATGAACGAGACCATCATGAGGTTGAAGAGAATCTGCGTGCCGTAGGTGAGCAGACCCGAGAGGTGCGCGACATTCATCTCGGTCCCCATGCTCTGAATGATTTTGCGGGAGCCGAAGAAAATGACGAATACCATGAGCGCATAGAGGCAGAACTGCATGAGCGGATTATTGAGCGCGAGAATCTTCTCGGCGTGGGTAAAGTCGCGGCAGACATCTGCGGACGCGTTCGCGAACTTCTTTTTCTCATGGTCCTCTCTGACAAAACTCTTGACCACCCGCATCCCGCGGACATTCTCTTCCACCGATTCGTTCATGCGGTCATACTTGCGGAAAACCCGAGTGAAGAGCGGCATGACCTTTTTGATAATCAAGAAGAGAAAGAACGACAGAAACGGAATCAGCACCGCATAGATGAGCGCCATTTTCCCGCCGAGAAAAAACGCCATGACAAACGAGAAGATAATCATGAGCGGACTGCGTACCGCCGTCCGAATAATCATCATATACGCCATCTGCACATCGTTCGTGTCGGTGGTCATACGGGTAATGAGGGACGCGGTCGAGAATTTGTCGACATTCTCAAATGAAAACCCTTGAATTTTATAGAAGATGTCTTTCCGCAGATTCCGTGCGAATCCGGACGAAGCCTTGGCACAGGTCGAGCCTGCCAGTGTCCCGAAGAAGAGGGACGCGAAAGACAGGACGACGAGAATGACCGCCCACTTGATGATGACATCCATGCCGCACCCCGCATCGATTTGATTGACCAAGTTTGTGATGATGAGCGGGATGACGCAGTCGATCGCCACTTCTCCAACGACCAAAAGCATCGTCAGAATCGTCGCCGTGCGGTATTCGCGCACACTGCGCAGAATCTTTTTCAGCATACTCTGTTCCTTCTGCCACGCGGAAATTTTTGAAACGGGAACCGTTCGAGGTGAGAAATCAGTCCTCTCGCGGACTCGCGTATCCCGAATTTTAGCATATAATATTTATAATGTCAATCCCCCTCCCGTCTTTTTCCCCGTGCCGCTCGCCACCGCCCGAACCCCCGCTCTTTTTCGACGGTTTTTGCCTTTTCCGCATATGCGCAAAAAAACAAAGAGGAGCCGTTATTTTCGGCACCTCTCTCATATCTTTTGGCTTCAATAGTGCGGCTCTACCACTGTCCCCGATGCGAGCAGTTCCGACACCGTGACGAATCGGTATCCCCGTGCGAGCAGCTCGGGGATCAAACAGTCGAGCGCCTCGTCCGCGACGAAGTGCCCGGACACGTAGTCGTGCATGAGAATGATATCCCCGCTCCCGACCCGCGCGAGCACCTGTTTTACAATGGCGTCTCGGCTCCGTCCCCGCCAGTCGTTTGTGTCCACGCTCCAAAGAATCTGTCGATAGCCCATGGCGTTCAGCACTTCGAACTGCGCGTCCCCCCGCGCCCCCTCGGGCGGGCGATATAAGACGGGGGTCGCACCCGTCACCGTATGAATCATCTCGGCGCAGGCGGTCACTTCCTCTTTCAGGCGGTCGGTCCCGACCCCCGAGAGATGCGGGTGACAATAAGTGTGATTCCCTATTTCGTGTCCCGCCGCGGCGACCGCACGGGCGGCGTCGGGATAGTTTTTGACATTGACCCCGATTTCAAAGAAGGTCGCTTTCACTCCGTATTTTTCGAGCACCGTCAAAATGCGTTCGGTATAGCGGGGATGGGGTCCGTCGTCAAAGGTCAGCGCGATGAGTTTCTCTTCGGTCAGGACTTTGACGACGCTCGCCTCTGCCGCAGCGCGGAGCGGCAGAAGAAAGAGCGCCGCGAGTGCGAGAAAACCTGCCGCAAGTCTTTTTTTCATGCTCTTTCCTCCTTGTCGGTCGCTCACCCGCGCGATACCGTGCGGGGCGTTTTTCGGTTTGTTCTTTTGTCAATAGTGTTTGCCGTGCCCATGTTTTTACCCGTGCGGTTTTTCGGCAGAGGCGGCAGATTTTCTCTCGTCTCCCGCCAAATGGTTTTTCACGATGCTATTTGCGCGGCACCGCGCCGTCTTTTGCGCGAAAATACCGACACCGCGCGCGTCTTTTTTGTTTTCACGCATTTTTTCTTGTTTCGTCTGTTGTGCCTATCAAAAAAGTATGTTATAATTCTTTTGTCATTCGGAAAGACACGAAAAAGCGCGCGTGCGCGCGTACTCTTGTTTTTTCCGTCTCCCTGCCCTCTTTTGCAGAGTCAAAAACAGAACCCATTCACCAAGGAGTCGTTCATGGAAGAAAAACAGTATCCCACAGTGGACAGCGTCGAGACGCTGGAAGCGGCGATCGCTCGTCTGAGAGAAGCGGAAGCACAGTTCGCGACCTACACGCAGGAAGAAGTAGATAAGATCTTCCTCGCCGCCGCGACCGC
>JAQYLJ010000023.1 GCA_028720145.1 Clostridia bacterium
CACTATCCAAGGTCAATCCAAGAAAAGCAAATGTTCTTCGAATGTTTGAGAGAATTAGTCAATCACATTGTGGTTGATAAGTCTCAATAACAACCACAGTATATATTTCACGGCTCTATTCACAGCATCGGTAGTTCACCAAAAAGAGCGGCACCCCTTTGTGGGTGCCGCTCTTTTTGTCTCCCGTCGTGAATCGACCCAACAACAAAAACCTAAGTGGTCCTCTATGGGTCACTTAGGTTCTTGCTTATTCGCTTTTTGCCTCTTGCTTGGCTGTCTTCGGGCACCCCCGAATCACTCTTCAGTTTTCGCGAGTTTTTTGAGAGAGAGGATCAGCAAAACAATCCCGACGCCGATTAAAATATGACCGATGCCCGCGACACCGGAAATCGAGGCGTTCAGCGCCTTGGACGGAGTAGTGCCGAGCACCTGCGGGATGCCGCGCACCGCCAGCATGATAGCCGTCAGCGGAACGCCAATGTTATAGGTCCAAAGAAATGCCCGAAATGTTTTGCTCTTCCCGAGATCACGGTGCATGGCAAAGCAAGCGATCACCAAAAACATCAGCATCCCGAGCAGGAACAGGTGGGTATGTACTTTCCCCAATGCGGTCACGCCGGTATAACCGGCGAACTTGGTGAACTCGCGGTAGAACACACCGCCGACCATGGCGGCAACGGCATAAATCAAGGCAATGTTCAAATACTTTTTCATTGTTTTTCTCCTTTTCTGCGCGGTATCGGCGGTTAGCCGTATGCCCACACAGGACATAAATCATTGTAGCTATCTTTCGTTTGCTTGTCAAGCAAGAGTAACCTTTGACAAGGACTTGACGGTGCTCTTTGCTCCGTCCTGCGCGCGACGGTTGACGGGTCCCGCGGAAGGTGCTATACTGGTGACAGAATCGACGGGACTCTTGCGAGCGCCCGTCGGGAATACCAAAAAACAGGAGTGACACCATGAAAGACCTCATCGCGTACTGCGGACTGGACTGCGAGAAATGCGATGCCCGCAAAGCCACCATTCAGGACGACGACACCCTGCGGCGGGAGGTCGCCAAACTGTGGAGTGAACTCAACGGCGTGGAAATCACCGCGGAGATGATTCACTGTACGGGATGCCGCGTGCCGGGAGCGAAAACCCCGTATTGCGACGGTCTGTGTCCCATTCGTGCGTGCGCCCGTGAAAAAGGGTATGCGACCTGCGGCGACTGTCCCGCCTGCGCGGATTGCCCGACATTGGGCATGGTGACTGCCAACAATCCCGAGGCGCGGAGCAATCTGAAATCCTGACGGCACGCATGGGGAACCGAATCCCCGCAACAACCGAACGAAAAAACAGGGAGACCCCGAAGAGGGTCTCCCTTTCATCATTGTGGCATACAGAGCACGCAGGACTAATCAGCCGACGATGCGGCGCACATACGGAATCTTGGTGAGCAGTTTGACGAGCACGATCACGAGGACGAGGGTGACCGCTTCAAGCAAAATGCGGAGCGACAGCCCGAATCCGAAACGGTCGGACAGCTTTATGACCGTTTCCAGAGCGAACATATGGGTGAGATAAATCCCGAAGGTGCAGTCCGACAGGGGCTTCACCGGTTTTTCGAGGAAAGCCATCACCCGCGTCTTGTCCGTATACTTGAACAGGGTGAAAATCGCGGTGGCATACAGGATACAGGGCACATTCCCGTACCCTTTGAAAGTGGTGATGACCTGCCCCGCGGAATGCGAGAGCAGAGCCGTCCCGAAAAGATGAATGAGCAGTCCCGCGATGCCCGCCGCGTAAATGACCGTCCGCCATTTCTTCGGAATCTCGTAGCGGTCGATATAATAGCCGAGGAGTGCGTAAAGAATGGGTTCGGAGCAGACGCCGAACATGAGATTTTGGTTGTATTCGAGATTTAGAAGTCTGAAGAGCAGCGGCAGAAACGCGTTCAGGGAGAACCCGACCGCGATCAGATACCCGAATACCGTCTGTTTCTTCTCGTCCGCGACATTTGCGAAGAGCGGAATCGCGAGGTAGAGGACGAAGAGAGAGATGAAGAACCAGTAGATCGTCATGTAGCGGGTATTGACGAGGGAATTGATGACCGAGCGGAGGGTCAGACTTTCCCATCTGATATCGCCCACTATCAAGCGAAAGAATAGCCCGAAAAACGACCAGAACAGAAAGGGAATCCCCACCCGCGTGAGGCGCTTTTTCGCGTACTGCCGCATGGAATACCGCTTGTTGTAGTCGATGAGTGTCGCGCCGGTAATCATGAAAAACACGGGAGCCGCGAAGTAGAAGAGACACTCGACGAGGTTGGAAAAATACCAAATCAGATTGTTCCCGTAGTTCCAGAACCCGCTGTTGATATGCAGGCACAAAACCGATAGACAGGCGACGACGCTGAGCACCGTGAGATACTTCTTGCGAGAACCTACCACGGCGTGTTTCACGGTGACTTTCGACTGAGAGCTGTCGGACAGCTCTTCCGCGTCTTTTTCGGTCAGTTTTATTTCATCCATCGGTGGCTCCTTTCCGTAAATCAGTCCGAAGTGAATTGCGAGATTCCACTTGCGGCAGCGTTGACACCGTACCGATTGCCCCTGCGGGGGGAAATACCAAATCATTGTATCATATCATATTACATTTTTCAACATACTTTCGTCGGTTCTTTGCGGCGAAAACATTGGCTCCCGACAGGCGGATTCTACCCGCCCTTGACTGCGCGCGACAAACCGCAAATAGAGCGCCATTCATCAGGGGCGAAACGCCGACGCACTGAACTGTGCCTAGAGGATTTATCATTCCGTACGGTGCGGAGCATCCTATGAATGAAGATGCGAACAAGTATGGCGTTTGCGGTGGGACAGTCGGTCGGGGAGGCGGGGAAGAAGACGGCAGGTATACATCATGGTATACTATGGTGAGGATGCAACGGTGCGGAGCCGTAGAATTACGGCTCCGCCTTGATGGACGGAAGATGCCGAGCTGCTCCCCGACTTCGCGGAGAAATCTCCGTGTTGACTTTATTTTTTTGCCCTGTTACAATAAAGTTAAGGAAAAACACGACGGAATACGAGTGCTGCTCGGTCGGGGATACCGAGAAAAACAGACCGTGGATTCACGCGGGACATCCGACAGCAGGGGCTTTCAAAAAACACTGAAAAAGAAAGTGAGATTGCCATGAAGAACTTTATTTTTGACATCTACGGGACGCTCGTGGATATCAGAACCGACGAGCATTCGGAAACATTCAGACGGGAGTTCCAACGGTATTTCCGTCAAGTGTGCGACAAGGAAGTCGATTTTTGGGGTCCCTACGAACAACTGATTCGCGTATGCGAACAGCCCTACGGCGAGATAGACTTTATTGCCATCGTGAAACAAATTGCCGCGGACGGCGGTGTGAATTTGAGCGATGGAACGGCGTGGGAGGTCGCCGCGCACTTCCGCGAACTGTCGAGGAGCCGACTTCTCACTTACCCCGGTGTGCCCACGATGCTGGAAGGGATTCGTCAAAAGGGAGGGAAGCTCTATATTCTGTCGAACGCACAGGCATCCTTTACTTTAAAGGAACTGGAAGAATTGAAGATCAAACAGTATTTCGACGGGATCGAACTGTCGTCGGACTTCGGAGAGAAGAAACCCTCTCCCGCCTTCTTCCGCCATATCCTAAATAAATATGCGCTCGACCTGTCCGAGTGCATCTATATCGGGAACGATTTTGCCTGCGACATCCTTTCGTCGAAAGCGGCGGGGATGAAAGCCGCCTATATTCGGTCGAATATATCTCCCGCAGAGGACGACCTCGCCCGTGCGGCGGAGACGGCCGACTTTGCAACAGACGACTATTCGTGTCTTGTCGAGTATCTTTTGGGATTGCTCCATTGATTTTCTCTTCCGTCTGTTCCCCGAAATACCATAGGTGAATATACAATATGCGCGCG
>JAQYLJ010000024.1 GCA_028720145.1 Clostridia bacterium
GCTGGAATCGGGGGATGAGACGCTGGACGCGGCACTCACCGACTTTGAGACGGCGACCGCGCTGATTCAATATTGCAACGAACAACTCACGCAGGCGGAGAAGAAAATCGAACTCGTCACGGGAGAGGGAGTCGACGCATGAAACTCGCGGAAGATATGAAGAACTGTGCCGCGCAAATCGACGGCTTTTTCGAGACCTTTTTCGCGGACGAGGCACGGGAGCATCGTCTCGCGGATGCCATGCGTTACAGTACCATGAGCGGCGGGAAACGGATTCGCCCGTATCTCACCATGAAAACCGCCGAACTTCTCGGCGCAGACCCCGCGGTGGCTCTCCCGTTTGCCGCCGCGCTCGAACTCGTGCATACCTATTCACTCATCCATGACGATTTGCCCTGCATGGATGATGACGACTACCGCCGCGGTCGGCTCACCTGTCACAAAATGTTTGATGAGGCGACCGCCGTTCTCGCGGGTGACGCACTTTTGACCGACGCCTTTTCGGTACTGGTCAACGCACCCTGCACGGACAGACAAAAAGCCGAGGCGGTGAAAGTCCTCGCCGAGGCGGCAGGGAGCCGCGGCATGGTCGCGGGGCAGATGACCGACCTCGAAGCCGAGCGTCATGCCATCTCCTTTGATACCCTGAAACGCCTGTACGCGAATAAAACGGGTGCGCTCATGCGCGCCTCTGTCCTGCTCGGCTGTATCGCCGCAGACTGTCGGGATGCGTCTATACGGAACGCCTTTGTCCGCTACGCCGAGAATATCGGTATGACTTTTCAGATTGTCGACGACCTACTGGATAAATACGGCGACTGCTCGATCGGGAAACCGCTCGGGAGCGATGAGAAGAACGGTAAGAACACTTATCTGACCTTCGTCTCTCCCGAAGAGGCGAAAGCCGATGCCGAACGCCTGACATCCGATGCCAAGGCGGCGGTCTCGACCATCGCGGGCGGCGAGGTGCTCGCAGACCTCGCGGATATGCTTCTCCACCGTCAAAAATAATCATGCGACTGGATTTATATCTGGCGGAAAACGGCTATGCGAAAAGCCGCTCGGAAGCACAGCGGCTCATCCGAGAGGGAAAAGTCACGGTGGACGGTACCGTCTGCCGCGCGGCGGCGAAAGCGGTCTCCCGGGACTCGGAAATCACGGTCGACCGCACCGATTGCCGCTATGTCAGCCGCGGCGGACTGAAACTCGAAACGGCGCTGAATGCTTTTTCGATTGAAGTCACGGGCAGGGTCTGCTTGGATATCGGCGCTTCCACGGGCGGCTTTACCGACTGCCTATTGCAGCACGGCGCGAAATGCGTCTATGCCGTCGAAAACGGGCACGGACAGTTAGACCCCACTTTGCTCGCGACCGATCGCGTCGTGAGTTATGAGCATTATCACGCGAAGAATCTTGACCCCGCCGATTTTCCCGAACCCGTGACCCTCGCCGCGATGGATGTCTCATTCATTTCCCAAACTCTGATTTTACCCGCAGTCTACCGTACAATAACCCCGGGCGGGATTCTGATTTCGCTCATCAAACCGCAGTTTGAGGCGGGACGGGACGCCGTCGGACACGGCGGGATTGTCAGAACCAAAGCCGCACGTGACGCGGCGGTACAGAAAGTCCTTCGGTGCGCCGAAGAAATCGGTTTTTCGCTTCATGAGGTCATTCCGTCCCCCATTACGGGCGGAGACGGGAACCTGGAATACCTGACTTATTTCGTCAAAGGAGACAGCGCGTCATGAAACCGCTCTTCAAATTTTATTTGCAGGTCAATACCGGAAAAGAAGAGGCGTTTTCCGTTGCAGAGGAGACCGTCCATTATTTACTCGGTGCCGGTGCGGAAGTGACGGTCTGCCGTGAAGCGGCGGGCAAGATGGCGAACGAGAAATGCGGATCGAGCGACATTGTCCCGGCGGATGCCGACTGTATCGTCGTTATCGGCGGAGACGGGTCCATCCTCGATGCCTCCGAGGCGGCGCTCGCTCTGGATATCCCACTCATCGGGATCAATCTCGGGCATCTCGGGTATCTTGCGGAACTGTCGACCGCCGACATTCCGCAACTCGCCGCGCTCGTGGAGGGGAAGTACACGATTTCCCGTCGCCTGACTCTCTCACTCTCTCTACTTACGAAAGAAGGCACGATTCCCGTCCCACGGCTTGCGCTGAACGAGGTGGTCGTGTCGGATGAAGACCCGTTCAGAATGATTGACCTGCTGCTCACCGACAGCGGAAACAATAAGATACGCTATCGCGGAGACGGATTGATTCTTGCGACCCCCTCCGGGTCGACCGCCTACTCGTTCTCGGCGGGAGGTCCCGTCATCCATCCCGATATTGATGCCATCTGCGTCACCCCGCGCAACACCCATTCGCTTTTCAACCGCGCCGTCATTCTGCCGAGTACCTCCCGCGTGGAGGTGCGGTGCAGTACCAAACAGACCGGTCGGCTCGCTGTGTGTATCGACGGGCGGCGCATGACGACCGACACACCCTGTGTCGGGGTCGCTGTGACACGCGGGGAAAAGGACTTGCAGATGATTACGCTCGGACAGCACGGAATGATTAACACCCTCCGCCAAAAAATGCGGGAAGCCGAACTGAAATATTGAGGTGATACAAATGAAAAATTCGAGACAGGACGAAATACTCCAAATTATCGAGAGAGAAGATGTCGATACGCAGGAACTGCTGATTTCCAAATTGGAAGAGGCGGGCTATTCCGTGACCCAAGCGACTGTCTCTCGCGACATTCGGGAACTGGGACTTGTCAAGCGCATGACCTCTGCGGGTCATTATCGCTATGAAATTCCCGCGCGGGATGATACGATTACGCCGAACTTCGTCGCGAGCCTGACCGAATCGGTGAAAAAACTCGAAGTCGGCGGGAATATCGTGGTGATTCATACCTATCCCGGGATGGCGAACGCCGTCGCCGCCTGCATCGACCAGATGCGCCTTCCCGAAATTCTCGGATGCGTCGCGGGGGATGATACCATCCTCGTCGTCTCGACCGACGGCGCGACCGCGAAAGCACTCTCCGCCAAACTGCGGCGCACCGCGAAGAATCAATAACCATGCTGAAAACGCTTGTCATTGATAACATCGCTCTCATCCGTCATTTGGAGATGGATTTCACGGGCGGTTTTCAGGTCCTGACCGGTGAGACGGGGGCGGGGAAATCCATCCTCATCGAGAGCATCGGACTCCTCACGGGGACGAAAGCCGATAAGAGCATGATTCGCACGGGGACCGAGAGCGCATCGGTCACGGGCGTGTTCGGTGGGTTTTCGCAGACTGCCGAGGCGGCGCTCGCCGCGCATGACCTCGCGCTCGACCCCGAGGGGAACCTGCTGGTGGAACGGTCGTTCTCGCTCGACGGGAAAAGTAAATGCAAAATCAACGGCAGTATCGTCACATTGGGGATGCTCCGCGATATTGCAAAATATTTGATAGATATTCACGGGCAGACAGATACGCTTGCACTTTATGATGCCGATACTTATATAGAGATTCTTGATAGGTTCGCGGGGCTGGGAGAGGATTTGACCACCTATCGCGCGGCTTATGAAACCTACGAATCCATCCGTCGCGAGACCGAGGAGATTCTGAAGAGCGAGGCGGAACGCACCCGCACCATGGAGATGCTCGCGTTCCAAATTGCGGACATTGACGCGCTTTCCTTAAAGCCCGGCGAAGATACCGCCCTTGAAGAAAAAGAAAAGATTGCGAAGAACTACGAGCGCATCTCCAAACAGACGGGGTTCGCGTGGCGGGCACTCAAAGGCGGCGAAAAGGGGAATGTCTCCATGCTGCTCGACCGCTCGGAGGCGGCACTCAAATCCATTTGTGACGCGGTTCCCACACTGGAAACCGTAATTGAAGAACTGCGGGATTGCCGTTACCGCCTGGATGACTTGGCGGAACAAGTGCATGATTTGTGCCCCGGGGATGAAGACCCAACGGAAGAACTCAATCGAATTGAAGAGCGTCTCACCGCCATCGCACGACTGAAAAGAAAGTACGGCGGCACCGTCGAGGAAATCCTCGCGTACCGCAAGGATGCCAAAGAAAAATACGCGCGGCTCGAAAACGCGGCCAGCCGTCTGCTCGAACTCCGCGAGGCACTCAAAGACGCGACGGCAAAAGCACTCTCACTCGCGGAAAAACTACATGAGAAACGGGCGCAGGCCGCCGAGCACCTCTCGAAGAAAGTGGTCGAGACCCTCGTCTTTTTGGATATGCCGAAAGTCACTTTCCGCGTCTCCATCGAAACGCCGCAAGCGTCTGACGGGACATACCTTCTCACGCCGCGCGGATACGATACCGTGGACTTTCTGATTTCCGCGAACAGCGGGGAACAGATGCAGTCGCTCTCTCTTGTGGCTTCGGGCGGCGAACTTGCGCGTATGATGCTCGCACTCAAAAGTGTGGAGAACGCCGAGGACGAGTCGACCGCCATGGTCTTTGACGAAATCGATACCGGTGTCTCCGGGAAGACCGCGCGAAAGATCGGGATGAAACTGCTCGAGCTATCCCGTCACACGCAGATTTTCTGCGTGACCCACTCCGCGCAGATTGCCTCGCTCGCCGATGTACATTTTCTGATTGCCAAGCATGAGGAAGAGGGGCGAACGGTGACGGTCGTCTCCACGCTGGATGAAGACGGACGCATTCGTGAACTCTCTCGGATTCTCGGCGGGATTCATGTGACCGAAGCGCAGATACAGGCGGCAGTCGATATGCGCCGCGAAAAAGCGGGTCTTTGACGCATGAATTTCTCTCATTTCCCGTAAATTGTCACAAAGGGAAATGAGGGAAACCGTATGATTAATGTAATCCTGTCGCTGTTAGAAAAGCAAAAGGGGATTCGGGTCGAGAAAAACTTGCCCGCGTCTCGTCTGACCTCGTTTCGGATAGGCGGACCCATTTCGTATGTGGTCTATCCGAGGACGATAGAAGCTCTCGTCTCCTGTCTTGTATCTGTTCGCGGGGCGGGGATTCCGTTCCGTATTGTCGGGTGCGGGACCAACCTGCTCGCGCGGGATGAGGGCTATCCCGGGATATGGTTCGTGACACGGGACATGAAAGAGATTCGGATACAAAAGACCCGCGCGGAGGTCTTATGCGGCGTGACCCTTCGGGCTCTCGTTGATACGGCGGCGCGGGTCGGACTCGGCGGGATGGAGAACCTCTTCGGCATCCCCGGGACGGTCGGGGGTGCGGTCATGATGAATGCGGGTGCCTACGGCACATCGACCGGCGACTTGGTCGAAAATGTGACCGTGTTTGACCTGTGGCGGGAGAAGATTCTGTCCTTTTCGTTTGACGATTGTCGATTCGGCTATCGAAAGAGCGTATTTCAAGAGGGCAGGTATGTCATATTATCTGCGGAATTTCGTCTCACACCGAGCCGCGAGGACCTGATTCGCGCGACCATGCGGCGCCTGACCGAATCCCGCGCCGCGTCGCAACCGCTCGAATACCCGAATGCGGGGAGCATCTTCCGCCGTCCGGTCGGCGCTTTTGCCGGCAAACTGATTTCTGACGCGGGACTGCGCGGATATCGAATGGGAGATATTCAGGTGTCCGAGAAACACTGCGGATTCTTCGTCAACCGCGGGAGCGGGACGGCGCGGGATGTCAAACAGTTGATTTCTTTTGTACAAGAGCGCGTTTTTGATACGAGCGGGGTGGTCTTACGCCCCGAACTGGTGATGGAATAGACCGAATCCATACAATAGGAGGCAGTATGTCATACGCGGGAGAACTGAAAGCGACGATTCTTGGGGACGAGCCCAAGGACCTTTGTTGTGCCCGCGCTTGCCTTTTGGGTTTGACTATACCGACGGCTATTGTCACCGGAGACGAGATTACCTGCGCTTCGACCGCTTCAAATACCGATTTCTTTCGTTCTCTTGCGGAGCGTGTATATCACGCCGAGGTTGCGGTCGAGAATCGGCGCGGGGGCGGCGGCGCGTGCCGCGTCTCTTTCCGCTCGAAAGCAGCGGCAAAACTGCTTTTCGACCCCACGGGCGATACGCTCACTCCCGCGAACATTTGGAAGTGCCCGTCTTGCAGTACCTATTTTCTGCGGGGTCTCTTTCTCGCCTGCGGATATATCTGCGACCCCGCGAAAGAACTGCGGCTCGAATGGTCGCCCCTGTGTCGTGCGGAACAGGTTTCCTTATTTTTCGGGAATCTCGGATTCACCCCCTTGCGTTCCCGAAGAGCGGGGAAAGAGGTGCTTTTCTTCCGCTCGGGGGCACTGCTCATGGATTTGCTCGGGAAAATGCAGTTGCTCGACGCGATGTATGCACTCTCGGATGCTCTGATTATCCGTGACCTCAAAAACCAGGAGACCCGCTCAACGAACTGTATCATCAAGAATTTACGCGCTTCCTCGGATGCCCGCACCGAGCAGGTAAAAGTCGTGAGACGTCTGCGGGACAAGAATCTGCTCACAAGTTTGCCGGACGACCTACGCCGTACGGCGGAACTCCTGATGGAAAACAGCGACGACAGTCTCGCGCAACTTGCGATGAAGTCCGTGCCGCCGCTCACCAAATCCGGCGTCTATCATCGACTCCTCAAAATCATGCAGTATGCCGAAGAAGTCTTGCCGATTACCTCTGAATAGGACGGAAACATGGGAGAGTTTGTTCATCTTCATCTACACAGCGAATACAGTCTGCTGGACGGCGCTTGTCGCATCGACGAGATCCCGAAAGCGGCGAAGGCGGCGGGTCATACCGCCGTCGCCATCACCGACCATGGCGTGCTCTACGGCGCCGTGGCGTTTTATAACGCCTGTAAAAAAGAGGGCATTCACCCGATTATCGGCTGTGAAGTGTATGTGGCGCGGGATTCCCGCTTTTCCAAAGAGGGCAGACAGGACTTTTCGGGCGACCATCTGATTCTTCTCGTTAAAAACGAGGTCGGGTATCGGAATCTGATTGCCATGGTTTCAAAGAGTTTCACCGAGGGGTTCTATATGCGCCCTCGTGTGGACATGGAATTGCTTTCGACCTATCACGAGGGATTGATTGCGCTCTCCGCCTGCCTCGCGGGCAGGATTCCGCAATCCATTCTCAGGGGTGACTACGAGACCGCCAAAAAAGACGCACTCGAACTGAATGCGCTGTTCGGTGAGGGGAACTTCTATCTCGAGGTCCAAGACCATGGGATTCCCGATGAACGCAGCGTGGCACACGCGCTGCTCATGCTCTCGCGAGAGACGGGAATACCGCTCGTCGCGACCAATGACGTCCACTATCTCAAAAAACGCGATTCGGAGACTCAGGCGGTACTCATGTGCATTCAGACCAACCGCACGCTCGCGGACGGTCGACCCATCGGGTTTGAAACCGATGAGTTCTACTATAAGTCCACCGAGGAAATGGAACGCCTGTTTTCGGGATTTCCCGACGCGATAGCGAACACGGCGCGGATTGCCGAGCGCTGTCAGTTTGATTTCACCTTCGGAAAGTATTATTTACCCACTTATCCTTTGGCAGAAGGACAAACCCACGCGCAAATTCTGCGGGATTATACCTATGCAGGATTTGAGAAACTGGTCTCGGAGGGGCGCATCACATTTGAGACCCATTCGAGAGAGGAGTACCTGAATCGGCTCTCCTATGAACTCGATGTCATCGGTCAAATGGGGTTTGATGCCTACTTTTTGATTGTCCGTGACTTTGTGACCTATGCGAAAACACATGAGATTCCCGTCGGACCCGGGCGCGGGAGTGGCGCGGGCAGTTTGGTCGCGTACTGTATCGGGATTACCGATGTAGACAGCATCCGCTACGACCTGCTCTTTGAGCGGTTTCTCAATCCCGAACGGCAGACCATGCCCGACTTCGATATTGACTTCTGCTATGAGAACCGCGACCGTGCGATTGCCTATGTCCGAGAGCGATACGGGGACGACCACACGGCGCAGATCATCACTTTCGGGACCCTCGCCGCGCGTGCCGCGGTGCGCGATGTCGGTCGCGTGCTCGGGATTCCTTACGCGACGGTCGACACGGTGGCGAAAGCCATCCCCGGGAACGCGACGCTCGATGAAGCGCTGAAAATCAAGGAACTCAAAGCCCTTTATGACGGGAGCGAAGAGGTCAGACGGCTTCTCGACCTCTCGAAGAGCGTCGAGGGGATGCCTCGCCATGCCTCGACCCATGCCGCAGGCATTGTGATAACGGAGGAGCCTGTCTCGCATTATGTCCCGCTCGCCCTGAACGGCGATACGCCCGTCACCCAGTATGATATGGATACGGTCGCAAAACTGGGGCTGATTAAATTCGATTTCCTAGGTCTGCGCTACCTCACCGTGATGGAGAAAGCACAGCGCACCGTCCGAGAAGAGAATCCCGACTTCACCCTCACGGCAGTGCCGTTTGATGATAAACAAACCTATCGCATGATTTCGCTCGGAAAAACCGAGGGGGTCTTTCAATTAGAGTCCCCCGGGATGCGGCGGGTGCTCGCGGATATGAAGCCGAGTGCTTTTGACGACATTATTGCGGTCATCGCGCTCTATCGCCCGGGTCCGATGGATTCCATCAATACTTTTATCGCGAGAAAACACGGGGAAGAACAGGTGACCTACCCGGTCGATGCCCTCTCTGAGATTCTCGGGAGCACCTACGGCTGTATCGTCTACCAAGAGCAGGTCATGCAGATTTTCCGTACCCTCGCGGGCTATTCGTTTGCGCGAGCAGACCTTGTGCGTCGCGCGATGGCGAAGAAAAAAGAGGATGTCATGGCGGCGGAGCGCACCGACTTTATCGCGGGCTGCGCGGCGAATGGTATCTCCGAAAAGGTCGCAACCGATATTTTTGACGAAATGCTGAGTTTCGCGAGTTATGCATTCAATAAGAGCCACGCGACCGCGTATGCCATGATTTCTTTCCGCACCGCGTATCTGAAAGCGCATTATCCCGCAGCGTATCTCGCCGCGCTCATGTCCTGCGGCGTACCGTGCGACCCTGCGGCGTTTGATGTACGGGTGCTCCCGCCGGATGTGAATGAAAGCGGATATGACTTTGTTGCGAAAGGCGGCGCGGTGCGCTACGGCTTTCAGGCAATCAAGAATGTCGGGAAACTTTTTGTCGACGCGATTCTGAAAGAACGGGAGCAGGGTCTCTTCCGCTCGTTTGAAGATTTCATCGACCGTATGGCGAAGACCGACCTCAACCGCAAACAGGTCGAATCTATGATCAAATGCGGCTGTTTCGACACATTCGGTGTCTATCGGTCACAACTGCTCGCCGTATACGACGAGATGATTTCCAAGGCGGTTGCCCGCGCCCATAACAATGTGACGGGACAGTTGGATTTCTTCTCGGGGGACGCGGGCGAGGGACTCGCCACCAAAACCACCTATCCGAACATTCCCGAATTTCCGCTCAAAGACCTTCTCGCGTTCGAGCGGGAGATGGCGGGCATCTATTTCTCGGGGAATCTGTTTGACAGTTACTCGAAGCACGCGGCATCCTTTTCTCATGCCGAAATCGCCGATATCCTCGCATCTTTTGACGAGGACGGGGAGAGCGACGGAGAATACGGCGACCGAGAGAAAGTGTCGCTCGTCGGGTATGTCGCGGGACTTACCAAAAAGACCACCAAACGGGGAGACTCCATGGCGGTCGCGCAGCTCGACGACAGGACAGGCCTTATCGACCTCATCGTATTCCCGCGACAGTACGGCGAGACCTCCGAACTGCTCCAAATCGGGAACGGCGTTTTCGTCGAGGGAGAGATTTCCATCCGAGAGGGAGAAAAGCCGAAAGTCATATTGAATCGTGCTGTAAAACTTCTGACGAACAGGGAGTATGAGGAGTCGGTCGGCACACAGCACAAACTCTACTTGCGTGTCGAGGGAATGCATACAAGGGAAACCGATGTGGTTTTGCGTATTATTTCCTGCGTAAAGGGGAATACTCCCGTCATGTTTTACGACCGCTCGACGGGGAAATCTTTCCGCGCGAACGGCTATGATGCCGCGGTGACGGAGCAACTTCTCCGCGATCTCGGGAAGATTCTCGGCGAAGAGAATGTCGTTTTTAAGTAATTCGTGAACATTTGTCACCCGAATTGACATTTACGCGAGAAAAAGTTAAAATAATACAAGGAATTTTAAGAAGGAGATACCGCATGACTGTCGCAATCATTCTCGACATTCTGGTATGCGCGGTTTTGGTTTTCGGCTTAATCGCCGGCTTGCGCGTCGGTCTTGTGGACTTCTGCTTCCGTAAATTCCGGAAACTCTCTGCCGCCATCGGCGCCTGCCTGCTCGCGAAGCCGGTCGGCTGGCTGCTTACCGACCTCTTTTTCAGCGACCTCTTCACGGGGTGGATCATGTCTTGGGCGAAAATAGAAGATACCGTCGCCGGCTCGCCCGAAGAGATGATTTCCGAGTTGCCGAAACTTGTGCGTTGGGTAGCCGAAAAATTTGACATTGATGTCGCAGACCTCGCGAACCGTGCCTATGAGTCGGGCGAGGGGATGTACCATCTGTTTATCAAAGAAGCGTCTCTCCCGCTCGCGAGATTTATCACCGTAATTCTCGCGGGGATCGCGCTCTTCTTCCTATTGCGATTTCTTCTCATGATTTTGTCTCCCATATTCTCCGGCATCGTGGAGCTGCCGGTGGTCAAGCAGTTGAATATCCTGCTCGGCGGTGCCGTGTCGCTCCTGTTGTATGCCGCTTTTGTCTGGGGCGGGCTGAAATTGTTGGTCTGGGTCGCAGGATTTGAGACGGTCGCCAACTGGGGATTCATGCAGGGATTTTCCATTGAAAAAACCTTTGTCTCGAAATTTATTTACGCTTTTGAACCGCTGTCATTCCTGTTGTCAATCAAATGACAGGTCGGTAACCATGGAGGAATCTGATTATGCAAATGTGTTCGCGATGCCAGAAGCGCATCGCTGTGGTATTTATCTCGCGGATGGACCCCAAAAACGGGGAGACGGTGAATGAGGGACTCTGCATTCAGTGTGCACGTGAACTCGGCATTAAACCCGTGAATGACATTCTTGAAAAGATGGGCATCAGTCCCGAGGACTTCGACCGTATGACCGATGACCTGAACACCGCGATGGAGAGCATGGCGGGCGATTCTCAGGACCTCGGTGAAGATGCGGGCGCGCCCGCTGTGGAGTTCCCGACTTTCCTCAGTCAATTCGGAATGAACTTCCCGAAGCGGGGCAACCGGGACGGAGAAACCCAAGAGACCGACAAAGACGAGGAGAAAAAGCAGGAGAAGCCCGAAAAGAAGAAAAAGCCGGACCCCCGCCGTAAGACCCTCGATACCTTCTGTACGAATCTCACGAAGCGCGCCGCCGAGGGGAAACTCGACAGAATCGTCGGCAGAGAACATGAACTCGAACGCGTGATACAGATTCTCTGCCGCCGTCAGAAGAACAATCCCTGCCTCATCGGGGAACCCGGGGTCGGGAAGACGGCGATCGCCGAGGCACTCGCCATGCGGATAGCGGAGGGGAATGTCCCCGAAAAACTGAAAGACCATGAGGTCTACCTCGTAGATCTCACCGCGCTGGTCGCAGGGACGCAGTTCCGCGGTCAGTTCGAGTCGCGCGTGCTGGGACTTTTGAACGAGGTCAAAGCACTCGGGAATATCATTCTTGTGATTGACGAAGTGCATAATATCGTGGGTGCCGGCGATGCAGAGGGTTCCATGAATGCGGCGAACATGATGAAGCCCGCTCTCTCTCGCGGCGAGATTCAGGTCATCGGCGCGACGACGATGAAAGAGTATCGGAAATACATCGAAAAGGACAGCGCGCTCGAACGGCGTTTTCAACCCGTGATTGTAAATGAACCCACGACGCAGGAGACCGTGGAGATGCTGCGCGGCACCAAAAAGTATTATGAGGACTATCATGGGATTCTCATCCCCGACCATGTCCTCGCCGCAGCCGTACGGCTCTCGGAGCGGTATATTCAAGACAGATTTCTGCCCGACAAAGCGATTGACCTTTTAGACGAGGCGGCATCCCATGTTTCGCTCTCGTCACCCGCTGTCAATGAGCGGATTCGCCTGAAACGCGAGTACGGGGAGATGCAGAAACAGCTCACGGATTTGGAAGCCAAGTCCGACACCATCGAAGAGGACGCGAAAGAAACCTATTATCAGGAAGTCGCGAGCTTGAAAGTCGAGATTTCCCAAAAAGAGGAGCGCCTCGCCGAACTGGATAAGACCTGCGCCTCGCTTGCAGTCACGGTTGCCGACCTCGCGGATGTCGTCGAAATCTGGACGGGCATCCCCGCGACCGACATCAAAGAACAGGAATTTGAACAGCTCGATAAACTGGAAGACCGCATCAAGACGCGCATCGTCGGTCAGGAAGAGGCGGTCTCGGCGGTGGTGCGTGCCATCCGCAGAAAACGCGCGGGCGTATCGGTGCATAAGAGTCCGATTTCGATGATTTTCGCGGGTCCGACCGGTGTCGGAAAGACCGAGCTCGTGAAAGTGCTCGCATCTGACCTATTCAAACAGCCGGATATGCTGATTCGTCTCGATATGTCCGAATATATGGAGAAACACTCGGTCTCGCGTCTCATCGGCGCACCTCCCGGATATGTCGGCTACGACGAGGCGGGACAACTCACCGAGAAAATCCGTCGCCGTCCTTATTCGGTGATTCTGTTCGATGAAATCGAAAAGGCGCACCCCGATGTTATGAATATCCTGTTGCAGATTCTCGACGACGGCAGGGTGACGGACGCGGCGGGCAGAGTCGTCAACTTCGAGAACACCGTGATTGTCATGACGACGAACGCCGGCTCTGATAAGGGAAGCGCGGTCTCCGGCTTTTCGGAGACGCAGTTACAGCAGGATAAGGATCGCACGGAGCGCGCTCTGCTCGATTTCCTGCGTCCCGAGTTTCTCAACCGCGTGGACGAGGTTATCACATTCCACCCGCTCACGCATGAGAACTTCCGCGAGATTGCCGCCATCATGCTCGGCGACCTCCGCGATGCGCTCGCGACCAAAGGAATCGAGTTCTCGTATTCCGACGGCGCACTCGATATCATCGCAAAAGAATCCTATTCCGAGAAATACGGCGCGCGGAATATGCGCCGCTATATCGAGACCCATGTCGAGGACGCGCTCGCTTCCGCCATCATCTCGCACTATCAAGTTCAAATCAAAAAGGCAACACTGGATGCCGTGGACGGCAAACTGCAAGTGATTTGCCTGTAAAGGAGATATCATGTCCGATTCCGAATGCACACACGATTGCAGTACCTGCTCGGCGAACTGCTCCTCACGCGCGGGGCAGGAGGGGGCAAAGTCCCTAAAAGAGCCGGAAAACAGTTTCAGCCATGTCAAACACCTGATTGGCGTCGTATCGGGAAAAGGCGGGGTTGGGAAATCCCTTGTGACCTCCATGCTGGCAGTCACCATGCAGCGCATGGGGTATCAGACCGCGATTCTGGACGCCGACATTACGGGGCCGTCCATCCCCACCATCTTCGGGTTGGAGGGTGAGCGGGTAGAGGGCACCGAGGACGGGATTATGCTCCCGCCCAAGACCAAGACGGGGATCGAGGTTATCAGTACCAACCTACTGCTCGACGACCCGACAAAACCCGTGATTTGGCGCGGGTCTCTGCTCTCGGGGATTGTGAAACAGTTTTGGACCGAGACCGCGTGGAACGAAGTGGACTATATGTTCGTGGATATGCCTCCCGGGACGGGCGATGTACCGCTCACGGTCTTTCAGAGCTTGCCCATTGAGGGCATCGTCATTGTGACGAGCCCCCAGGAGCTCGTCTCCATGATTGTGGAGAAAGCCGTGAATATGGCGAAAATGATGGACATCCCCGTGTTGGGTCTCATCGAGAATTACAGTTATCTCCCTTGCCCGCATTGCGGGGAGAAGCTCTCTGTCTTTGGGGAGTCCCACATTGACGAGGTAGCGGAGAAGCAGAACCTCACCGTCCTCGCCCGCATCCCGATCGACCCGAAACTTCCTGCGCTTTGCGACCGCGGGCTCATCGAACTGATGGAGAACGATGCGCTTAACGAGACGGGTGAGATGCTCGCGAAGCTTTCGAGTTAATTCCATATACAAGAAAAACCGAGTGCAGAAAGCACCCGGTTTTCTTTTTGTCAAACAGACTCTATCCGATTTGAATTTGATTAGAGGTATTTTTGAATCTCTTTCGGGGAGACATCGCGGACCTGAATCCCTGCCTTGATGGCGAGCGCCGCGGCAATCCCGTCCGCTTCGCCGATGCCGGAGCAGATAGGCATCGCGCGGAAGTTGGAGTGTGCGACATGGGTGCCGGAAATGTTGCGTCCCGAGAGCAGGAGCCCGTCAATCTTTTCGGGGACCATACAGCCGTAGGGGATGGTATATCCCTTCTTCTGCTCGAAGTGTTTCTGACTGCCGTGGGCATCCAGACCCGCTCCCTCGATATTGTGAATATCGAAGTTGAACCAAGCATCGAACACCACCGCGTCGTCAAACTGTTTTGCTTCGTAGATTTCCTGTTCGTTGATGGTGTACATCCCGTGGAAGTGGCGGGTCTCACGAATCCCGATCAAACTTGCCGCGGAGATGATATAGCAGTTCTCGTAGCCGGGGACATATTCGTGCAGGAAGTCGACGATGGGACCCATTTGCGAGCGGCAGATCAGTTCGGCTTTCGTCAGGTCTTCGACTTTGGTGCCGTCGATATCGGTCGCATTCGTCATGTTGCAGGTAACGATGCCGGGGAAAGAGGAACGGTAGAGCAGAACATGCCCGGCAGGTTTCGGAAGAATCTCTCTCGCGAGCGCTTGGAGTTCGCCTTTGGGCGTGTCTACGGTCGACTCGAACGAAGGCGGGAACACCGCGCGGCTCATGTCGACCCCGCCGACCTTAAACATGAGGGTCGCGGGCTGCATTTTATGATCGTTGTCTCTCCCGAGCGTGTAGGCGGCACCCGCACGGTATGCCACATCACCGTCGCCGCTCGCGTCGATGACCACTTTGGCACGGTAAGCGACTCTGCCGGACTTGCTCTGTCCGATGACACCGACGACGCGGTCGCCCTCCATCATGACATCGCAGACGATGGTATAGAGGAGGATATCGACACCTGCTTCTTCCAGCATCTCATAGTATGTATTTTTCAGCTGTTCGGGGTCAATCGTCTCTTTCCACTCGCAGGGGAACATATTTTTCTTTCCTGCGCGCTCGAGGTACTCGTGATAGATTTTGTTCCCGCAAGTGCCGGTCCAATGGCTCATCAGACCGCTCGTCGAGATGCCGCCCACGGCATTGAGCATTTCGAGCAAAAGCACTTTGACGCCCTGTCTGCCTGCGGCGATCGCAGCAGTCACACCTGCGGGGCCGGAACCGACGACGACGACATCATATTTGTCACATACCGGAATCTCGCGGCTTTTCTCTGTATAGTTCATGGAAAACCTCCCGTTTCATATATCAAGATGATTATAAAAGAACGGGAATTGTAAATCAAGAGGATTCTCGATTTTCGTCATGTATTTTTCCATTGCAGCCAAAGGGGCGGATTTGCCCGTAAAATATGCTAAAATATAAAATAAAAAGTTAAATTTGTATTTACATAAGAAGAACAAAGTGGTATAATTGTATCGATTTGCAATATGCTCTTCACATATTTATTAAGGAGGCAAACATGAAAAAAAGTCTCACCACGGTTGCTTTCAAAGGCACCGCTGAGCAGGAGAAGAAACTGGATGCGCTCATCGAACAGCATAAGGGAGAAGAGGGAGCTACGCTTCGGGTTCTTCAGGGCGCGCAGGACATCTACGGCTACCTGCCGCAGGAAGTCCAAAAGAAAATCGCCATCGGACTGGATGTGCCGGTGTCTGAAGTATTCGGAATCGCGACTTTCTATTCGCAATTCGCTCTCAACCCGAAGGGGGAGGTCGCCATTGCGATTTGCCTTGGCACCGCCTGCTATGTCAAGGGTTCCGGCGATATCTTCAACAAGGTGAAGGAAATCATCGGGGTCGAAGAGGGCGCTACCTCTCCGGACGGCAGATTCAGTTTGGACGCTACGCGTTGCATCGGTGCGTGCGGTTTGGCTCCCGTCCTGACGATTAACGATGTGGTTTACGGTCGGTTGACCGTTGCGGAAGTCAAGGACATTCTCGCGAAATATCAGGCGTAAGCCGAAAAGATCAGTCGAAAGGAATTACGAATTTGAAAACGACGCAAGACCTCGCGGCAATTCGGGCTGAAATGCGGGATAAACTCGCCGTACGCCATGGAACCCCCGCGACAGATCATTATCGTAAACATGTACTTATCTGCGGAGGCACGGGCTGTACTTCTTCCAACAGCCAGAGAATCCGTGAACTTCTCGAAGAAGAACTCAAAGCAAACGGGATTGCCGATCAGGTGAAAGTCGTGCAGACCGGTTGCTTCGGGCTCTGCGCTTTGGGTCCCATCATGATTGTCTATCCCGAGGGCACCTTCTACTCGCGTGTCAACGAGGATGAGATTCACGAGATTGTCACTGAGCATCTGATGAATGACCGTATCGTGAAGCACCTCGTGTATCAGGAGACGCTTCATACCGACGGTACGGTGCTCCCGCTTTCCGATACGCGGTTCTATCGCAAGCAAAAGCGTGTCGCACTTCGTAACTGCGGTGTCATCAATCCCGAGTGCATCGATGAGTATATCGGTACCGACGGTTACCTCGCACTGGAAAAAGTGCTGACTACCATGACCTCGCAGGAAGTGATTGATTGCATTCTCGCTTCCGGGCTCCGCGGACGTGGCGGCGGCGGGTTCCCGACAGGACGGAAGTGGCAGTTTGCCGCGAACTCCAAGTCGGATAAGAAATATGTGGTCTGTAATGCCGACGAGGGCGACCCGGGCGCGTTTATGGACCGTTCCGTTCTTGAAGGAGATCCCCACTCTGTGCTCGAAGCCATGGCGATTGCCGGCTTCGCCATCGGCGCTGATGAGGGTTACATTTATGTCCGCGCCGAATACCCGATTGCCGTGCACAGACTGCAAGTCGCCATCAAACAGGCGAGAGAATACGGCGTCCTCGGCAAGAACATTTTCGGGACGGGATTCAACTTTGATATTCAGCTCCGTCTCGGCGCAGGCGCGTTCGTCTGCGGAGAAGAGACCGCGCTTTTGACCTCTATTGAGGGGAACCGCGGGGAGCCGCGTCCGCGTCCTCCGTTCCCGGCTGTCAAGGGACTCTTCGGTCAGCCGACCATTATCAACAATGTCGAGACCTACGCGAATGTCTGTCAGATCATTCTGAACGGTGCCGAATGGTTTGCCTCCATGGGGACCGAGCGTTCCAAAGGGACCAAGGTCTTCGCGCTCGGCGGTAAGATTCAGAATACCGGTCTTGTGGAGATTCCGATGGGTACCACGCTGCGCGAGATCGTCGAAGAAATCGGCGGCGGTGTCCCGAACGGTAAGAAGTTCAAAGCGGCGCAGACCGGCGGTCCTTCCGGCGGATGCATCCCCGCGACCCATCTCGACACTCCGATCGACTATGATAACCTGATTGCCATCGGCTCCATGATGGGCTCCGGCGGTCTAATTGTCATGGACGAGGACAACTG
>JAQYLJ010000025.1 GCA_028720145.1 Clostridia bacterium
CTCATAAAGTGTGTAACACCCCTGTGGACGGCGTGTATGCCCGCAAGATGCATGCCGTAGAAAAATCAAGAGTGAATTTGCCGTTTTGCACAAATCGGTATTGTGAAACTGCCTAAACGCGACAGATAATTTTGGGCGGAACCGACAAAAAACCGACTTTTTTGAGCAAAAACAGCGCCCGACTGCGCGGAAACGAACGGGAAACAAGAGTTGCGAGAACGCCCGCGCCCGTAGTATGATGATACATAATTGTAATAGAAATGTCTTGAACTTACTGTTCAAAAGACAGCGGAGGAGAAACTTATGAAACGATTCGGAATGAGAAAGCAGACGATGGTATTCCTGCTTTTGGCGGTGCTTTTGCTCTGCGCCCTGTTCCTCGTATCGTGCGGAAAGAACGAGAGCGGTACCCATACCGTCACATTTAATGCGAATGGCGGTTCCGCCGTTGAAAGCCAAACGGTGAAACACGGCGAGACGGCGGCGAAACCTGCCGACCCGACACGGGACGGCTATCTCTTCACCGGCTGGCTCCTCGGCGACGAGGCGTACGACTTCGGTCGTGCGGTGGAGAATGACCTCACCCTCACCGCATCGTGGAGCGAGATTCGCTCCGTCTCGGTCACCTTTATGGGGTATTTGGATGAGGAACATCCCCATGCGGTTTTGGATACACAGACCGTCCTCGTGGGAGAAGGCGCGACCGCACCCTCTGTGCCCGCGCGCCCGGGCTATGTCTTCGACGGCTGGGATCAGACGTTTGACTGCGTGACGGGACCCATCACCGTGGAGGCAAAATATGCCCGCCTGTATACGGTGATTTTCAAGGCGGGAGACACCACCTTAAAAACCGAGTATGTCAAGAGCGGTTCCTCCGCGACCGCCCCGACCGAAGTGCCCGCGCCCGTACACTATACCTTTACGGGCTGGGATAAGGATTTCTCGGAAATCACTGCCGATACCATCGTGAACGCGCAGTATCGAGAGGACACGAAACATACCGTCACTTTCAAGGGGTATAACGGAGAAGTGCTGGATACCCAATCGGTATACGACGGCGAGGCGGCGACCGCCCCGACGACTGTCCCCGTACCCGATCCTGCGCATATCCGTTTTGTCCGTTGGGATAAAGAGTTTACGAATATCAAGTCCGACCTCACCGTAAACGCGGTCTTCGAGGAAGATGAGAAATACACCGTCTCCGTTTCGGGCGGGAACGCGAGTGTCGCCAATGCGATGGCGGGTACGACCGTCACCCTGACGGCGGCACCCCCCGCAGGGAAGGTCTTTGTCAGATGGACGGTGACCGTGGGCGGCGTGACGCTTGCCGACGCGACCTCTTCGACCACGACCTTTGTCATGCCCGAGGGGAATGTCGAGGTCACGGCTGAATTTATGAATGTCTGGACGGTCACCTTCGTGGTGAACGGGAATACCGTCAAGACCGAGACCGTCCGCGAGGGCGAGAGCGCGACCGCGCCGACCGATGAGGAGATCGCGGACTATTTGCCCGCTCATGTCGAGAGCTTCACTTGGAATAAGAGTTTCACGAATATTCGATCCGACCTCACCGTGACGGCTGTCTTTGTCTTTGCAAATCAGCATACCGTCACTTTCAAGGGGTATAACGGGGAAGTGCTGGATATCCAAGCCGTCTATGACGGCGAGGCGGCGACCGCCCCGACCGAAGTGCCCGCCCCCGCGCATTTCCGTTTTGTCCGTTGGGATAAGGATTTTTCAAATGTCACCTCCAATCTCACCGTAAATGCGGTCTTTGAGGAAGACGCGAAATACACCGTTACCTTTGTCGGCTATACCGCCGAGGGCGTGCTCGGAACGCTGAAAACCGAGACGGTGTACGCGGGCGAAGGCGCGACCGCGCCCGATGTCCCCGCGCGTGCGGGTTATGTGTTCGCCGGATGGGACAAAGCGTTTGATAACATTACGGACAATACCACCGTCACCGCGGTTTACTCGCAGAAATACACCGTGACTGTTTCGGGCGGGAACGCGAGTGTCGCCGATGCGGTGGCAGGCACGACCGTCACCCTGACGGCGGCACCCCCCGCAGGGAAGGTCTTTGTCAAATGGACGGTGACTGCGGGCGGCGTGACCCTTGCCGATGCGACCTCCGCAACCACGACCTTCGTTATGCCCGAGGGGAATGTCGCAGTCACGGCGGAATACGAGACCGTGAAGCACACCGTCGTCTTCAATACCCTCGGCGGTACCGAGATTCCCGCCGTGAGCGTATCTGACGGCGACACGGTTGCGGAACCGACTTCGCCGACGCGAGATGGATTCAGATTCCTCTACTGGACGCTCGCGAGCGGAGAACGGTATGACTTCTCGACTTCTGTGACCGAAGATATCACGCTCGTGGCGGTCTATGAGAGCACGGGAGAAATCCCTGCGGCGACGATTACCAATGTGTATCTCGCCCCGGGGTATCTCGAGATGTGGGTGGGACTCAACCCCGCGCCGCAGCTGAATATCTGTTTTGATAATTCCGCGGGTGACCAGCGTCTCGACTTCCCGCTCGGGAGCATGACCTTCGAGGCGCATACCACCGACGAACGCGTGGTGACGGTGTCAAGTGACGGGACCGTGACCGCTGTGGGTCTCGGGACGGCGAAGGTCTATATCATCTTCACCTCCGACGGCACGGTGACGAGCGGAGAGGATACCATCACCATCCAAAGCGGCGATGTTCTCGCCGCCATCGAGGTGAAAGTGGTCGAGAAACCCGCCTATCTCCAAGCGGCGGAAGCCGACCCCGAGAACCAGCAGATTACCCTCGGCAGTTCGAGCACGAACCGCATCCATGTAAGCGATTTCACCGGCATCCCGACAGGGGCTTACGGCTCCGCGAACATCGCACTCTGGTACGACGGTGCACAGGCGGTCTTCACCATGACGGCGGACGATAACCTGATGCACGACTTCGCAAAGTGGAACGCGTGGCTCGACGAGTACGGGATTCCCGTGACGCTCATGGTGCCGATGCGTACCTATACGGACTCGGTCAATAAGTGGCTCTATGAGACGGAATACGGCAACTATGTACAGTCTCACGGCTTCTACCATCGGTCGTCCTCGACCTATAAATCGGGCGACTACACCACCGCACAGGCGTGGATGGATTTCTACCTGCCGGTACTGTATTTCCGCGATTTCGGGATGGACTATCCCTTGACGATGGCGTACCCCTGCGGGTATAACTACTCGGCGTATTCCAAACTGCTCACCATCGCGGGCAGAGGCACTTCCACACTTCCCAACAGTCCTGCGAAAATCAACTATAACGAGATTAACTGCTACAATCTCCCGAGCAGCGAGGAAACCATCCGAACCATTCTCGCAAACGGCGAGTGGGTGTGCGTGCTCTATCACCAGATCGGTTCGAGCGCGGATGCGACCGCCGCGGCATACGCCCTCATGAAGACCCATATGGACGCGGGAGAACTTTGGGCGGCATCCTTCGCCGCCGCGGCACAGTACGGGCAGGAGCGCGATACCGCGACCGTGCAGGTCACTTCCGCGGGTGCGGATACCATCGTCTTTACCCTGACCGACAAGATGAATGACCTGCTCTTCGACCATCCGCTGTCTGTCAGAATCAAAGTGGACAGTACATGGACGGCAGCCCGCGCCTATCAGGCAGGGAAAGAGGTTTCCGCTCGGGTTGTCACCGAGGGCGCGACCACCTATCTCATGGTCGATGCCGTTCCCGACCGGGGCGAGGTCACGGTGATTCGTACCGAGCTCCAAAACATGGCGGCAACCGATAGCGCCATCTCGTTTACGCCCGTCTTGAATGCAACCGCGGGTATGAACACCATGACCGTCTCGTTCATCGTGGACGGTACGACTTGGACGCACGCCTACGCATTACAGAACGGCGTGAAGATTCCCGCCACTCTCTTGACCCGCGGCGGGACGACCACCCTCACGGTGGAAGTGACGGTCGGTGCGGGCGCGGTCACGGTTGTCCCGGTGACCGATCAGTTTGACGACCGCACCTCGCTCACCATGACCGAGATTTACCGCGGCGAGGTCTCGCCCGATGCCGCCCGCCCGATCACCATCGCGACGGCAGAAGAACTCGTCATGTTCTCCGCATATGTACAGATGGGTCACGATTGCACGGGTCTCACCATTCTCCTGACCGATGATATTGATATGTCCGGCATCTCGAATTTCACGCCCATCGGCTGGGAAGTCAATTCCATCTCGCTCGGATATACCGAGGTCGTGCCGTTCTCGGGGACCTTCGACGGCGGGAACCATACGGTGTCGAATCTCACCGTCAAACGCGTCGAGGGTGCCGCGGGCTTCTTCGGCTACACCTTAAACGCCACCGTGCAGAACCTCCGCGTTGAGGGGACGGTCATCGGCGTCAAACGCGTCGGCGGCATCATCGCCCACATGGAAGCGGGCTCCATGACGAACTGCATTTTCCGCGGAAGCATTGTCGCGAACGGCGTGGATGCGATGAAAGACAGCGGCTCCATGAACGGCGGTCTCGTCGGGGAAGGGTACGCGGTCACCATTCGGAACTGTGCCTCTTACGCGACCGTGACCTCCTACGCAGCATCGGGTACCTCCACCGTGCTTCTCGCCGTCGATACCGCATCGATGAACAGCGGGTATTATACCGGCGGTGCCATCGGGAAACTGACCTATCGCGGTGGCGACGAGGTCTCGCTCATTGACAATGTCGTCTTTGAAGGCACCGTCCGCGCGGATGCGGGTTCCGAGGGTCTCGGCGGCTGCTATGTCGGCGGTCTCGTCGGTGCGGCGACTAACGCGAACTTCACGAACTGCGCGACGAACGGGAACGCCACGGGGAATCTGTATGTCGGCGGATTCGCGGGTGCCATTTTGGAGACCACCTATTGGAGAGCGTCGACCGTCAAAAACTGCGCCGCCACGGGGACGGTGACGGGGAATGACTATGTCGGCGGCTTTATCGGCAGCGTGGAGCCGAATGGACAGAGCACCGTGAGTAACTGCTTTGCGAATGCCACGGTGAACGCCTCCGAGGGAGCCACCCATGTGGGTGCCGTCGCCGGCTGCATTGTCAAGACCCCGACCTTCAAAGTCTATTACATGGGCGCGCGCAATCCGGGTATGGCGAGCCATTGGTCCGAGAGCACCTCGACCACTAAATTTGTCTTTGTCTCGGTGTCCACCCTCGCGGAAACGATGGAGACCCTCAACACGAACGCCGAGTCCGCGAGCGGCTACTATGTCTGGACGGTGACGGGCGAGACCCTGACTCCCGCGCATTTCCCGCTCTATACCGTCACTTTCCTCGATAAGGACGGACAGGTGATTGAAGAACAGACGGTCGCGAACGGCTTGGACGCCGTCCCGCCGACGCCTCCCGTTTACAGCGGGTATGCGTTCACGGCATGGAGCGGCTCGTACACCGCGATTACGGGGGACATCACCCTGGCGGCGCTCTATGAAGAAGTGACGGTCTATACCGTTTCGTTCTATGATAAAAACGGGAACCTGCTCAAAACCGAACAGGTCAACGCGGGACTCTCCGCGACCGCCCCCGATGCCCCCGACGAGGACGGACTGGTCTTCGACCGGTGGGATACCGACTTCACGAATGTGACATCTGATCTCACCGTCACCGCAGTGTATATCCAAGCGTTCACCGTGCAGTTTGTAGGCAAAGACGGAACGGTACTCAAAACCGAAAAAGTCGGTTTGGGCGCCGCGGCGACCCCGCCCGAAGCGCCCAAGGTCGACGGATTCCGTTTCACCGGCTGGGATAAAACCTATGACAATGTGACGGGCGACCTTGTCGTGACAGCACAGTACATGGCGGTCAGTACTGCCCCCTCGCAGGTGAATGTGACCATTTGGGGCAAAATCTCCAATAAGAACATTGATTCTCTCCTCGCCGCCGCAGGCAACTCCACGGTCATTATGTACGGCGGTGTCAACGGCGTGACTATCCCCGATGCCCTCGCGGATACCTGGGGACAGGTGTCGTTCGCTCTCAACTGGGCGTGCAAGGGACTGGGGCTGCTCTATCGGAAGGATGTCTATCAGCTCGATACAAGTGTGGAGCCCTACTTTGCGAGCGGTGTCGCGTTCTCCGAGAGCGGCGCCATCGGTGTCCCGCTCATCGACCTCGCGACCGGGAAAGAGATTGTCTATCTCCTCATGTTCCAAGGTCCGAACTCCAAGTACATGGAAGAATACCGCAAGCATAAGATCTTCGAGAGTTTCCTGCCCGAGGTCGTGTCGTACTTCCCGAATGCCGACGCCTTTGTATTGGGTCTGGAACTCGAGAGTTCACAGGCGACCAACGCGGGGTACACCGACTTCTTCTCCGCACTCGACGATACCACCCCGTATGTCGCGGGCTACGACCTCGTCGCACGCGGAGAGGTCGCGGGGATCGCCACATCCGACACCGAGAAGGGCATCTCGAACTATCTCCTGACCTTCACGAAGTCGAATGTCACCGTGACAAACGGTGCGACGGAGACCCTTGCGCCCACCGCGTCCTACTCGACGACGAACGGCGGCAAATACACCATGTCGCTCAAAGTGGAATAAGAAGCATCATCCCCTCGGCGGCGAGTCCTCGGACGCGCCGCCGACTTTTTGAAAAAAACGCGGGAAATGAAAAATCTATTGCTTTTTTGGGGGAAAGCGTGTAGAATATAAGACGGTAAAAAAATACGGAATAAGGAGTATCATTATGCCGCTCGTATCTGCAAAAGAAATGCTGACCCGTGCGAAAGCCGGGAAGTATGCCGTAGGGCAGTTCAACATCAACAATCTGGAATGGACCAAGAGTATTCTCTTGACCGCGGAGGAACTCAAATCCCCCGTCATCCTCGGTGTCTCCGAGGGCGCAGGGAAGTATATGTGCGGGTTTAAGACGGTCGCCGACATGGTGAAAGCCATGATTGAGGAACTGAAAATCACCGTCCCCGTCGCGCTTCACCTCGACCACGGCTCCTATGAGGGGTGCTACAAGTGCATTGACGCGGGCTTCTCGTCCATCATGTTTGACGGCTCTCACTACCCGATCGAAGAGAATGTCGCCAAGACCACGGAACTCGTGAAAGTCTGCGCCGAGAAGGGTCTGTCTCTCGAAGCCGAGGTCGGTGCCATCGGCGGAGAAGAGGACGGAGTCGTCGGTATGGGCGAATGCGCCGATCCCGATGAGTGCAAGATGATTGCCGACCTCGGTGTGACCATGCTCGCCGCAGGTATCGGGAATATCCACGGGAAATACCCCGCGAACTGGAAGGGTCTGTCTTTCGAGACCCTCGCCGCAGTACAGGAGAAGACGGGCGAGATGCCCCTCGTGCTCCACGGCGGTACGGGCATCCCCGCGGACATGATTCGCAAAGCCATTTCTCTCGGCGTCGCGAAGATCAATGTCAACACCGAGTGCCAGCTCGCATTTGCCGCCGCGACCCGTCAGTACATCGAGGCAGGGAAAGACCTCGAAGGCAAGGGCTTCGACCCGAGAAAACTGCTCGCCCCCGGCTGTGAAGCCATCAAGGCAACCGTGAAAGAGAAGATGGAACTCTTCGGCTCGGTCGGAAAAGCATAATTCGACCGCCTCTCACAGATTTATTTATCTCATATCTCCCGACGGGAGTTTTCATTCCCGTTTGATAACGAAAAAGCGCCGCTTGCGGCGCTTTTTTTGTCGGTTTTTTATCGGTTTTAATCGGCGGGGTGAAAAATCCCGTTAAGTGTTGCACTTCACTTGACAATTCACTTGTTGTTTCTATGTTTCAGGTGACTTCCGTGAGGGTCAATCGCGGGAGTTCTCTTGTTTTGCGGAGATGAATTCATAGTGCGTTTCGCCCGCGTCGTCGGTCGTAATGCGGATAAGGTACTCATTTTCGGCATCGTTGTTTTCGACTTCGACCGAAACGAGTTTTTCGCCGTCTTTCTCGGTGAACTTGAATTCATATTCGTATTCCTGACCGTTTGCCTCGGTCGAGAATTCAAGGGAAATGTTTCCGTTCTCCTTCAACTTGAACTCGACCTCGGTCTCATAGACCTTTTCGCCCCCTTGATGCAGGGTATAGGAAAACTCGTATTTTGCGGCGTTTTCTTTGGTCTCCTGTTCGATTTCCACATAGGTTTCTTCATCGATACGGATGAGGAAAGAATACTCTTCTTTGTTGTTTTTCGTCTCCCGCTCGCCGCGCATCTCATATTCGTTTCCGTCGAGGATCACGATGCCCGAGAGGGTCGTGACGGTCTTGTCGTCTTTTTCGTCATCATCATCGTCATCCGTGTTTTCGGGAGTCTCTTCGTTTTCGACATAGTGGAACTCATAGACTTTCTGCGTGCCGTCGAGCGCGGTGGTCGTTAGGGTATAGCGGGAGGTATATCCCTCACGGTCGGAGGGAGTCATCTCGCTTTTGACGATGCCCGCTCCCAGCATTTCTTCCACCATTTTCAGGTTCGTGAGCAGTTCATTTTTGGTCTCTTCACTCAGTGTGATTTCCTCTGTGGCGGGGAGATCATCTTGCTCGGATTCCGTCGGGGCGTTGTCGGACAGGGGAGCGTCCGTGCCGGTGGCTTCGAGCGATGCGAGACGGACGGCTGCGGTCGGTATGACCGCGGTGTTTGCACGCGCGGCGTCGAGCAGTCCGATTCCGCTCACAGCCGTATAGTCGAGCACGCTCTCAAACGAGAGGACGGTATCGGCAACGGTGACGGGTGCTTGGCATCCGACGAGGACGGCGAGCAGCATCGCTGCGAGAATGAGGAGGGCAATTTTTTTCATCGTGGTTTCTCCTTTTCGTGATTTGGTTTCACTTGTAATACCGCAGGAAAAACCGTTTTATTGGCGAAAAGACAAATTTTTTATACGAAAATAGAGAGGGAAGCGGGAGCGTCAGTCAACGGGGCATCCCAGTAGGTGCCGTCCTCGAACCGATAACGCCACCGCCCGCCGATTGATACGATCTGCATATTGACATTCACCTCGCCCACGCGGTATTTACACTCGATTTCTCCTTCTTCCCAAGTGAATTGATAGGACGCGGTCTCGCCGTCCTCGGTGATTTTGATGGAGACTTCGCGCTCGTTCGCCTCTTCTTCCAGCGAGAGGGAAACGGCGCGGTAGCAGAGGTCGCCTTGATAGTACGCATACTTGTACTCATATTCATATTCGCCCTCTTCGGTCTCCCGCTCGTTGGTAATGTGAATCGAGGAGTTGTCGGGCAGGGTCAGCGTTAAACTCATTTCTACCTCGTTCTCTTTGGTTTTCTGCTTCCCGCGGAGAGGATAGGTGCCGGATTCCGTGAGGAAAACGCCTTCGAGGATCATTTCACCGTTCTCCCGCTCCGCGCGGTTGAAGTAGGCAGTGAAGGATGTTCCGTCGGGGGAGCGGACGGTCATGCGGTAACGGTAGTTCGGATAGGTGTCTCCCGTATTCTCCGCGTAGTCGATGGTGCGTGTATCCTGTGTCAGCAGGTCGTTCGACACAAGAAAGTAGCGGTGCACCGCTTCGGCTATCTCGATTTGTTTCTCCTGCGTGAGACTCGATCCTTCGCTTGCATCGGTTTTCTCCGAGAGCAGGCGGAGGGGCGTCTCGTTCACGGAATCGAGGCGATAGGACGCGAGGGAAAGTGTATAGCCGCCGTCCGTCGCATCATACCCGAGGATACTTCCGAGAGCGATCATCTCGTCTGAGAACACTTTTTCCGCCTGCCCGACGGGGAGGGGAGCCACATCGGGAATGTCCACGGGCGAGCGCCCCGAGAGATAGGCGTATAGGATCGGGGTCAGAATCAGCGCGAGACACGCCGCGACCGCAATCGCCGTGAGAGTCCGCCGCAGGGCGGTTCGTTTCCGTTTGACGGGTCGCGGGGCGGAGGACACGCCCTCGGAGGGGGCGCTCTTTTGAGCGCGTGCGAGAATCTCGGGCGCGAGGTTCGGGAGCGGGGTCTGCTCCGCTCTTTGCAAGAGAATTTCTTTCACTTGTTTGCGTTTCATAAGAGGGTCGATACCTCCTTTCTCAGTTGTTTCATCGCTTTTTGATATTTCCAAAGTATGGTGCCGAGGGGAATATTCATGAAATGCGCGACCTCTCGAAATTTGTATCCGAGCAACACATGATAGACGACGATTTCCCGCTCATCCTGCCGCGGGAGCAGTCCGAGGATTGCCTCGACGGTTCCGTCGTCGTGGGTGTCCTCCACGCCGACCGTCTCGAAGTGTTCCTCTCCCAAAAGGACTTTTTTCTGCGCGTGATAGCAGTTGATACTTTTGTTCCGTGCGGTCTTGATGAGATACGCCTGCACATCGGGGAAGTCGCGGGTGCTGTCGACATTTTGAAGAAAGGCAATATAGGTGTCCTGCGTCACGGTTTCCGCGAGGGACGCGTCTTTGAGAATCCCGAGGGCGGTGAAATAGACCGCTCGTCGTGTCTTTTCATAAAACGCATCGAAAGCGCGGTAGTTCCCTTGGCGGAACTCTTCCAAATAGTTCGTGCTTTCCATCGGTCTTTTCTCCTTATACTTTCTATACCTATTGTACCATACTTTTATTGGTGTTTTCGAGATTTTTTTCGTCCTCTCGACTTGCGCCGCATAAAATACATGATCTTTCGTCACGGGAAACCACACGAAAACCAATGCGAAACGCCGCGGAGAAACGCAACATGGCAGACGCGATTTTCGTATATTTCCGCGTTTTCCCGAGCATAGCGCGCACGGGCGTGCGGTCAAACTAAATAAAAAAGAAAAGACGGGGGCAGTCATGCGGGGAAAGAGAGAAAACAAGGTGCGCGGGTATCTCTACACGCTGTACGGTCTGACCGCGGCGCTCCTCGCGGGGTATGCGGCATTCACGCGGGATCGGACGCGGCTCTGGCTCGCCGTTACGGCACTGATTACGCTGTGCGTCCCGCTCCTCGCGGCGCGTCTCTTTCGGGTGTATCTCACGCCCGCGCTCGAAATCGCCGCGGTGGTGTTCCTCTTTTGTACCATGATTCTCGGAGAAATCTATCGGTTCTATGAGAAGATTCCCGTATGGGATAACCTCTTGCATCTTTCGAGCGGGTTCTTCTTCTGCGCGTTCGGGTTTGCCCTCTATGCCGACACCTCTCCGACGAGGCGGGACTTTCCCGCTCGGGGATTCCATGCCGCGACCTTTTCGTTCTCCTGCGCCGCGGTGTGGGAACTGTTCGAGTTCACCCTCGACGCGACCTTCGGGACGGATATGCAGAAAGCGACATGGATCTACGGCGCGCTTGATTCGGGACTCTGTGATACCATGACCGACATGGCGTGCGGGGTTTACGGTGCGCTTCTCTATTTGATGTATGCCGCATTTGGGGTCTATTTCGGGTTTGGGGGCGCGCTTGCGTTTGTCCCCACCCCGCGCTGCGACCGCGCGGCGCCGCGTCTCTCGGCTCCTCGTTGAGAAATCGGATAAAACCGAAAGTGATTTGCAAAGCGAATATCACACTTGATTATATCATCCACCGCTTATCTATGCCTTCTCCCGCGGGAGAAGGTGGCAGCCAAGGGCTGACGGATGAGGCGTTTCACAACGGTTTCAAGTTAGGCGTAAAGTATTGTTTTTTATTTCTGACTCCTCATCCACCGCTCTCGCGGTCCCCCTTCTCCCACAGGAGAAGGCAATACAAACTTTCTCGCGTGTTGCATGTATTTTATTCACCACGAACAGACAAAGCGCCTGTGCCGTAGCACAGGCGCTTTTGTTTTGAAAATCGGATTTTCGGGTCTTTTTCCCGAGAATCAGAGCTCTTGGGTCTTGGCTCTCGTCTCGATTTCCTTTTTCAGTTTCGCGAAGAAATCGGCGTCCGAGAGGACATAGGGTTTCTCGTGTACGCGGTCATTTACGGTCAGGACGCCGTTTTGCATCTCGTTCTCGCCGATGACGAGAATGTACGGGGTCTTTTCGAGTTTCGCGTGACGGATGCGGTAGCCCAGCGTGTCGGACGATGCATCCACTTCTGCGCGGACGCCCTCGGCTTCGAGACGCTTTTTCACTTCATATGCGTAATCGGCGAACGCATCGTTGAGCGGCAGGAGCACCACCTGCGTCGGCATGAGCCATGTCGGGAGCGCACCCGCGTATTTCTCGATCATGTAGGCGAGCGTGCGCTCGAAACAGCCGAGGGAAGTACGGTGGATGATATAGGGGTTCTTCTGCGAGTTGTCGCTGTCGGTGTATTCCATGCCGAACCGCTTCGCGAGGAGCAGGTCGATCTGAATCGTGACGAGGGTGTCCTCTTTGCCGTAGACATTCTTATACTGAATGTCGAGTTTCGGACCGTAGAACGCCGCCTCATCGATACCGATGGTATATTTGACATTCAGGTCGTCGAGAATCTTCGCCATTAAGCTCTGTGCCTCTTCCCATTGCTCGGGCGTGCCCTCGTACTTGTTCTTCGGGTTCGCGGGGTCCCACTGCGAGAAACGGAAGGTGCAGTCTTCGAGCAGACCTACGGTGTCGAGCATATACTTGGCGAGGTCGAGACATTCACGGAACTCGTCTTCCAGTTGGTCGGGGCGCAGAATGTAGTGCCCCTCGGAAATGGTGAACTGACGGACGCGGATCAGACCGTGCATCTCCCCCGAATCCTCGTTGCGGAATAGGGTAGAGGTCTCGGTCAGACGCATCGGCAGGTCGCGGTAGGAGCGCTTGCGGTTGAGGAACACCTGATACTGGAACGGGCAGGTCATGGGACGCAGAGCGAAACATTCCTTGGTCTCGTCGTAGGGGTCGCCCATGACGAACATCCCGTCGAGATAGTGGTCCCAGTGTCCCGAAATCTTGTAGAGGTCGCGTTTTGCGAAGAGCGGGGTCTTGGTGAGCAGGCATCCGCGCTTCTGTTCGGTGTCTTCGACGAACCGTTGGAGCAGTTGGATGACCCGCGCCCCTTTCGGGAGCATGATGGGGAGCCCCTGTCCGATATAGTCGACCGTCGTGAAGTATTCGAGTTCGCGCCCCAGTTTGTTGTGGTCGCGTTTCCGCGCCTCTTCCTGCTGCGCGAGGTAGGCGTTCAGCTCGTCCTTTGAGGGGAACGCGGTGCCGTAGACTCTTTGGAGCATCTTGTTCTTGGAATCCCCGTGCCAGTACGCACCCGTGCAGGAGGTCAGACGGAACGCCTTGACCGCGCCGGTCGAGAAGAGATGAGGACCCGCGCAGAGGTCGGTGAACTCTCCCTGACGGTAGAACGAGATGACCGCGTCCGCGGGCAGTGCTTCAATCAGTTCGACTTTATAGGGCTCGTCCTTGTCGCGCATGAAGGCGATCGCCTCTTCGCGCGGGAGTTCAAAACGCTCGACTTTGAGATTCTCTTTGACGATCTTCTTCATCTCGGCTTCGAGTGCCGTGAGGGTCTCGGCGGTGAAGGAAAAATCCGCATCGAAATCATAATAGAATCCCTCGTCAATCGCGGGACCGATGGTGAG
>JAQYLJ010000026.1 GCA_028720145.1 Clostridia bacterium
CGTGATATTTTGCTTACGCAAAGTGATATTTCTCTCTTCGAGAGAAGTTAAGGCAAATATAATATAACTTTGACTGAAAGTCAAAATATAACGCAAGCCACTTGCATATCACTTTTAGCCGTAAGGCTAAAAATATAACATGATTTTCAATCTTTTGTGGAGAAAAAAAGCACACTATACTTTTATTTCCGACTAATAATCCCTATGGCTCTTGCGCATTCGCGATACCTTTTTGTTTCCCGCTTGTTCCCTCTGTTTTGTCCTCCTCTCGCCTACGCGCGTGGCGCGCGGGCATTGACAGAAGAGCCGTTTCATGGTATATTGGTGATAAGTAGCAAAAGAGAATCGGAGAGAGACATGAAGCAAGTACTCGCCTTTGATTTCGGTGCGTCCTCGGGGCGCGCCATGTTGAGCCGCCTTGATGCCGGCAAGTTGACCGTGACCGAGATCCATCGGTTCTCGAACGACCCCGTCTCGGTCGGCGGCACCATGTACTGGGACATTCTTCGCCTGTGGTATGAAATCAAGCAGGCGTTTTACAAACTCCGTCAGTCGGGGGAGCAGATTGACGCCGTCGGCATCGACACCTGGGGGGTCGACTTCGGGCTGATCGGGCAGAACGGGAAACTGCTCGCGAACCCCGTCCATTACCGCGACAGCCGCACTCACGGGATCCCCGAAGAGGTCTTCGGGACCCTCCCGCAACACGAGATTTACCGCCGTACCGGGATTCAGACCATGCACTTCAACACCCTGTACCAACTCTACTATCTCGCGAAATACGAGCCCGAACTGCTCGCCGAGACCGACAAGATTCTCATGATTCCCGACCTGTTCGCCTATTTCCTCACCGGAAAGATGCGGGTCGAACGCACCAACGCCTCGACCACGAACTTCCTCAACCCCGAGACGCGGGAATGGGACACCGACCTGCTCGACACCCTCGGGATTCCGACGCGCATTCTCCCCGACCTCATCGAGGCGGGCGAGACCTACGGGACCCTCACTCCCGATCTCGCGGCGGAGTTCGGACTCGGAGAAGTGCCGGTCATCGCCGTCTGCACCCATGACACCGGCTCCGCCGTGGCGGCGGCTCCCGCAGAGGGCGACTTCGCCTATATCAGCTGCGGCACCTGGTCGCTCTTCGGTTCCGAGCTGCCCGCGCCCCTCATCACCGACGCGTCGGAAGAGGTACAGTACACAAACGAGGGCGGCTACCGCGGCACCACCCGATTCCTCAAAAACATTATGGGGCTTTGGCTTATTCAGGAATCGAGACGGCAGTGGATTCGCGAGGGACAAAATGTCTCCTACGCCGACCTCGAGCGCGAAGCGCTCGAAGCAAAACCGTTTGTCTCCTGGATTGACGTCGATGACCCGGTATTTGAAGCGGCGGGAGACCTACCCGCGCGCGTCCGCGAGAAATGTCGGGAGACCGGACAGCCCGTCCCCGAGACCCGGGGCGAGGTCATGCGCTGTATCTACCAGTCGCTCGCCATGAAGTACAAACACAACTATGAAAGACTCACCCGCATGACGGGGGTTCGCTATCCGAAACTGCATATGCTCGGCGGCGGCATCAAAGATACCCTGCTCTGCCGCATGACCGCCTCGGCGACCGGTGCGACCGTGTACGCGGGACCTGCCGAAGCGACCGTCATCGGGAACATTGCCGTCCAGATGATCGCCCTCGGCGCACTCTCCTCGTGGGAAGAAGCACGGCGGGTCATCGCCGCGTCGACCCCGCTCGCCGTCTACACCCCCGAGGACGCGGCGGCGTGGGAGAGAGAGAGTTTGCGCTATGACGCTCTATTTCGCAAATCATGATTCCGAACAAGGAGAAACATATATGACGACCTATGAACGCTATCAGTCGGCGAAAGCCATTTACCGTGAGATGGGGGTCGATACCGACGCCGCCATCGAAGCGGTCAAGAAGATTCCGATCTCCATCCATTGCTGGCAGGGAGACGATGTCCTCGGGTTCTTAACCCCCGATGTCGCGCTCTCGGGCGGGATTCAGACCACGGGGAACTATCCCGGGCGAGCGAGAAGCGCGGAAGAACTCCGCGCCGACATGGACTTCGCCCTCAAAATGATTCCCGGCACCCACCGTGTCAACCTCCATGCCATCTACGCCGACACCGACGAGAAAGTCGAACTCACCGACCTCGAACCCAAGCACTTTGCCTCGTGGGTCGACTGGGCGAAAGAGCGGGGCATGGGTCTCGACTTTAACCCCACCTGCTTCTCTCACCCCATGGCGGAGAGCGGGTTCACCATCTCTTCGGCAGACAAGACGATCCGCGACTTCTGGATTCAGCACTGTAAGGCGTGCCGCAAGATCTCCGAGTCCTTCGGGCGCGCGCTCGGCACCAAGTCGGTGATGAACCTGTGGTTCCCCGACGGCTACAAGGATATTCCCGTCGATAAAGAGGCACCGCGCCGCCGCATGATGACCGCGCTCGACGAGGTTCTGTCGGTGCCGGTCGACCCCACCTGCCACCTCGACGCGCTCGAATCCAAAGTGTTCGGCATCGGGGCGGAGTCCTACACCGTCGGCTCCCATGAGTTCGCCTACGGCTACGCCGTCTCCCGCGGTATCGGCTACTGCCTCGACGCGGGTCACTTCCACCCGACCGAGGTCATTTCCGATAAGATTTCCTCGGTGCTCCTCTACACGAAAGAACTGCTCCTCCATGTCTCCCGCCCCGTGCGTTGGGACTCCGACCATGTGGTGATTCTCGACGATGAGCTGAACGCCATCGCGCAGGCGCTCGTCCGCACGGGTCTTGTGGAACGCACCCATATCGGGCTCGACTACTTCGACGCGTCCATCAACCGCGTGGCGGCATGGGTCATCGGGACACGCAATATGTGTAAGGCACTTCTGAAAGCATATCTCGAACCCACGGCGAAACTGCAAAAAATCGAGGTGGAAGGCGACTACACCTCCCGTCTCGCCCTCACCGAGGAACTCAAATCCTATCCGTTCGGCGCGGTCTGGGACTACTACTGCGAGCAGATGGGTGTGCCGGTGCGCGACGCATGGCTCGCCGATGTCAAGCAGTACGAGCGGGATGTCCTCGCGAACCGCTGATTTCCCCTCTCGCCTATTCCCTCGCCACCCCTATTTCCGCATATCCTCTCCCGCGCGCTCTCGCGCGCGGGCTTTTTGACGAAAGGAGTCAAACATGAATCTCATTCGCGGCACTTTCTCGGCGCAAGAAACCGTCCTCTCGAAGATCCTGTGGGTCCTTGTGCGGCTTCTGCCGGGCGCGGCAATCAGTTTCCTCATTTACTATATCACCCTGCCGCCCATCAATATCTTTTCCACCGGTTTTTGGGTATTCCTCTTCTTTACCCTGCTCGCCTATCTCCTCCCGTTCGGGCTGACCAAACTCTTCACGGTCAATGTGAAACATCAAAACGGCAAAAAGGTGGGGTACACCCTCCGCCGTGGGACGGGCGGGAAACCCGCGTTCATCTGCCTCGCCGTGGTGGCGGTGCCGCTCGTCGTGCTGATTCTCGGCAGCGTGTTCTCCTCGACATTCTTCCACGCGAGAAGTTACGCGGGGATTATCGAGGTCACCGAGGCGGACTTCGCCACCGATATGCCCGAGACCGAGGGCATCACGAATATCGCCCTGATGGACACCCCCTCCGCGACCATTATCGGGAACCGCGCACTCGGCGACCTCGCGGATGTGGTCTCACAGTTTGAACTCTCGGAAAACTATACGCAGATCAACTACCACGGCACCCCGCAGAAAGTGGGGAACCTCGAATACGCGGGATTCTTCAAGTGGATCGGGAACCATAAAAACGGCGTCCCCGGCTATGTCATGGTCGACCCGGTGAACAACACGGCGACCTATAACAAGCTCGACACCCCCATGAAGTACACCAACAGCGCGTACTTCGGGGAAGACCTCACGCGGAAGCTCCGTTTCGACTATCCCACCAAGATTTTCGGCACCGTCTCGTTTGAACTCGATGAGGCAGGCACCCCCTATTTCATCGTCGCCTGCATGAAGCCGCAGGTCGGTCTGTTCGGCGCGATGGATGTCTCCGAGGTCATTCTCTTCAACCCCGCCGACGGCTCCTCGACCATCTGCCCCGTCACCGATGTGCCGCGCTGGGTCGACATTGTCTATAACGGCTACCTCGCGGAGGATAAGTACGATTGGTACGGCACCCTCTCGGGCGGGTTCTGGAACAGTGTCATCGGGAACAAGGGATGCAAGAAGGCGACCGACGACTTCGGGTATCTCATGTATGACGACGATGTCTGGTACTATACCGGCGTGACCTCGGTCAACCAGGACGCTTCCAATATCGGCTTCATCCTCTCGAACGCCCGCACCGGAACCTATAAGTATTACTCGGTCGTCGGCGCGGAGGAATATTCCGCCATGGGCGCCGCCGAGGGAGAAGTGCAGGAAAAGGGCTATAATGCCGCCTTCCCCGCACTCGTCAACATCTCGGGCGAGCCCACCTATCTCATGGTGCTCAAAGACGACAATAACCTCGTGAAACTCTACGCACTCGTCAATGTCAAGAAGTACAGCGTGGTCGTGACCGCGCCGACCCAGGCGGAAGCCATCGAAACCTATCGGGAACGGCTCTACCAAGAGGGGATTCTCCAAAGACCCGAGACCCCCGTGGTCGAACCCGAGACCGCGACCGTGACGCTGACCGAGGTGCGTGATGTCACGGTCAACGGGAATACGCGCATCTACTTCTACGGGGACGACGGGCGCGTCTATCGGCTCGATACCGTCACCGATGCGGCGCTCCTGCTCCGCACGGGCATGACCGTCACTTTCACCTATACCGAGACCGACACCGCAGGTGTCCGCGCCGTCAGCGCCTTCGTGGTCGCTCCCTGACGGGGCAAACTCAACGGTCTGCAATCGAATCGGTTTCGATAGATTCGCATCACCATACCCTTGCGCATCTGTATTTCAACAGCAAGGCGGCGGGAGCAAGCCCCCGCCCTACGATAAAAGGATCCTCGGCTCCCTCAGGGAGGGGGCTGCCGCGGGGGGCGACCGCAGTCGCGGGGGCGGCATGGGGGAGAGTGCGGTAGACAAGAGGTACAAAGCTGTGAACCTAGCTAACGCGGGCTCCTTCCGTCACGCTTGCGCGTGCCACCTCCCTCTCGGAGGGAGGCAGTGCCCTCTCCGTCACACTCCGCGTGCCACCTTTCCCGAAGTGAGAGGCAATTCACGGCGGGTGTCGTAGGGCGGGGGCTTGCTCCCGCCGAAACAGACCATCTACCAAATGCGGTGATATGCAGACCGTAGATAGAAGCGCGCCTAATCGTTTTTTGTTGTTTTGTGTCTCATAGAAAAACGGCGGGAGCAAGCCCCCGCCCTACAATAAGGAATTTTCTCACTTCGTCATGAGACGAAACTTCACTTTGTCGTAAGGCAAAACTTCACTTTCCGCAAAGCGGAAAACTTCACCGCGGCAGAGGCATAGCACGCACAAAAGGCTCGCCCTTTGGGAGAGCTCTCGACGGAGTCGGGTGAGAGGGCGCTATATCCAAAAACGCGTTCCGAAGTATTCTTTCTTTGTCGTCTACCCTCTCCGTCACGCTCCGCGCGCCACCTCTCCCAAAGGGCGAGGCATGGTTTTCTCCGCACCGCCCCACGGGAAGGGCTTTTGTCATCCTATCTCTCCGTAGGGCGGGGGCTTGCTCCCGCCGAAAATACGAAATCCGGTCTTAAAAACGGGATTGGTCTGTCGACCGATGAGAATTGCTCCTATCGATACTCTTGTTGTTGTGGGGTTCCATAAATAGCGGCGGGAGCAAGCCCCCGCCCTACAACAAAAAAATAAAACCCATCCCGAAAAAGATGGGTTTTATCGAAAAAGCCCGAGCGACCGCTCGGGCTTTTGTTATGTGAGATGTCGATTGGCTGTGCGAAATCGGCTGTGTGAAATCGGCTGCACGAACTCAGATGGTGTCTGCCCGTTTCACTTTTTTGGCGAGGGCGAAGATTTCATACCCGCAACCCAGCGCGCAGAATACCAAGGTGAGAATCATGTCGGTCGCGAACCCTGTGGCAAACTCCGCGTCTTCCTCCAAGAGGAAAGTGAACGCTTCGATTGCCGTCATGTCGACCCCTGCCTCGACGGCGGCGGCGCCCGAGGCGACCACATAGATGCCCAGCACCGAGAGGACCATCATGACGACCGTGGTCACGGTGACGATGAAGACCATCATCTTATCGCGCTTCCCGCCGAATTTGGTCCAGAGGAAAGAGCCAAGGAAAAATGCGACGAACGAGGAAATTGCCGAAATAAAGTTGAATAAGTAGAAAATGACCGAGACGATAACGCCCGCGACCCCGCCGACAAGAGCGCCGAGGAACCCGCGGAAATAGTTGTTCGGTGCTTGATTGAACTCCGCGTTTGCCTGCGTAATCGCGGCATTGATTTTATCGACGCAGTCGCCGTCGATGGTGATGATAGAGCCGTCCACATTGCATTTCTTCCCGCTCTCGAAGTCGAGGACGCTCCCGCACACGGGGCAGTACCCGATGCCGAGCGCGCCGTGTTCTTTCAGAAGATTGCAGACAGACTTCAGAATCTCGGGCAGCTTTGCGACCAGTTTCCCCACGGTGAGGTCGTTAAGACCCAGACTGAATCCGTAAGGCGTTGCGGAAGCCGCGAGATACTTATGTTTCTCGGCTAGCAGTTGATTCACAATCGCGGTCGCCTGCTGCTCGGAGAGGAAACACGAAAAATGGAGTTGCACGGGATAGGTCGTGGTCATCGCCCCGTAGTGCAGATTTGTCTCGAAGCCATCGATGATGCCGTATCCGTCGTTCCCCGAGAACTGAAAACCGTACTGCGAGAAAAACTGTTGTATTTTCTTATTCATAAAGTCATCCTCCTGTTGAGAAAATATTAACACAGATAGACCTGTCCTTGCAATAGAAAAAGCAAAAAAACATCGGCGAGCCGTCGGGGCTGTGCGGTCGAATGTGTCCGACCGCAGGGTCGTCTCCCCCGCGGGCTCGCCTCTGTTTGTGATTTGCCTATCGTTTGTTTTCGGTGAAGTGTCCCGTGCTTGCGTTTGTGCCCGTTCAGTCCCACGAAAATGCATAGGAGCCACGGTGATTCTCCGCCGTGAGAGTGACCGTATAGGTCCCCGCGTCCGAGAGGAGCACCGAGAAGTCGCTCGTCGGCAGGTCGGTGCCGCGATAGGCGGCAACGCCGTCCTTGTTCTCGACCGAAATGGCGAGCGTCCCCGCTTCGGTCGTGACCGACACTTTGAGTTCCATGGTCGCGCCCTCTTTCACCGTCACGGTCTCCCGTTTCTCTCCGTCGAACTTCTCATAGCGCAGGGAGAAGCCGTGCGAATTGCGGCTCTCCACGCTTTTGACGGTCACATATCCCGTCGTCCCGCAGGAGACGAGCGCGCAGAGAAGCAGGCACGCGAGCGCGCAACACAGGGTTCTTTTCATGGGATTTTTCCTTTCGCGGGGGAAAACCTCCCCCCTGTTTCGGTCGTTTTGGGTACCTTACACCTTTTGGCGGCGCAGCATGTTGAGAAGACAATATGCCCCCACGAGCAGCGCCACCGAACCCGCGAGCACCGCGAACATGACGCCCTGACTCACTCCGTGCCCGAAGAAATAGAGATTGCAGTCGATGCTGTCCTTGATTCCCGTGAGCACTTCTTCGGGAAATCCGATGGCGGACATCTCGCGGAAGACCCCCGCGAGCGCGCGGTTCCGAATCAGAGAGGTGCCGTAGGTGCCGGGGAGGAACATGAGGACTTTCTGTAACCCGTCACCGAAACTGGAAATCGGCATATACGCCCCGCAGATAAAGCCGTACCCCGCGCTGACGATGGTGCCGACCGCCGAGCACTGTCCGTTCGTCGAGAGTGGATAGTTGACGAGCGAGGAGATCGCCGTCCCGAAGAGCACGAGCAGGCAGACTTCGAGAAAGAGTAAGAGCACATCTGCAAACGAGAGATACCACCCGACAATGGCGAGGTAAATCAGGGACGCCGCGAGCGCGACAAAGCTGACGAGAAAGGTCGAGAGCGCGCTCGCGAGGAAGTAGCCGAGCGCGAGGGTCGCGGGTTTCACGGGGGTGATGGTGAGGTCGCCCCGCGTCCCCGTGACCTTATCCTGCGCCATCAGGAGATTGGTGCAGAACGCCACGGTCACACAGGTCACCGCGAGCAGAGAGGAGACCAACTGCCCGCCCACCGTCGCGTTGATGAGTGCCTTGTCGACTGCGACCTCTGCGGGAATCGCGGAGGCGAAACTGTCGCGATAGACCCCTGCGAGGAAGGTCGCGTAGAGCACGAGCAGGATAGCCGGAGTAATCAGGGAGGTAAAGAACATCCCTTTATCTTTGAAGAACAGTCGGCAGTTCCGACCGATAAGCGAACCTAAACCCGTCATCTCTCCTGTCCTCCCGTCAGTTTTTTGCCGGTCACGGCGAGGAAGACATCGTCCATTTTCCCCTTGGTGATCTCATAGTCTCGGAAGAGTTCCGGCTGTTTCAGAATCAGTGCGGTCGCCGCGGCGGTATCTTTCACCGCCACGCGGAAAGCGTCCCGTATTTTCTCATAGGGGAGTCCGAGCGCCTTCACCTGCTCTTCGGTCACCCCGTAGAGGGTGATAAAGTCTCCCGTATAGGTGTTTTTCAGGGTGAGGGGGGTGCCCTCCGCGGCGATTTTCCCGCTGTCGAGAATCACGACATAGTCGGCGTCCGCCGCCTCTTCCATGTAGTGCGTCGTCAGAAAGACGGTCATGTGCTTTTCTCTCCGCATCTCCGAGACCGCGCTCCAAAGCAGTTTCCGCGTCTGCGGGTCGAGCCCCGTCGTCGGCTCGTCGAGAATCAGAATGCTCGGGTCGTGGAGGAGTGCCCGCGCGATGTCGATGCGCCGTCTCTGCCCGCCCGAGAGTTTCCCCACCGTGCGGGAATAGAGTTCTTTTAGGGAGAGGAGACGGTCGAGTTCTTCTAGCCTCGCTTCAAACGCCTTGCCGCGGATGCCGTAGAGGGCGGCGCGGCTCTTTAAGTTCTCCATGACCGTGAGGGGTTTGTCGAGTACCGAATTTTGAAACACCACGCCGATGCGGCGTTTCAGCGCGTCGAGCGAGTCGCGGATCTCCTGCCCGCACACCTTGACGCTCCCCGAGTCGCGCGAGAGCCCGCCCGAGAGAATCGAGATGGTGGTGCTCTTCCCCGCGCCGTTCACGCCGAGGAAGGCGAAGAGTTCCCCCTCTTTGACGCGGAAGCTGAGGTCGGAGACCGCCTTCACCTCACCGAACGATTTACACAGATGACTGATTTCTATGACATTTTCCATTGTTGTTTCCTTGTTGCATCTTGCGGGCACTGTCTGCCCGACCTATTAAATATGACCCGATCTGCCGTAGGGGAAGGAAATCCGCGCCCAGATCTGCTCGTCGGGATAGGTGTCGCCTGCGTTGCTCACCGGGAGAATCTCCTCTTCGAGCTCGGGAATCTCCGCGAGTTCCCCTGCCGCATAGCGGCGGAGTCTGCCGGCGCAGGTCGTCAGGCGAGCGACCAGCCCCCCGAGACGAATGTCGTGGGTCTCATAGCCCTCGGGCTTGTTGTCGGAGAACCACACTCTCTCGACCGAGGCGTGGAGCCGTTCGACCGCCGCCACCGCCGCGGGATACGCCGTGTCCGCGAGGGCTTTGAGCCCCGCCAAGTCGTGCGCCCGATAGAGCGCGCGGGTCTTCACCCCGAGGTCGCACTTTTTTGCGACCGCCTCGGCGTAATCCGCCTCCATGAGGTAGAGATCGCGGCAGTTCGCCGAGCGCTCTGCCGCCGCGCGGAGGTCCTGTGCCAACTCGGCATAGAACGCGGGGGCATTCTCGGTCACGGTGCGGTCGTACATACCGAGGAAGGGGTCCTGATACAGCCACGCTTTCGCGGGGTTCGAGAAGTTGTAGCGGGGTTCGAGCCGGTTGATTTTCCCGATGGACATCATGTCCTCGAAGTCCTCGCCCGTGATTTCCTTAAATTCTTTTGCGAGCGCCGCACGGTCGGGTTTCCCGTCGACCGCCTTCGCCGCGTAGAAGAGCATGGGGAGCGCCGTGAAATACGAGCATTCTCCGCCGTCATCGCCCCACAGGGTCATGAGGATATCCTTGACCCCCGTTTCGCGGCAGGCACTCATGGCGGCATCGGTCACCATGAGGGCGCGCTCGGAGAGGGGCGCAAAGCCGCGCCATGTCCAAAGCCCGCCCGCAAAGACGACGGGGTTATTAAACTTCTGATGGATTTCGATGACCCCCCGATAGAACGCGGGGTCGAAACGGTAGTAATCCCAGTAGACCAAATCCAGATTCTTGGGTACGCGCTCCAAAACCGCGGGGGAGAACACGCGGTCGGGGTGATAGCCGCCGCCCGTCGCGAGGACGAAGAACATATCGCTCCACATCATGGGGCGGAAGCCGTACTTGTCGGCGATTTCACAAACCCGCGCGAGGTGGCGGAGCAGAATGTCCGTGCGGTTCTGATACCCGTGTTTATCGAGGTATTTGCCGAGCCCGACCATGTGCGCCTCGTCCATCCCGATATGGATGCGGCGGGAGGTGAAGGACGCGGCGGCAGAGGCGAACATACGGTCGATGAGTTGATAGGTCTCCTCCTCGTCGACGAGCAGGATATTCGCGAAGTCGTTGACTTTCCGATAGGCGTCCCAGCGCATAATGGCATCGAGATGGGCGAGGGTCTGAATGCAGGGGACGAGCTCCACCCCGCGCTCGCGCGCGTAGGCGTCCACCTCGCGTAGCTCCGCCTGCGTATACCGCCCGCGCAGGTAGCCGAAATACGGCTCCTCGGGAATCTCATAGGTATCTTCGGTGTAGAGTTCCAGATAGGTGTACCCCATCTTGGCGATTAGGTCAATCAGGCGTTTGAGAGACGGGAGATTCATCACCGCCCCGCGGGAACAGTCGAGCATGGCTCCGAGTTGCTTTTCTTTCATGTCGGGCTCCTTCAAAAATGGATTGATGAAATAAATTTGATGAAATGAATATATGTGTGGGTTAAAACAAACCTTTTCGGTATTCGTTTGCGGTTATTCGGAGAATTTGAGGGTGTCAAGCAGGCGGTAGTCCTCGTCTGCGAGACAGAAGTCTGCGTCATAGCCGACCTCTATCTTCCCTTTGTTGAGCCCCAAGAGGCGCGCCGGTGTCTCGGACGCCATCGCGAACGCGTCCTCTGCCGGAATGCCGAACGAAATGGCGCGCAGGACACAGGTATAGAGCGGGGTGGTACTCCCCGCGAGCGCGCCGTCCTGCGTGCGCGCGACCCCGTCCCGCACGGTCATCTTCTGCCCTCCGAGGTCGTAGTCCCCGTCGGATAGCCCCGTCGCCCGCATGGAGTCGCTCACCAGAATCATGCGCTCCCGCCCGAACAGCCGATAGAGCGCGAGCACCGTCGCGGGATGGAGATGCACCCCGTCCGAGATGACCTGCGCGTAGGCACCCGCTGTCAGCGCGGCGCCGATGGGACCGGGGGCACGGTGTAAAAACGGCGGCATGGCGTTACAGGTGTGCGTCAGGTTGTCCGCCCCGGCACGAAACGCGCGGGAGGAAATGTCGTAGTCGGCTTTGGTATGCCCGAGGGCGACCGAGATGCCGTGCGCCCGACAGGCGGAAATGAAGGTCTCCGCGCCCGCGAGCTCGGGGGCGACCGTCACCATTTTGACCCCGGGGATTCCCGCGATTTCCTCGTATACGGGGAGCCGCAGATAGTCCTTATTCTGTGCGCCGATGGCATCGGGCGAGAGATAGGGTCCTTCGAGGTGCAGCCCGAGAATCTCGGCGCCGCCCCGTGCTTTCTTGGCGTTCTCCGCGACTTTCGCGACCTCACTCAGCGGGCGGGTCATGGTCGTCGGGAGAAAGGCGGTCACGCCCGAAGAGAGGTATGCCCGCGCGAGCGCGTCGAGGTCGCCGTCCATGGTGTCGAGCCCCGCCATGCCGTGGGTGTGGATGTCGATGAGCCCGGGGAGCAGGCGCGCCCCCGCGCAGTCCCGCCCGTCTTCCGCGGTTCTCGCGAGCGAGACGATTTTCCCGCCCGCGACCGTGACATCGGTCAGGGTTTCACCGACGCGGACATTTTTGAGGACTGCGTCAGCCATTGTATGCCTCGCTATCGCAAATCACCGTCGCGTCGGGGTGGAGTTTTAAGAAGGTCGCGGGACAATGCGGGTCGATCTTATCGTGATAAAGATTTTTGAGCGCCTCGTGTTTGTTCTTGCCCGAGACCAAGAGAAGAATTTTCCGCGCGCGGAGGATGGAGCCCATGCCCATGGAGATGGCGTGGGTCGGCACCTCAGCGGCGCTCGAAAAGAAACGGGCGTTGGCGCGGATGGTGTCCTCGGTCAGGGGGGTGAGATGGGTGGAAGCGTAGAGGGTATCGTCGGGTTCATTGAACCCGATATGCCCGTTCTGCCCGATCCCGAGCAGTTGGAGGTCGATCCCGCCCGCGTCCTCGATCGCCGCATCATAGGCGCGGCAGGTCTCGGGGGGGTTGTCGGTGTCTCCGCTGGGGACCGCGGTCATTTCTCTCGGGAGATTGATTTCCGAGAAGAGGTTTTTCTCCATGAAATAGCGGTAGCTCTGCGGATGGTCGGGCGACATGGGGTAATACTCGTCCAAATTAAACGAGCGGGCGCGGGAGAAGTCCAGTCCCTCTTCACGATACATCCGCGCGAGCTCCCGATACGCCCCGATGGGGGTCGACCCCGTGGCGAGCCCCAAGACGCAGGCGGGTTTTTCCCGCACCTGCGCCGCGATGATTTCCGCCGCACGGCGCGAGAGTTCCTCATAATCTTCGGTCAGGATAAAGCGCATTTTCAGTCCTCCGATTCTTTTCGGGGGCGGGATGCCGTCTCCAACCCGTCTCCCCGTTTTCTGTCGCTTGCATTATAGCACGGAACCCGCAAACGCGCAAGTATGCGCGCGCGGTTTTGCAAGAGATGCCCGGGAGACGAAAAGATTTGCAAAAGAATGTTTTTTCGTGTATAATAGATTGTTAAAAAGAACGCGGCGACCGCCGCTACCCACAAGTCGAAAGGACCTACGCCATGTTTGAAGAAGTCAGACGCGCGCTCGAAAGTTATGACACCATCATCATCCACCGTCACGCGAAGCCCGACGGAGACGCGCTCGGCGCGCAGATCGGGCTCAAACACCTGCTCCGAGAGAACTACCCCGAAAAGAGAGTTTACGCGGTCGGCGACCCCGCGGGGCGGTATGGCTTTATGACCGACTCGGAGATGGATGAAATCCCCGATACCACCTATGAGCACGCGCTCGCCGTGGTGCTCGACACTTCCGCAAAATCGCTTATCAGCGACCCGCGCTATCAGACTGCCGCCGCGACCGTGCGGATCGACCACCACCTCTTCTGTGAACAGATTGCGGAAATCGAGGTGGACGACCCCTCGTTCGAGAGTTGTTGCGGCATGATTGCCGAGCTCGCGCGGGAGTCCGCGTGGCGGGTCCCGAAAATCGCCGCCGAGTCCCTCTTTACCGGTATGGTGACCGACTCGGGCAGATTCCGCTATGACGCGACCTCCCCCCGCACCCTGCGTCTCGCGGCGTTTCTGCTTGAACAGGGCGTGGATACCGAATCCATCTATCGGAACCTCTACGCGGACGACTTTTCCCGCCTGAAACAGCGTGCCGAATTTCTCTTGAAAGTCACCGTCACCCCGCACGGTGTGGCGTATCTTTACAACACGGCGGAAGAGGTCGCGGCGAGCGGACTCGACACCTTTTCGGTCTCCCGCGGGATGGTGAGTCTCATGGCGGACATCCGCGGGGTCGACAGTTGGGTGAACTTCACCGAGACCGATGACGGCGTGCTGTGCGAACTGCGCTCGAGCCGTTACGACATCAACAAAATCGCCGTGAAATACGGCGGCGGCGGGCATAAAAAGGCGAGCGGCGCCACCGTCAAAGACCGTGAGACCGCCATGCAAATGGTGCATGACCTCGAAGCGTTAGGAGAAGAAAACAATGACTGAAAACCGTGAAATTTTGCAAGCCATCTTTGAGAAAATCAAGGCGTACGACCGCATTTTCCTCTTCCGCCATGTCCGCTGTGACGGCGACTGCGTCGGCGCGACCAAGGGGCTCAAAGAGATTCTCCGCGACTCTTTTCCCGAAAAAGAGATTATTCTCACCGACGGGCAGAAGAGCGACTATCTCGCGTTCCTCGGTGAGGACGACCCCGCAGTGCCCGAGAATGCCTACCATGACGCACTCGGCATTGTCATCGATACCGCGAACGCCGCGCGCATTTCCAATCAAAATTTCTCGCTTTGTCGCGAGGTGATTAAAATCGACCACCATATTGAGACCGAGCCGTTCGGCGACCTCCGCTGGGTGGAGGAACACCGTTCCTCCGCCTGCGAGATGATCGTCTCTTTCTACGATACTTTCCGCGACGAGCTCACCCTCTCGGGGGACGCCGCCCTCTACCTCTACACCGGCATGGTGACCGACTCGGGCAGATTCCGCTACGAGGGCGTGACGGGCGAGACCCTGCGCTGTGCGGGGATTCTGCTCGACCGCGGCATCGACACCGATACCCTGTTCGCTCATCTCTATCTGACCGATGCCGACTATTTCAAGTTCAAAGCGTATATGACCGGACGCATCAAGTTCACCGAGCACGGCGTGGCATACCTCTATCTCACCCGCGGGATGCAAAAGAAATTCGGGCTCTCGCACGAGGAGGCGAGCAATGTCATTTCCCTGCTCGACGGGATCAAAGGTTCCCTCATTTGGCTTGCGTTCATCGAGAACCCCGGGGAGAAGGATATCCGCGTCCGTCTGCGCTCGCGGTTTGTTACCGTGAACGGGATTGCCGAGCACTATCACGGCGGCGGACACGCCTGCGCGAGCGGTGCCACGGTGTATTCCAAGAAAGAGGCACAAGCCCTCATCCGTGAGGCAGATGCGGTGCTTGCCGACTATAAAGCGACGCACGAGGGGTGGCTATGAGAATCCTTATCACCAATGACGACGGCATCGCCGCACCCGGGTTAGAGGCGCTCGTCAAAGCCGCCGTGAAATACGGCGAAGTCACCGTCGCGGCACCCAAGGTCGAGCAGAGCGGAAAGAGTCACGGCATCGAACTCCACAAGCCGTTTGAAGTCAAAGAGGTGCCGTATCTTTCGGGCGTCACCGCGTATTCCGTGGACTCCACCCCCGCCGACTGCGTCCGCTTCGCGATTCTCGGACTCGGGGAGACCTACGACCTCGTCCTCTCGGGCATTAACAACGGCATGAATCTCGGCACCGATATTCTCTATTCGGGGACGGTGGGCGCGATTTTCGAGGCGGCGGTGCTGGGCGCGCGCGCCATCGCGCTCTCGACGGCGGTCGGGGGTCTTAATGCCGCGCTCCCGCATTTTGACGCCTTGGAGAACTATTTTCGGACGCACGACCTGCTCTCCCGCCACACGCTCTACAATGTCAATATTCCCGAGGGCGCGCGGGGGATCTTGCTGACGCGGCAAGGGGGTCCCTTCTATTCGGATGACTTTCTCCGCGAGGAGGGCGACCTCTACCGTCCGATCGGGAAATGCGTCTATCTGCGGGGCGAGGACCTCTCCCGCGATACCGACGCGGCGATGAGTGGCTATATCTCGATTACCCCCATGACCGCCGCCCGCACCGACGAAGCCGCGCTCGCGCGGCTCGCAAGCGAGTCTCCCCTGTTCTAAACGCTAAACGCTTGCCACGATTGATCCCGATTTATGGTTTCGGAGGTACATTATGAATACACAACAACATCAAAACACGAAACGGACGCTCCGCGTGCTCGGGGTGGTTCTCCTTGCCTTCGGTGCCGTCTTGGCAATGACGGGATTCGTCAACTTCGCCCTGTCCATCTCCGACGGCGAGATGCCCTCCCTCTTTTGGATGCTGTTTTTGGGGTTCCCCCTGCTCGCCTTTGGACTGATGCTCCTCCTCATGAGTTTGCGGCAGGAGATTACCCGCTATGTCAAAAATGAGACCATCCCGGTCATAAATGAGGCGGGCGAGGAGATCGCTCCCGCCGTCCGCGCGGTGGCTGCCGCCGCCCGCGAGGGGGTCATCCCCACCGAGCACCTGACCTGCGGGGCGTGCGGTGCCGAGAACCCCGCGGGAAATTCTTACTGCGGGAAATGCGGTGCCCCGCTCGCGAGAACCTGCCCCGCCTGCGGCGCATCGGTCAAGGCGGGCGACGCCTACTGCGGTCAGTGCGGTAAAAAACTGTAATCGGGAGGGCACCCATGTTTATTTGGCTCGGGCTGGATGCCGACGATGCTTTTTCACACCTGAAAGCGCGGGTGTGCGAAGTCGACCGCGCCCTCGGAATTAACGGTTCCCGCGATTCGTTCCCCTTTCATGTCTCATTCAAGATTTCGTTTGAGGTGCCCGACGGGCGTTTTGAGGAAATCGCGGAGACGGTAACAGACTATTACCGCACCCTGCACGGCTTCACCCTCTACCCCCGCGCCATTGAAAAAGAGGACGGGATCGTCTGGGTGCGCTACCGAGAGGAGCCGTATTTATCGGAGATCAAGCAGAATCTCAACCGTCTTCTGTTAGAGAAATTCGGGATAGAGATGCACCCCTACGACTATGACGACCTCTTTCACACCACCCTCTATATGGACGAGGACGAAGAGGCCCTCGCGCGCGCGTTCGACGCGGTGAAAGATGCCCCGCTGCCCGCCAAAGTTGCGGCGACGCGTTTCGCCCTCGGGGTCTCCCCGACGGGGGACATCGGCTCGTATGTCATCTGCCGCACGGTCACCGCATCGTAAAGAACCCGACCCCGAACTCCGCTGCACGAGCGAGGGGTCTTTCTGATGTAAAGAAGAGCTCTAGTATTAGAATATGCCGCAATCGAAAAATTCAAGGTGAAAATATGTTAAGTTATATTTCTGTAAAAGAAGCCGCCAAAAGGTGGAACATCTCGCAAAGACAAGTTGCAATTCTCTGTTCTGATAATCGTATTGAGGGAGCAATGCTGGTCGGTAACATGTGGATTATTCCTACTACTGCAGAAAATCCGAGTGATAAAAGAAAACAAGATGTCGCAGAGAATTGCAACGGTGCGACCGAAAAAGAGTTCGATATTACAATAGAAGAAACGGTATCAAAAACATTTCGAGTAGTTGCTTTGGATGAAGAATCAGCAAAAAAGGCTGCAATAGAGCAGTACCGAAAAGGTGATTTTGTATTAGAACCCGGTAATCTATCCTTTACTCAAATGCAAGTGCATGATATTGAAAATAATACATATACGGAGTGGTTTGCGTTTTGAATAATCTTTATTTTGATGAGAATCTGGCTGCGTTATATAAAAGCAAATCTCAGGCGATTCGAGTTCAAAGCGAAGATTGGTTTATGAACAATATGTATTGTCCGTGTTGCGGTAAAATTCGCTTAATCAAGTTTGAAAACAACAAACCGGTCGCGGATTTTTACTGTGAACGATGCGGCGAACAATTCGAATTGAAAAGCACTGGCAAATTAGTAAAAAACAAGATTGTTGATGGTGCTTATGAAACGGCGATAAATAGAGTTGCGAGCAACACGAACCCGAGTCTGTTCCTGCTGCAATATGAAAAAATTTTTGTTAGGAATCTAACTCTCGTGCCGAAGATTTTATTTACACCAAGCATAATCGAAAAACGGAAACCACTATCATTAACGGCTCGTCGAGCAGGCTGGACAGGAAGTAATATTTTATATGGTGAGATTCCTACACAGGGGAAAATTAAGATAATTGACGAAGGTAGAATTGTACCGATTGATGTTGTATTAGCTGAATACAAAAAAATACAAAGACTTTATGTCGGCAATATTGAAACTCGCGGGTGGCTTTTGGATGTTTTGAATTGTATCAATTCAATTCGGAATGATATCTTTTCATTAGGAGATATCTATGCATTTGAATCTCTGTTAAGAAAACTTCATCCCAACAACAATAATGTGAAAGAAAAAATCAGACAGCAACTGCAGTTTTTAAGAGATAGGGGCTTTGTTGAATTTATAGACAATAAAGGGCATTATAAAAAAATATAACACTCGTAATTTAATGCTACCGTGTTTTAGAGGTCAAGTTATCTGCAGTTCTTATGGGGGACACCCGAAAGAAAGGCATGGTACAACCGCTCGCATTTGATACAATGACCATGTTCCAACTCGCAGGTTTCCAATTAAAAGAGATTATTATCAAAGAGCAGCATAATTGTCAGGCAACGGGTTATTGGAAAACCAACAGCATCAAGTACAATTTTCTTTTACTCGCGCACGAGTATCTTTTTGTATTCAAAAAATAGATGCTCGTCACGATTATGACGATACAAAAAAGGACGGCGCGGAGCCGTCCTTTTTTGTGTTTTCCTCGGTTTTGCGGTGCCGAAGAATCGTTTTCGGGAGGTTGAGAAGATTTATTGAAACGATCAACTGCGGAGATACCGCGAGAGGAATTCCCGCGTCCGTTCTTCTTTGGGGGCGCCGAAAATTTCTTCGGGGGTCCCCTCTTCGGCGATGACGCCGCGGTCCATGAAGATGACGCGCGTGGATACATCGCGGGCGAACGCCATCTCGTGGGTCACCACGATCATAGTCATGCCCGTGCCCGCGAGTTCCCGCATGACCGACAGGACATCGTCCACCGTCTCGGGGTCGAGCGCCGAAGTCGGCTCGTCGAAGAGCATGACCTCGGGGTCCATCGAGAGTGCGCGGGCGATGGCGACGCGCTGTTTCTGTCCGCCCGAGAGTTGCGCGGGGCGAGCGTTGATATACGCGTCCATACCGACTTTTCTGAGGTATTCCATCGCGACTGCGGTGGCTTCCTGTCGGCTGCGTTTGAGGACCAGCATCTGCGGTTTCACGCAGTTCGCAAGGACCGTCATGTTCCCGAACAGATTGAACTGTTGGAACACCATGCCGACCTTGGCGCGGTAGGCGGTCAGAGAGGTGGCGGGGGACTGAATATTCTCTCCGTGGAAGAGGATTTCTCCCGCGCTCGGGGTTTCGAGCAGGTTGATACAGCGGAGCATGGTGCTCTTTCCCGACCCGGACGAGCCGATGACCGAGATGACCTCGCCGCGCTGTACGGTCATGTTAATGTCGACGAGGACTCTGTTGTCGCCGAAGGATTTTTCGAGATGACGGAGTTCAATGACGGGTTCCATCTCACACCTCCCGTTTGACATGGATTTCTGCCGCAGGGTCGGATTGAGAGCCGCAGATGGTGTAGGACGCATTTCCGTCCATCTTCTTCTCCAAATACCGAAGAATCCGCGTGACGGTAAAGGTCAGAACGAAATAGATGAAAGCGCAGATGAGATACGCGGGGACAAACTTCGCGTACGCGCCGCCCGCCTGCTTGGAGACGAACATGAGTTCGGTGATGGCGATGACACTCAAAACCGAGCTGTCCTTGATATTGACGACGAACTCGTTGCCGATGGACGGCATGATGTTGCGAATCGCCTGCGGGAGGATGACATGGGTCATGGTCTGTCTGTGCGACATTCCGATGGCGTGCGCGCCCTCAAACTGCCCTTTGTCCACCGAGATGATGCCCCCGCGGACGATTTCCGCCATGTAGGCACCCGTGTTGAACGAGATGATAATAATGGCGGAGAGCATGGACGGCACTTTCATGGGGACGAACAGCCCGTAGTGGATGATGAGCGCCTGCACCATCATGGGGGTGCCGCGGATGATCTCGACATAGGCGGCGAGGACGGCGTTCACGCCGCGGAGGAGCCCGCGCCGAAAGGGCGTGTCACCGGGTCCCACCGGAATGGTGCGTACCATCGCGATGAGGAGCCCGATGAGGAACCCGACGGCGGTCCCGACGATTGCCATGAGCAGCGTACTGCCCATCCCTCGGAGGAAACTGAGCCAGTATTCGGAAAGCAGTTTTCCGATCCATTGAAATGTATTCATTCTGTACTTTCTTTCGTATAAAATCCCGAGAATCAGTCTTCCGCGGGTTGACGCGCGATGGCGGCGTCCATCATTTCCTCACGCTGTGCGGCGGAGATGCCCGCGAGGATTTGGTTGATTTTTTCGGTGAGAGAACTGTTCTTTCTGAGACCTACCGAGATAGAAGATTCCGCGGGGTCGCAGGTGAACCCGCTGTTCGCGGCGAATTCCACATAGGTGAACGCGTCGTTCGAGGCGCAGGCGGAGACGGCGCCGGGTTTCTCGCAGACATATCCGTCGATGGCGCCGCTGTTCAGCGACTGAATCAGGGCGGCGAAGTCTTGGAGCGCGGTCTGCCGATTGACCCCTTGGATCTGATCGATCACGGCGTAGTGGAAGGTGTTGAGCTGTGCGGTGATTTTCGCACCCGCGAAGTCCTGAATCGAGGTGGCGGACGCATACGCGCTGTCCTTTTTCACGACCATGACGAGGTTGGAGTCAAAGTAGGTGTCGCTGAAATCGATCGAGAGTTTTCTGTCCTCGGTGGGGCTCATGCCCGCGACAATCATATCAATGTCGCCCGATTCGAGCGCGGGGATCAGACCGTCCCATTCGATCGCCTTGATTTCCAGTTCCACGCCCAGACCCGCGGCGATGGCTTTCGCGATCTGGACATCGTAGCCGTCGGCGTAGGCGCCGTTGGAAACCTTGACCGTATAACTGTTGGCGTTTGCTTCAGCCCAGTTGTAAGGGGCGTATGCCACTTCCATACCGACGACGATCTTGCCGGCTTTGGTGATGCGGTCGAGGTCATCTTCCGCTTTGGGGGCGCAAGAGACGAAGCAGGTGGTGGCGAGGACGAGTGCGAGGATGAGGATGAGCAGTCTTTTCATCGGGAGGTTCTCCTTTTTCGGAAAAATTTTTCAAAAAAAGAAAAGTCGAAGCCAGTGCCTCGACCGTTGAGCCTCCCGCGAAAAGAAAAACGGGAAAAATTCATCTCAATCGAAAGCAGCACTCCACAAGAAATCCTTGTGACAGTCGCCGAGATGTTCTCCCGGCGCCCAACAAGAGCCACCGCCTAAGCGGCTCCGTTTCGGCAACGGTCCCTTTTACGCGGCATCATCGGGCAGGTCCCTCTTCCGCGTGACTCATGACAATTGCGCCTCTAACTCAAAGTTCGACGATTCAATTTGGTGTCACTATACCATATGCCTCTCGGCTTGTCAAGTGTTTTTTCACAATTTTTTCGCGGTTTTTCGTGGATTTCGCCGAATCGGACGAAAAGAGATGGGGCAAAACCCGCCGACTGGGCACGCGGCGCACTCCCCGAAAAGCGGAAACGATGGGGGCATTTTGTATCATTTTGATGCCCGAATAAGCCCCAAAAAACGTTCTTGTCAGTAGACTGCGTTCTGAATATATCCGTCTTGTCGGTTGTGATTCGCAAAAGTACCTTGGACTCATTAAAGTTTCGCGAGTGCGCGCTCTTGCGCGGGCGAGTTTCCGGTGCGGCGGCGGAACAGACGGCTGAAATAGAGTGGGTCTTCATAGCCCACGCGATGGGCGATTTCCGAGACCGAGAGGTCGGTCGTATGGAGGAGCATCTGCGCCCGCGCAATGCGAAGCGAGAGCAGATAGTCTTTCGGGGTCACTCCCCAGCGGGCGCGGAACAGCTCGATGAACCGTGCGGTCGAATACCCTGCGGATGCCGCGAGCGCGGCGACCGAAACGGTACTTTCGGGGTGCGCCGTCAGACGGGCATACTCCTTTTCGAGGGGCGACGGCGGGAGCTCACGGCTCTCGCGGGCAAGATAGATGAGGTCACGGCAAAAGTGCGCGATTATCGGAAATTTGTCCATACCGGAGCAGACGACCACCCCCGCGAGACGGTCGAGATCATCGAAGAATCGCGCGGGGTCGCGGGCGGTGATGGGTGCTTCCCCGGTCCCCGGGTGCGCGGGATTCGCGGCGACCCCAATCATCGTAAAGGTAGCGGGACTTTTCATCTCCCTGTGAAACGCCGTCCCCGCAGGGCAGAAAATCACCTGTCCCCCCTCGGCTGTGTTCTCTTTCCCCTCGCCGAAGCGGTAGGCGATTTTTCCCTCTTTGATGCAGAATGCCGTATCGAAGAGATAGGTCTCGACCTCATAGTCAAAGACCGCTTTCTTCTGGAAACTGACACATAGCGTGATTTCCGGTTCTTCCATCCCCGCCTCCGCATTTGCATTTTGTCCATGTTTAGGATAACACAGTCACTGGCGGCGGGTCAAGTCCCGTGGTATCATTCTCTTGAAAACAAAAGGAGGACGAAACCATGTCTTACTTAACCGAAACCCTCTCGACCCCGGTCGCCGGGACCTATGATGCCATCGTCGTCGGCGCGGGACCCGCGGGATGCGGCGCGGCACTCGCCTGTGCGCGGCAGGGGTTAAAGACCCTGCTCGTCGACCGATTCAATGCCCTCGGCGGTATGTGGACGCTCGGGTTTATGAACCCGCTTTTCGACTTTGAGAACAAGCACGGTATCCTCACGGAACTCATCTCCGACCTCCGCGCCCGCGGCGAGTGGGGCGGTTTTTGGAATGAGAGCTTCAACTATGAATACATGAAACAACTGCTCGACGAGAAGATGCGGGATGCAGGCGTGACCGTGCGCCTGAACACCCTCAGCTGCCGCACGCTGACCGAGGGAAAGACCGTCAAGGGTATCGTCACCGAAGCCCCCGACGGCAGACGCGCCTACTACGGGCGCATGATTTTCGACTGTACGGGAGACGGTCATGTCGCCGCGAACGCGGGTTGCGCTTTTGAGATCGGCGAGGATGGAGACATCGGCGCCTGTCAGGCGATGACCCTCATGTTCCTCGTGGGGAACATCCCCGAGAAATACGCGGACGGTCTGATGATCGGGAAGATTCTCGATGCCTGCTATGAGAAGGCGGGTAAGGTCGCCCCGTTCCATAACCCCTACCTCATCCCCGCGCCGAACGCGCGCTTCGGGGTCATGCAGTTCACCCATATGTTCGACTACGACCCGCTCTCCGAGGATGCGGTCGCCGCGGCGACCGCCGAGGGCAGACGGCAGATGATTGAAGCGTACGAACTTTTGAAAGCGGGCGACCCCGATTTTCGCGACCTCGAACTCATCTGCTCCGCACCCGTGCTCGGCGTGCGGGAGTCCCGCAGGATTGTCGGCGAATATACCCTGACCGCGGACGACTTGCTCGCGGGTCGCACCTTCGAGGACGGGATTTGCCCCGTGACTTTCCTCATGGATGTCCACTCGAAAAAGCGGAATACCGACGACTGCCGCGATACCCCGCCCTATGAGATACCTTTCCGTTGCCTTATCCCGAAAGATTATGAAGGCATCCTCGTCGCGGGGCGGTGCATCTCGGGCACCCATCAGGCGATGGCGTCCTATCGCGTCACCGGGAACTGCTGCCAGATGGGAGAGAACGCGGGGATCCTCGCCGCGTACGCCCTCCGCACCGGCACCCCCATCCGCGAGGTCCCCGTCAAAGAGGTGCTCCAAAACGCCTGACCCCGGCGAACTTCTCTTTTGAAAGCCGCTTGCTCGTCATAGGATCCGGGCGAGCGGTTTTTTGCGAGCACCGTTCCTTCCGCTCGCACAAACATCTGTCTCTCTTTTCACTTATCACTTATCACTTTTCACTTTTCACTTTTCACTCTTCACTTTTCACTCTTCACTTTTCACTTACCCTCCTCCCCTCGCCCCAAATCGCGCCGTTTCCTTTGACATTCCGCGCGGTTTTGTTTATAATGAAAGCAAATCGGTTTTTCGGAGGAATCTCTCATGGACGCGGTCAGCCGCTCTGTCAAAAATACATTTCGTTTCGCCCTGATTTGGTCGATTCTCGCGGTTGTCGGCATCCCGATGATTGTGTTCGGTGCCATCAACCTGAAAGGGCTCCCCGCTTTGGGGATTCCGCTGCTCGTCGCGGGGTGTCTCTTCACGGGCACGGGTTTTTACGGTCTCCCGCTCATCTGGATCTCGTACGGCACGAAGCGGAGCCTGGAACAGACGGTCCGCGCCGTCACTCTACTGCATCTCGAAACGGTGCCTGCCCTCGCCGCCCACCTGAATGTCAAAGAGGCGGAAATCCGCTCCCGCCTCGACACCTGTTTCGCGCGCGGCTACCTCGCGGGCTATGTCCGCAACGGGGACACCGTCACCCCCTACCGCGCCCCCGAAGCCCCGCTCCACGCGGTGGAGTGCCCCTCCTGCGCCGCCCACTTCTCGTTCCGCGGCGAGACCGGCACCTGCCCCTATTGCGGCACCACCATCCCCGCCTCCTCCCTCCCCCGTTAAAGTCCCCCGCCGCCCCTCGCTCGCCTCTTTCCGAGCGGGCAACCGCTCGGGGCTTGCATCTCCGGGTTGTCCCCTGAAACAAAAAACTGCGCCGTTTCGGCGCTTTTTATTTGTTCTTGACAGTTTTTTCCACCTATTGTATAATAATGGTAACCGCGGTTCCCTGACGGGTCCCGAAGATTGCATTTTCGCTCATGTGCCCCTAAAAAGCAAAAAACCGCTTTCGCGGTTTTGCTCACACACTGTGATCCCGAAACGGGTGTTTTCGTTAAGACTTATTTGAACGCGTAGTGTAATCCTATACGGTAGTCAACCTCAGGACACTCTCAATATATCACATCAAAAACGATTTGTCAATCACTTTTTTCTAAAAACTGGAGGACGCTATGAAACAAAACGGTTATGACAAAAAAATCGGGGACTATTATGTCGGGCTGGATGTCGGGACCGACTCCGTCGGATGGGCGGCGACCGACCTCTCTTACGGGCTCAAAAAATTCCGCGGGAACGGAATGTGGGGAATCCGCCTGTTTGACGAGGGAGAAACCGCAGCAGACCGTCGTCTGAACCGCACCAACCGCCGCCGTCTGGCGCGCCGCAAATGGCGTCTGCATCTGCTGAGAGAACTCTTTGACGGAGAAATCGAGCCCGGGTTCTTCTTGCGTTTGGAAGAGAGTTTTTTGAAGTCCGACAGCAAATCGGGCGGGTCTTCCTATACGCTGTTCGCCGATCCGAACTATACCGACATACAATACCACCGCGACTATCCGACCATCTATCATCTGCGCCGCGCACTGATGAAGACGAAAGAGCCGCAGGATGTCCGTCTCGTCTATCTTGCCCTCCATCATATCATTAAGAGCCGCGGGCACTTTCTCTACTCTCTCGATGAAAACGAAGACACTTTCGAGAGCGCGTGGGCACGGTTCTCGGAGGCGCTGGGCGATATTTGCAACATATCCGTCACCTCGTCAAGCACGACCCTAACCGCCCTGCACGACGAAATCCTGTCGAATGAGAAACTCCGCAAGAGCGAAAAAATCAAGCGGGCGCTTTCTCTGCTCTCGTACGAGACAGACGAACACGACGAAAAGACCGCGAAAAAGATTTTGGAAAAAGCGCTCTACCTCATCGTCGGCGGCGCGGTCAAACCCGCGGACCTCTTTGCGAACGAGGCGTACGCAGACGCTCCTCAGTTCTCTCTCGATGCGGACGAGAGTGTCATCGAGGACCTCGCGAGAAACTTGGGCGACGACGCGGAACTCATTTTTGCCGCAAAATCGCTCCGTGATGTGCTGTATCTCGAAAAGATCACGCGTGGCTCCGGAACGGTTTCGGAATACAAAATCAATCAGTACGAACAGCACGCCGAGGACCTCCGCCTGCTCAAACAGTTCTTGGCGGCAGTCGGCAATCCCGCTCTGAAAAAGGAAATCCTTACAGCACCGGGGTGCAACAATTATGCCGCATACTCCGGGCATGGCAAAAAGAGCGGCGGCACCTGCTCGCAGGAGGACTTCTGCAAGTTTTTAAGAGCGAAACTCTCCCCCCACCGCGCGCTTGCCGAGGAGGACCTGCGGTGGAAGCCGCTGTTCGACAAAATCGAGGACAATTCCTTCGCGCCGAAACTGCGCACACGGGAGAACGGCGACATTCCGAACAGTCTGCACCGACAGGAACTCTGCAAGATCCTCGAAAACGCCAAAACCTATCTGCCCTTTTTGAGTCGCAAAGATGAGGCGGGCAGGACAACGGCTGACAAGATTCTCGCCATTTTCGACTACAAACTACCCTATTATGTCGGACCTCTCGCGGGTCCGCGCGGATGGACCAAGCGCACAAGCCCCGGCGCAATCTTGCCGTGGAATCTGGAAGAGATGATTGACTTCGCGCAAGCGGAGGAGGGTTTTATCAGCCGTATGACCTCTCTCTGCACCTATACGGGAGAAGATGTGTTACCGAAAGATTCCCTTCTTTACAGCGAGTATATGGTACTGAATGAGATTAACCCTCTGAAAGTCAATGGAACCCCCATCTCTCTTGAAGCGAAAAAGAAGATCTACGAGGAACTGTTCGTCAAGCGGCTCGGTCGTGTCACGAAAAAGAAAATCGCCGATCTGCTCATCTCTGAGGGGTATATGAAAGCGGGAGACTCTATCTCCGGCGTCGATGATACCATCAAATCTTCTCTCACATCCTATCATAAATTGGCTCGCATTCTGCCGCTTGTCGGGCAGGACCTCGCGGAAGAAATCATTCGCCGCGTCGTCCTGTTCGGGAACGATCGCAAATGCCTGACAAAATGGCTACAAGAGAACACCCCCCTCTCCGATGAGGATATTCGCTATGTCTCCCGCCTGGGATTCAAGGATTGGGGGCGTCTCTCCCGCGTCTATCTCGCGGAACTCATGGAGGTCGACCCCGCGACGGGAGAGACGCGTTCCATCATCGATTATCTGCGGGAAACCGGAGAGACCCAGATGCAACTGCAAAGCGACCGACACTCTTTCGCGAAACTGGCGGAGGAACACCGTCGCGCGAAAGCGGGCGAGGTGAAAACGCCGTTTGAGATGGTAGAAAACCTCTATGTGTCCCCGAAGATTCGGCGCAGTATCTGGCAAACCCTTTGCATCATGGACGAGATTGTCGACGCGCAAAAAGCCGCACCGAAAAAGATCTTCATCGAAGTTGCACGGGACCAAGACGACAAGAACGATAAGAAACGCACCATCACCCGCAAGGACAAACTGCTTGACCTTTATCGTGCCTGCGGCCGTGACAAAGACGAACTCTTTGAGCGTCTCGAAAACGAGGAAGAGGGCAAACTTCGGAAAGATAAACTGTTCCTTTACTATACGCAGTTCGGTATGTGTGCATACAGCGGAACGCCGCTAGATATCGAGAAACTCGACGATAACGGATACTGCGATATCGACCATATCTATCCCCGCTCCAAAATCAAAGACGACAGTCTCGATAACCGCGTGCTCGTCCTGTCTGTCCTGAACCGAGAGAAGAGCGACCGTCTCCTCTCCTCCGACATTCGGGAAAAGATGCGCTCGACCTGGAAAATGTGGTTGGACAGAGATACCATCTCTCAGAAAAAATACGAGCGTCTCACCCGCACGACCGAACTGACCGAAGAGGAACTCACTGCATTTGTGAATCGTCAGTTGGTGGAAACCAGGCAGTCCACCAAGGCGTTGGCGGAACTGTTGCACGCGATTTATCCCGATACCAAAATCGTCTATTCCAAGGCGGGGAATGTCTCCGACTTCCGCGACCTGTACAAGATTCGCAAATGCCGCGACACGAGCGACCTGCATCACGCGCATGATGCCTATCTGAATATCGTGGTCGGGAACTATTTTGACACCCGCTTTGCGCAGGAGTTCCTCCACAATATCACGCGGGAAAAGTACTCGCTAAAAACCGAGGTGCTGTATACCATTCCCGTCCCCGACGCATGGATTCCCGGCGATGACGGAACTATTGCGACCGTCCGCCGGACGATGGCAAAGAACAATATTCTCTTCACGAGAAAGCCGGAAGAAAGCACGGGGAAACTGTTCGATGTGACGATTTTGCCGGCGGGTGGAGGACAGATCCCCATCAAGAAAGGTCTTCCCCTCGATACCTATGGCGGATATAACCGCGCCTCCGGAGCATACTTTGTTTTGATCGAAAAAACAGAAAAGAAAAAGACCGTCCGTTCTTTGGAAGCGATTCTGTTGCTTGACAAAGCCGAGTATGAAAAAGATCCCGATGCGTTCGCCAAAAAAACATGGGGAGAAACCGCGACCGTCATTCTCCCGCGCGTTTTGAACAACAGTCTCATCGAATACGACGGATTCCGGTTTCATTTGGCTGCAAGATCCGATATTCGACTCATTCTCAATCCCGCCTGCCAGTTGTATCTCTCGCTCGACGAGACCGACGCATTCCGTCGCCGCCTGAAATATTTGGAACGCTGCGACAAAGCGAAGACCGTACTGCCGCGCGGCGACTATGAGCAGTTCACAAAAGAGGAGAACATGGTGCTCTACGATCTCCTCGCGAGGAAAGCGGGGATGCCTCCCTACTCCCGCACCGCTTTCTTCACGAAACTGCACGAAGATATGTTGAACCAAAGAGAACAAGTCGCGGAGAGGGAAGAAGTCGAACAATGCAAGATTCTTCGAGAAGCGCTGAAAGCGTTTCGCTGTAACGCCATGATGCCCAATGCTGACGGGATCAGCCTGGGACTGTCCACCAGAATTCGCGTCAGCAAGGTTCTCCCCTCGAAAAACCATCAAGTGTTCCTCATCAACCAATCCGTGACGGGTCTGTACGAACAGAAGATCGACCTCATCCATACGGGAGCGATTCATGGGATGGCGCATCATCTCGATTAAGAGCCGCGCCAAGCTCGACTACAAGATGAACTATCTTGTCGTGCGGACCGAGAGCAAGACCAGTCGGGTTCTCCTCGATGAGATTCTCCTGTTGATGGTGGAATCTACCGCGGTTTCCCTCACCTCTTACCTGTTGAGCGAACTCGTCAAAAAGAAGATTAAAGTCATTTTCTGTGACGAATTCCACGATCCGCAGTCGGATTTGGTCCCCCTGTACGGCAGCCATGATGACAGCCGAAAGATTCGGGAGCAGATCACTTGGGACCCCTCGTTTAAGGCGTTTCTCCATGCGGAGATTGTCCGCATCAAGATTTCGGGGCAGATCAGTAATCTGCCCCCCGCCTGCGAGCGGGAACGCGCGCTTCTGACCTCGTATCTCTCCGAGATCCTGCCCGGCGACGCCACCAATCGAGAGGGACATGCGGCGAAGGTCTACTTCAATGCGCTCTTCGGGCTCGACTTTACACGGGGGACAGACTCCCCCATCAACGCGGCACTCAACTACGGATATGGCATTCTGCTCGCGGCATTCAACCGCGAGATCGTCGCGAGCGGATACCTCACGCAACTCGGCATCTTCCACGACAATATGTTTAATCACTTTAATCTGTCCTGTGACCTGATGGAACCGTTCCGTCCCTTCATCGACCGTTTTGTCATGTCCTCGCCGCCCACCGCTCCGCTGACCCATGAAGACAAAATGAAACTGCTGGATCTTTTGAATCAGACGGTCTCCATTCGCGGGCAGAATCACCATCTGTCCACCGCGATTCACCTCTGGACTTGCAGTGTTTGGGATGCCCTGCGGGAGCGAGATTTGTCTTGTTTGGAGTCGCCTTGCTATGGCTGAGCGTTTTTCGCGCATTTTGGTATTCTTTGATCTGCCGACCGAGACGCGGCAGGATAGGCGCGTCTATACGCGCTTTCGGAAACTGCTGATTAAGAACGGCTTTCTCATGATGCAGGAATCGGTGTATTGCAAGTTGGTATTGCACGCGACGGCGGAGCAGTCCGTTCTGACCCTTCTGCGGAGGAACCGACCGCCGTCCGGCGTTGTGGAGATCCTGACCATCACGGAGAGGCAATATTCGCAGATCGAATATCTCGTCGGAGAGTATCAGGGAGATATTATTCAGACGGGGGAAAGGCTGATTGTCTTATGAAACTCCTATACGACCTTCTCGCCACGCCCCTCGACTTCGGAGAATCCCCGTTGCAGACACTCGTTTTAGAGTCGCCCTTGCTGTATCGCGCATTTTTGTCGGAACTTTTTGCGCAGACCGAAGGCGGAGAAGGGTCGCTTGTCTTTTCCGAGGACGGCAGCCCGATTCCCGCACACAAATATGTCGAGGCGATTCCCGACTGTTTTCATCTCGGATTTGCAGAGGACAAGAGGATCCTTACGCCACTCTATAAACAACTGGCGCTGATTGCCACCCACGACCTCACGACAGAGACCTATCGCCTGTACAGCACTGTGCAACAGTATCTCGGCGAGCTCCTTGCGCTCGCGGATACCGAATTGTGCTTTGACGAAATCAATGATATCGCACCTCTTTTGAAGTTGTATCATGTCCGCCCCGACACGCAAGGCATGACGCTCGCAGAGGAGATCCTCCTGTGTCTCGAACTGTGTCTCCGTTTCACCGATAAACGATTGTTTGTTTTTTGCAATTTGCATGGGTGTTTTTCAGAAGAAGAATGGCGGTCTTTTCTTTGTGACCTCCGTTACCGACAAATTTCCGTCCTCTTTGTGGAACAGCATGATTGTCCCGCCTTTCCGGGAGAGCAAAAAAACATCCTTGACGCCGATGCCTGTCAAATTTAGACTTGCTTTCCCGGTTTTCTCTTGGTAAAATACAGATAGACCCTACTTCGGGCAGGTTCCCCCCTGCCCGCTACCCTAGAACTTACACGGCGCGTAGTGGCGTTGTCTCAAAATTTGAGGTTTGAGAGTAGTGTAATTCTATACGGTAGTCAAACTCGGCTTTACATACTTGTCCGTGTACTCCTGTTTGAGAGTAGTGTAATTCTATACGGTAGTCAAACTGCGTGCCTTTGCTCTGCTTAGGTTGCTAGGTTTGAGAGTAGTGTAATTCTATACGGTAGTCAAACATATATCTCTGCCCTATTCGTCATCACCCTGTTTGAGAGTAGTGTAATTCTATACGGTAGTCAAACTTTTGCACTTTCCGCGCCTGTTGCGGCGGTTTGTTTGAGAGTAGTGTAATTCTATACGGTAGTCAAACGGGTCTCCGCAAGGCGCATATTCTGCACTAGTTTGAGAGTAGTGTAATTCTATACGGTAGTCAAACCTCCGCGGGGTCTCGCCGGCGACGCCTCGGGTTTGAGAGTAGTGTAATTCTATACGGTAGTCAAACCTCTTCGACGCGGACAAGTTCAAGCGCGATGTTTGAGAGTAGTGTAATTCTATACGGTAGTCAAACGTGGGACAATCACGCGGTCGTCCTCGCGGCGTTTGAGAGTAGTGTAATTCTATACGGTAGTCAAACTGGTCGCAGTACCGACTTGTGTAGCGGGCGGTTTGAGAGTAGTGTAATTCTATACGGTAGTCAAACCTTGTTATAATATGCTTGCAAGGGGACAGAGTTTGAGAGTAGTGTAATTCTATACGGTAGTCAAACCATCGTCTTTTTTTGGGCTATTAGTGTAGTTTGAGAGTAGTGTAATTCTATACGGTAGTCAAACTAATTATGAGGGTTTTATTAATGGTGATATGTTTGAGAGTAGTGTAATTCTATACGGTAGTCAACCTCAGTTTCGCGACCTCTGCCTCCGCTTCTTGTTTGAGAGTAGTGTAATTCGCGGAGTTTGTCCCACCGAAAAACCAAAAATTTGTTTTCAGTCGGCAAAATCGAAAAAAACAGTTGCAAATCCCGAAAAATATGTTATAATAAATCTCGCCTTGGGGATATAGCTCAGATGGTAGAGCGATGCGTTCGCAACGCATAGGTCATGGGTTCGAGTCCCACTATCTCCACCATAGTCGAGCGCCGCCCCGATGGGGCGGCGTTTTGCTTTGTGGGAATATGGGGCTCGAACGACGAGCGGTACAGAGGAATAGTCCGGTGAACTGTTCCGACCGCGAGCGACCAAGGCGAGGTCACGCCGCGCCGCGAATCGAGTCCCACTGTCTCCACCATAGAAAAGGAGCGACTTTTGGGGTCGCTCCTTTTTATTAGAAAAATAAGTAAAGTTAAGAGTTGTAGGGATTCAACTCATAGAAGAGAAATCGCGTCGGAGATGGTCTTTTCGAGGGCTTCTTTGCCGTATCTATCGACATCGGCTTTGCTCTTCTCGCCGTGGGTGAGGCAGCCGGCGCCGCCGATACAGCCGCCGAGGCATGCCATGCCCTCGATAAAGTTCGCGTCGAGAAGTCCTTTGCTCTTTTTGAGCAGGGCGACGCGGCACTGCTCTATTCCGTCGCAGGAACACGCTTTGAGGGTGAAGTCGTCAAGCCCCTGCTCTTTTAGCCCTTGCGCGACCGCGTCGGCGAGCCCGCCGCAACGGGCAAAAATGCGCCCGAAATACGAGGCGTTATCGAGAACCCCCTCCGCGAGGGTGGTAATATCGAGGTCGCGGCTGTCAAAGAGCGCCTGCAACTCCTCGAAAGTGAGGACGGCATCGACATAGGGCTTCACGCCCTCGTGGCGTATCTCCGCCTTTTTGGCGGTACAGGGTCCGATAAAGACCACCTTGGCTTGCGGGTCGGTCTTTTTAATGTACCGAGAGACCGTCGCCATGGGTGAGAGATTGTGGGACACGAACGGGACAAGCTCGGGGAAATTCTTATAAATGTAACTGACAAATGCGGGACAACAGGAGCTCGTCAGGAACCCTTTTTCCGCGAGTTCCTTCGACTCCGCGTGTGCGACCATGTCGGCACCGAGCGCCGCCTCGACCACCGTATGGAACCCGAGTTCTTTCAGTCCCGTGACGACCTGCCCGAGTTTGGCATAGGTGAACTGGCTCGAAATCGAGGGGGCGACCACGGCGTACAGTTTCTCTTCCCCGCCCGTTTGGCTCTTTTTGAGCAGATCGACCACGGTCAGAATATAGGACTTGTCGGTAATCGCGCCAAACGGGCATTGGTAGACGCAGGCCCCACAGGCGATGCACTTGTCGTTGTCGATAGTGGCGGCTTTCTCGGGGTTCATCGAGATGGCTTTCACCTTGCAGGCGCTCTGACAGGGGCGCTTGCGGCTGACGATGGCGGTATAGGGGCAGACCTTGGCACAGGCACCGCACTCTTTGCACTTGGACTTATCAATGTGCGCGACATGGTTCCCGTCAAACGAGAGCGCGCCGAACCGACAGACATCTTCACAGCGGTGCGCGAGACAGCCGCGGCAGGCATTCGTCACCTCGTAACCGCCGACCGGACACTCGTCGCAGGCGATGTCGATGACCTCAATGACATTGGGGTTCTCTTGGTCGCCGCCCATGGCGATCTTCACGCGCTCGGCGAGAATGGCGCGCTCTTTGTAGACACAGCAGCGCATGGTAGGCGTTTTCCCCGGGACAATCGCCTTCGGAATATCCAACAGGGTCTCGTACAGCGTGCCGTTCCACGCCCGCCTCGCCACTTCGCGGAGTACCTTATATTTGAGGTGCTGTACCTTGGTATCGAACTTTCTCATATGTGTTTTCCTTAGAAATAACTGACCTTAATGCGTTTCCCCATTTTGCGGAGGCACTCGGAGAGCTCCTCCACCAAATTCATTTTGATATTGAAATTGATCGGGAGGTCGGGGTTCTGATGCGCGGGGTTGACGGCGCGCCCGACGAAGAAGTTGATGTCGGTCGCCTCCTCGAACAGCAGTCGGCTGATGAGCGATGCCCCATCCCGCTTGAAACTCCAATGCTCGTAGGTGGTGTTATCCGCCAAGTAGTCCTTCGCGTATTCGAGCACTTTATTGACGGTGATGACCCCCTCGGTCACGAGATCGACTCCCTCAATCTCCGCCGTGGGCGGCACATCGCTCTTCCCAAAGTCGAGATGCACCTTCACCTCTTTTCCGAGGTATTTCGCCGCGATGGAAGAAGTCGTCCCGCCGCAGATAATATGCTTTCCCTCTTTGGAAAAGAACAGAGACATCATGCGGTCGCAGTCGTCCCGATTCGAGGGCGGTCCGAACAGAATGTTCATGGGCTCGCGCCGACGGATTTTGATGACGCAGGCGGTGGTGTCGTCCCCCGGCTTCCCGCCGTAGAGCCGATTGCACTCATCGACCAGCATGGTGGAGAGGGTCTTGGCGGTGTACCCACCCGCGACCGACGCTTCCATGAAGCCGATGATGTCCTCCCGCTTCCATCCGAAGTTATAGGACATCCCGAGCCCCGCGTGGGGGCAGCCGTCGCTCATGAGGACGAACACATCATCCTCTTCCAGACGAATCACCGACTTGAAAATCTTTTTCCCGCCGATATTCATCTCGGTCGTGGGATATTCAAAATTCTGATAGTTGCGAATGAGAATCGCGTGGGGGTTGTCGTACTGAATGAGCTCCATCTCCCGATTGTCGACGAGATGCGCGATGGTGAAGGTCGAGTACGCGACCCCGCGCACCGAGCAGATGGGGAGGGTCGCGGCGATGGTCTCCACGCAGTCTTCGAGCGTGAGCCCCGCCGCCATCATGGTGGAGATAATCTTCGCCGTCAGGGTCGAGAGGATGCTGGCTTTCACGCCGCTCCCGAGCCCGTCCGCGAGGACAATCACTGAGGAGTTCTCCCCCTGCTCCACGACATCGACATGGTCGCCGCAGAGTTGCTCGCCCTCATGGTTGATGCTCTTGTAACCGATATCCGCGCACAAATCATTCATCGGTGATGGACTCCTTGAGTTTCGTCAGCGCGATTTTGGTCTCCGCGGCGGTCTCGCCGAGCAGCGAGGCAATCTCCTGCACGATCCGCATCTGCTTATCGACCACCTTGTCGGCAATCTCCACGGTCTGCTGACTGATGGATTCCTTCTTCATGCGTTCGTTCTCCTCGTCGGTCACATCGCGCATGATGCAGATGAGCAGATGATAGTCCGCGTCATAGACCACGGTCTGCTCCACATACTTCTTGTATTCGGCGAGGTAGGTGCGCCGGTCGCGGATGCTCCTGCCGGTTTCCAATACTTCGAGGAAGAGTTTGGGGTCGAGAATCCGCACGACCTGGTCGCCGAGGACATCGGACGCGGAACGGATGTTCATGATCTTTCTCGCCGCGGTATTGATCTGTTGCACCTCCAACTTGTCGTTTAAGACAATCAGCCCGTTCGGCGTGTTGTTGACGATGCTGTCCGAGAAGCTTTCGGCTTTCTCTTTGAGGAACGGCAGGCACATGGAAATCTCAGCTTTCCCCTGATAGATGGCGACGGCTTTCGCGCGGCAGGTGTCGTAGCCGCAGGAGCCACAGTTGAGTTCGTCCTCCGGACGGGTCTTCCCCATCTGACGGAGAATGTCCCGAATCTCGCTTTCGGTCGGCTCTTCGGCGAGCCGTTCAATCGGGGTCATCCCCTTTTGCAGCTCCGACAGCGCGGGCTGTTCCACCGGGAAATCCCGTTCCCCCGCGTAGTTCGCCACCGTAATATAGTCTTTGACGAGCGACCGATGGTGTTTCTCCATGACGGGGCCGCCGATGCAGCTCCCGACACAGGCAGACATCTCGATAAAGCACTTGTGAATCTTCCCGCTCTCAATGTCGCGGAGCGCGGAGATGCAGTTCTCCACCCCGTCGATGGCGAGATATGTATACCCTGCGGCATTCTGTGCCATGGTTTTGAGAATCCCGCCGGTCGTCGGGAAATAGCGTGCGCGGCTCTCGTCGGATGCGTCTGTCTCGGGGTCGAGCGTGATGCGCTCTTCGCGTAGCCAGTCGGTCAGCTCTTCAAAAGTGAGCGCCGCGTCCACGATTCCCGCGTAGTAGTCCGCCTCGTCTTTTTTGGCAACACAGGGACCGATGAAGACCGTCTTCGCCTCGGGGTGCCGCTTCTTAATATCCACACAATGCGCCTGCATGGGCGAGAGGACATCGGCGAGATAGGGGAGCTCCGCCGGGAAATACTTCTGAATCAGCAGGTTCACCGAATGACAGCAGGAGGAAATCAAGACATCCTTTTCCCCCGCGGCGAGAATCCGCTCGTACTCCCGCTTGACGATGGTCGCGCCGACCGCCGTCTCTTCCACCTCGGCGAAGCCGAGTTTTTTGAGTGCCGCCCGCATGGACGAAATCCCGATGCCGTCATAATTGGCGACGAACGAGGGCGCGAGACTGACATAGACGGGTGCGCCCGACGCGAGCAGTACCTTCACCTTTTCGACATCGTTCCGAATCTCTTTGGCGTTCTGCGGACAGACGACGAAACAGTGCCCGCAAAGGATGCACTCGTTCCCGATGATGTGCGCCTGGTTGCCCGAGAAGCGGATGGATTTGACCGGGCAGTGCCGAATGCACTTGTAGCAGTTTTTACAGTTGGATTTTTTCAGCGTCAGACAGTTCGCCATATGGGTCAGCCCCTCTCGTCCCGTATTCTTTTCATCACTTGATTTTCCCAAAACTCGCGGAAGTTGTCCCGCGTGATGCCGATGAAGATCTCATCGTTCACCGTGACGGTGACCCCGACGCGGTTGCACTTCCCGATACAGAATCTGCCCGAGAGCACGACCTCGTCTTCGAGATGATTCTCTTTCACCGCGTTTTCAAGCAGCTCCACCAGCTCGGGAGACCCTTTGAGATGGCAGGAACTCCCGACACAGACCTCAATGAATACCATCTCTTACACCTTGGCGAGGACTTCATTTGTGAAGAAATCCTTGACCGTCTCGGGCGTGACCGAGAAGAAGGCGTTGTCCACCGTGACGCACACGCCCTCTTGGCACTTGCCCATACAGAAAGTGCCCGAGAGTTCCACCTTGTCTTTTAAGCCATTCTGCGCGATGAGATATTGCAGTTCTTCCACCACCTGGCGGGAGCCCTTGATATGGCAGGAACTGCCGATACATACCGTGACTTTCATTTCGTCATTCCCTCTTTTCGTATCCCGATTATTCGTAGTCCACGACATCGACCCAGGAGAGCAAGAACTGCCGTTCTTTCTCGTTCCCCTTGACCGACTGCGAGGCGGCGACGATGGGCATCCATTTCTCCACATACTGCCGCGCGGTGTCACTCTTTTTGCAGAAGAGGTCGAGGTAAGTGTTCGCGCCGTCCATGTCGCCCGCGAGCCGGAAGAGGAGATAGGTGCGCGCGACATCGGCAGAGGCGTTGCCCTGCGTGACATGGGACCAGTCGATGATGTACGGCGTGCCGTCCTCCGAGATGATGACATTCGAGGGGCGGAAATCGCCGTGGCAGACCTTATTGTGTTTCGGCATCCCCTCGAGGCGGGTGTGCAGGTCATAGCGCGTGGTCGCGTCGAGGTCTGCCTGACTGATTTTACGGTTCATCTTGTCTTTGAGTTTACTCAGTAAGGGACAAGTATGCGCGTGGACGGACATTTGCAGGTCCACGAGGAGCGCGAGGTATTCGTCCTTTTTCTCGGGGTTTTCCGCCATCAGGCGGTCGAGGGTCTTGCCCTTGATATAGTCCGAGACAATCGCCCATTTCCCGTCCACCATGGTGACGGCGCGAATCTTCGGAATGACAATCCCCGTCTCTTCAATCCGTGCTTGGTTGAGCGCCTCGTTCAGAATATCCGCTTTGGAATAGTCGGAATCGAATACCTTGATACAGCTGTCGCCGTCGCGATAGACCGTCTTGTTGTTGCTGACCGCAATGATTCTGTCGAGATTCATCTCTTTCGCCTCCTTACGCTTTCTTCGCGCTGCGGGCTTTGGCGTAAGTCTGTTTCACGCTGTCCGCGTCCCGACTTTTGAAGTCTGCCGGCACTGTCGGCATCTCGGGCTCTACAAAGTGTTTTCCGTAGTAGGCGTTGAGATACATCTGCTTGATTTCGCTCATCAGGGGGTATCTCGGGTTCGCGCCCGTGCATTGGTCGTCGAACGCCTGCTCGGTCATCTCGTCGAGCCGCGCGAGGAAGGCGCTCTCGTCAATGCCGTAGTCGCGGATGGTGTCCTTGATGCCGACCCGCTTTTTTAGTTCGTTCACCGCCCCGATGAGTGCAGCGAGCTTCTCTTCGTCGGTCTTTCCGCCGAGTCCGAGATAGTCCGCCACCTCCGCATAGCGGGCGAGGGTGTGCGGGTGGTCGTACTGCGAGAAGGTACCCATCTTCACGGGGGTCTCCGCCGCGTTGAAG